>CAZACZ010000078.1:0-4086 GCA_964483695.1 uncultured bacterium | reverse complement strand
GCCCGAACGGGCACCCCGCGTCCGACCCAGCGCGGACCCCAGAGGTCTCCCGCGGCCGCCTCGGGCGACAGCGCCGCGAACACCGTAGGTAACGCCCCCATCTGCGCGCTCTGGCCGAACGCCGGCGTGATGGTCTCGAGGAAGAAGCGCTCCGGCCACGAGGTCCGCGCCTCCGGGTCGCGCGCCGCGTTGCGCTGCAGGTCGGTGAACACCAGCCCGGGGTGCGCCGCCATGGCGGTGGCGCCGGTGCCTTCCGCCGCGAAGCGCCGCGCCAGCCCTTGGGCGAACAGCAGGTTCGCCAGCTTCGACTGGCCGTAGGCGCGCCAGCGCCCGTACCGCTCCTCGCCCATCGGGTCGGCGAAGTCGATGCGGGCGTTGAACGCCGCGCCGCTGGTGACGGCCACCACGCGCGCCCCCGGGCGTTGGCGTAGCGCCGGAAGCAGCGCGCCCGTGAGCGCGAAGTGGCCGAGGTGGTTCACCCCGAACTGCATCTCGAAGCCGTCGGCCGTGAGGCGGCGCGGCAACGCCATCACCCCGGCGTTGGCCACCAGCACGTCGACACCTGCCCCGTCCGACACGATCCGCTCGGCGAACGCCCGCACCGACGCCAACGACGCCAGGTCGAGCACGTCCACCCGCACGGTGGCGTCGGGCACGTCGCGCAGCACGTCCTGACGAGCGTTCTCGCCGCGGCTCGGGTCGCGGCTGGCGAGCACCACCTCGACGCCGCGATGCGCCAGCAAGCGCACCGTCTCGCGGCCGAGCCCGGCGTTGCCACCGGTGACCACGGCGCGTTTCTCACCGGAGGAAGGGAGTTCGTCGACCAGGCGTCGAACCGTGGGATCGATCGGCATCGGGTGTCCAGGCTACCGAGTGCTTGGCGGCACGAACGTAGCCCGGCGCGACAGGAAGCGCTCCGGCGGTGACGAAGGCCGGCCCGTGGCCACGCGCCTTCGCTACACTCCCGGGAGTGACGCAAGAACCCCCGACGTACACGACGGTGGACGGTGACCAGGTGCGGTTCGTCCGCACCGCGGCCGACACCGCAGGCGCGCTCCTCGAGATGCGCATGCGCTACGCGCCCCACCCGAAGGCCCCGCCCATGCACCTTCATCCCGTGCAGGACGAGCACTTCGAGGTGCTAGATGGCGCCTTGTGGACCAGCGTCGGCGGCGTCGAGCGTACCTACGTCGTGGGCGAGTCCTTCGACGTGCCGGCGGGCACGCCGCACGCCATGCGCCCCGCCGGCGGCGCGGGCGCCGAGGTGACTTGGCAGGTGCGGCCGGCCCTCGAGAGCGAGGCGTTCCTCCGCGCCCTCTGGGGGATCGGCGAGGGGCAGACCACGAAGCGGCGCAGCTTCCTGCGAACGGTCGCCACCCTCCGCCGCTTCACGCCGGAGTTCCGTCTGGTCAAGCCGCCGTTCGCGGTCCAGCGCGTGCTGTTCGCCGTGCTCGGGCCGATCGCCGACGCGACGGGGCAGGGACGGAAGCGGTAGGAGGCGTCACGCCCGCTCGACCGCCAGCCCGCGCATCGCCAGCAACCCGAGCATCGGACCGACGGCCAGCGCCAGGTAGATCCACGGCACCTGGCTCCGCGCCGACAGCGTGGTGAGCAGGTGGATGCTGGGGATGGTGATGGCGAACCCGATCGAGTTCACGATGGTGAGCGCCGACCCGCGCGACTCCGGCGCCGCGTAGCGCGCCACCAGCGCCGAGTACTGCGGCGAATCGGCCACCACCGCGAACCCCCACACGGCCATCGCCAGCACGAACGCCGAGAGGGGCAGGGCGAACACCAGTGGCGACGCCAGGCACATCGCACCCGACACCGCCAGGGTGACCGCCGCCACCCGCGCGCTGCCGACCCGCAGCGTGGCCAGGCCGCCGAGCACGCAACCCAAGGAGCCGACGGCGATGACGGCGAACGACCCGAGCGAGACGGTGCGCTCGGCCGCACCCGGGAACCGGAACGCCAGCGCCACCGGCACGAAGGCCCAGAACGCGAACAGCTCCCACATGTGGCCGAAGTACCCGAGCGCGGCGGCGCGGAAGCGCGGGGCGCGGAATGCGTCGACGATCGCGCCGGGCCGGAAGGCGCCGCTGGGTTTCCGGTAGGGGCCGTCCGGGATCCAACGCCAGACGGCCACGCCGCCCGCCACCGCCAGCACCGACGTCCCCACCAGCACCGACTGCCACGGGACCTCGCTCGCGACCGCGCGGAGCAGGTGCGGGAACGCCGTTCCCAGTACCAGTGCGCCGACCAGGTACCCGAGGGCGCGCCCGAGACCGGCGGCGAACCAATCGGCGGCGATCTTCATGCCCACCGGGTAGATGCCCGCGAGGAAGAAGCCCGTGGCGAAGCGAAGCGCCAGGACGCCGGCGTAGTCGCTCACGCCGACGGCGTCCGTCCATCCGGTGCCGAGCGCGATGGCGGCGTTGCAGGACGCGCCCAGCAGCGCCGACGCCAGGAACACCCGCGACGGCGAGAACCGATCGGACACCAGCAACACCGCGTACGCCAGGGTGCCGACGATGAAGCCGAGTTGCACCGCGGACGTCAGGCTGCCGAGCGCCCCTTCCGGCACCGCGATCACCCGCCGCAGGTCGTCCAGCACCGCGTTCCCGGCGAACCACATGGACGTCCCGGCGAACTGCGCGGCGATGACCACCGGGAGCACGCGGCGAGGGATGGACGCGGGCATGGAGGGAGGATAGACGATGGGGACGGCGCCGAGCCGTGCTAGCGCAGGTGGCGCACCAGGCGTAGCATGGCGGGAACGCATGACCCAGGGTCGCTTTCCCGCATCGGCTCGGTACCTGGCAGCTCTGCCGGGCGGTGTCGCGTGACCGCCTTCCTCGAACTGAGCGTCGTCCTCGTCGTCGTCATCCTCGGCGCGCAACTGTCCGCGTCGCTCTCGCTGCGCCTCGGCCAACCGATGGTGGTGGGCATGATCGCGGCGGGGTTGGTGCTCGGCCCTACCGGCCTCGACCTGCTGGCCCTGCCCATCTTCGACCATGCGGCGGCGAGCGGCGAGGTGGTGCACACGCTCGCCGAGCTCGGCGTGATGATGCTGATGTTCCTCGCGGGGCTGGAGACGGACCTAGCCGGCATGCGGCGCATCGGTGGGGCGGCGTTCGTCTCCGCCGCGCTGGGCGTGGTGGTGCCGTTCGTGGGCGGCTGGGGCATCGCTACGTGGGCCGGCATGCCGCCGGCGACGGCGATGTTCGTGGGCACCATCCTCACCGCTACCAGCGTCTCGATCAGCGCCCAGACGCTGTTCGAGCTCGGCAAGCTGCGCACCAAGGAAGGCAGCACGATCCTGGCTGCTGCCGTCATCGACGACGTCATCGGCATCCTGGTGCTGTCGGTGGTGGTGGCGCTGTTCGCCACCGGCGGCGCGCCCACCCCGGTGTGGCTGGTGGCGGTGAAGATGGTGGCGTTCTTCGTCGCAGCGTTCGTGCTGGCGCCCGCGGTGCGCCAGGCGGTGCGCTTCCTCGCGCGCCTGCGGGTCCCGGAGTCGATGTTCGGCGCGGCCCTGGCCGTGGTGCTGCTGTACGGCTGGGGCGCGGAGGTGGGGGGCGGTGTGGCCGCCATCACCGGCGCGTACCTCGCCGGCATCGTGCTGGCGCGAAGCGAACTCGACCAGCCGCTCACCGAGCGCACGAGGGCCATCGCCTACGCCTTCTTCGTGCCCGTCTTCTTCGTCGACATCGGCCTGCGCGCCGACCTGCGCGCGGCGCTCGGCGGCCAGGAGGTCCTGCTGGGCCTCGCCATCGTCGTGGTCGCCATCGTTGGAAAAGTAGTCGGCGCCGGCTTGGGAGCGCGGCTCGCGGGCTTCCGCAACGTCGAGGCGCTGCGCGTCGGCGCCGGCATGGTGTCGCGCGGCGAGGTCGGTCTGATCGTCGCCGCCATCGGGGTGGAGCGAGGCGTCATCGGGGAGGACGTGTTCGCGCTGATGGTGGCGATGGTGGTGATCACCACGCTGGTCACCCCGGGGCTCTTGCGCGCCGCGTTCCGGGTGGGGCCGCCGAGCGTCGAGACGGGCGTGAGCCTCGACGTGCACGAGGAGCGTCGGCACGGCTGAGG
>CAZACZ010000077.1:0-12857 GCA_964483695.1 uncultured bacterium | reverse complement strand
CCCTGCGTGGCGCGCCAGAAGAGGTACGCGCCGGCAGCGAAGGCGATCCCGGTGACGAGCAAGGCACGAGGGCTGCGGTTCATGGGCTCCTTGTGGGGCGTGTCGTTGGCACCGAAGCTACCACGCGCGCATCCGGTCGCGCCCGCCGACGACCGTAGCCGAAGGACCCTGCCGGGCGCTGCTGGGCACCGGTCACCATGCGAGCGTGGCCCGCACGTCGCCGGCGCCGCGCGCTCCTTGGCCGCGGCGCCACGCACCGTTGTCGCCCGTCGGCGTCGTCCACCCGGCGTTCACCGTGTTGGCGCGGCCACTCCACCCGCGCCAGCGCCGAACCTGATACCGTCACGAGATGGCCACCAGTGTCGTCCGGCGCGGTACCCTCACCGGGGTCAACCTGGCGGTGTTGCTCACCTTCGCGCACCTCACCAACGACGCCTTCGCCAACGTCCTGCCGGTGTTCCTGCCTACGCTGCAGCTTCGCTTCGGTGTCGGCGAGGCCGTGCTGGCGACGTTCGTGGCGATCATCTCGCTGTCCGCCAACGTCATGCAGGCGTTCGCCGGCGCCGTCGCCGACCGCTGGGGCAGGCGCCGCTCGGCTGCGCTCGGTCTCGTCGTCGGTTCGGTGCTGATGAGCTTCGTGGCCGTCGCGCCCAACGTCGTCGTGCTGGTCGCCATCCTGGCGTTCGGGGGCTTGGGCTCGGCGCTCTTCCACCCGGCCGCGGTGTCGATGGCGCGCTCGGCCGGGGCGCACAAGAGCCTCGGGGTCGGCCTGTTCGCGGCGGGTGGGCCGCTGGGTTCGGCCGCCATGCCGATCGTCGCGTTGTTCGTGATCCGCCGCTTCGGCGTGGAGTACGTGCCGTGGCTCGCACTCGTCGGCGTCACCCTCGGGGCCATGCTGTTCGTCCTCACGCCGAGGCAGGCCCGACCGGAGCGGCATGCCCGGCCCAAGATCTTCGACGCCGCCCTCTTCGCGGGGCCCGTCGGTCAGCTCGCCGTCGCCGGCATCCTGCGCGCGACGGCGTTCGTGAGCTTCTCGAACGCGATGCCGCTCTACCTCGCCCAGGTGCGGGGCTTCGCGCCCGACGCGCCCATCATCGGCATCACCCTGGCGCTGTACGGCGCATCCACCGCCGCCGGCGGCCTCCTCTCGGGCGCGCTCGAGCCGCGCTTCGGGCGCAGGCGCCTGATCGTGGGCAGCATGCTGCTCGCCATCCCCCTGCTCGGCGCGGTGCTGCTCGTCCCTGCCGGCTCGGCGGCGTACTACGTGCTGGTGGCCTTGGGCGGCCTCTTCACCAACGCCGCCATCCCGCTGCTGGTCGTCACCGCGCAGGACCTGGCGCCGCACGCCGTCGCCACCGCTTCGGGCATGTTGATGGGCTTCACCTGGGGCACGGCCGGTGTGCTCTACATCTTCTTCGGGGCGTTGCAGCAGGCCATCGGCATCGTGCCGGCGCTCGCCCTCAGCTTCTCCTTCCTGCTGCCGGCGGCGTTCCTCGCCTACCGGGTGCTGAAGCGCAACGCCGCGGCGCTGTCCTGATCCGCGGCGCTCCTCGCGCACCGCGTCCCAGGACCGACGCCGGTTACTGCCCCAGGATCAAGGCGAACATCAGCGGCGCGACGATCGTGGCGTCCGACTCGATGACGAACTTGGGCGTGTCGACGGACAGCTTGCCCCAGGTGATCTTCTCGTTCGGCACCGCGCCGGAGTACGAGCCGTAGCTGGTGGTGGAGTCGCTGATCTGGCAGAAGTACCCCCACATCGGCACGTTGTCCCGGCGCAGGTCCTGATGCAGCATCGGCACCACGCAGATGGGGAAGTCGCCGGCGATGCCGCCACCGATCTGGAAGAACCCCACGCTCCGTAGCGGCGCCTCGCGGGTGTACCAGTCGGCCAGGAAGGTCATGTACTCGATGCCGGTGCGCACCGTGTGGACGTTGCGGATCTCGCCGTCCATCACGTGCGCGGCGTACATGTTGCCGGTGGTCGAGTCTTCCCAGCCGGGCACCACGATCGGCAGGTTCTTCTCGGCGGCCGCCACCAGCCACGAGTCCTTCGGGTCGATCTGGTAGTACTCCTCCAAGCGACCGCCGCGGAGGAGGCGGTAGAGGAACTCGTGGGGGAAGTACCGGTCGCCGGCGGCGTCGGCGCGCGTCCACTCCTCCACCAGCGCCTTCTCGAGCCGGCGCATCGCCTCGCCCTCCGGGATGCAGGTGTCGGTGACGCGGTTCATGTGGCGCTCGAGCAACGCCTGCTCGTCGTGCGGGGTGAGGTCGCGGTAGTGGGGGACGCGCTCGTAGAAGTCGTGCGCGATGAGGTTGAAGACGTCCTCCTCGAGGTTCGCGCCGGTGCAGGTGATGATGTGCACCTTGTCCTGACGGATCATCTCCGCCAACGAGAGCCCCAACTCCGCCGTGCTCATGGCGCCAGCTAGGGTGACCATCATCGACCCGCCGGCGTCGAGATGGCGAACGTAGGCGTCGCTGGCGTCGATCAAGGTGGCGGCGTTGAAGTGCCGGAAGTGGTGGCGTAGGTAGGTGCCGACCGGGCCGCTACCGGCGCGGGGGCTTCGGGGGTTCGATGCGGTGGCCATGGTGGTCGCTCCTCCCCGCCATGGTACGGGCTGGAGGCGCGGCGCGGCCTACGGGCGTACACTCGACCGATGCGAAGCGTCGCCCGGTTCGTCGTGACCAGGGCCCGTCTCGTGCTGGCCGCGACCCTCGTGGTCACCGCCGGCGCCTTGCTGATGTTCCCGAGGTTGTCGTTCGACCTCGACGTGACGGCGTACCTCACCGACAGCAACGAAGAAGGGCGCGCGTTCGCGCGGATGCAGGCGCGGTACGGCGCTACCGACCCGATCACCGTCCTGCTGACGCGCCAGGACGGCGGTCGCTTCGACGACCGCGCCGGCATGGTCCTGGTCGCCCAGGCACGTGATGCGTTGGTTGCGCTTCCCGAGGTCGCGAGCGTCGGGTCGTTCCTGCCCGAGACCGTTCCGCTGCTGGGCGGCAACGTGACGCCGTCGGCCATCGCCGCCCTGCCCGCCCTGGCGCTGGTCGCGTTGCGCGCCGGGCCGACGACCGAGATCCTCGTGTCCCAGGACGCCGCCAGCACGATGCTGGTGGTGCAGCCCGCCGGCGACGCCATCGCGGCGGTGCGCGCGGTGCAGGGCGCGGCCGTCCCCGAGGCGCTCGACGTCACGCTGGCCGGCAACCCTGTCGTCTACGCCGAGGTGCTCGACCTACTCGGTTGGTTCCTGATCGCCATCCCGCCTCTGGTGCTCGTGGTGTTGGTCCTGGTGTTCACGGCCACCCTGGGGCATCCGCGCCTCGCGGTGCTGGCGTTGCTGCCGGCTCTGCTCGGGAGTGTGTGGACCTTCGGCGTGCTGTTCGCCTTCCGACTCGAGATCAGCCTGGTGACGGTCATCGTGCCGGTGTTCGTGATCGTGATGGGTTCGGCCGATGGGCTTCACTTCGTGGCGCACCTGCAGGACGCGCGGCGCCGCGGCCTCGCCCGCACCGACGCGGTCGCCGCCGCGCTAGCCGAGGTGGGCGTGCCGATGATCCTGACCACCGTCAGCACCGCCGCCGGCTTCCTTTCGCTGGTCGCTACCGGCGTCCTGCCCATCGCGCAGTTGGGCGCGTTCGTCGCCGTCGGCATCGCGCTTGCAGGGATCATCTCCTGGTTCGCGCTGCCGGCGGCGATGACGCTGCTCTTCGAGCGCATGCCGGGTGAGAAGCGCACCCCCCTGGGCGCGCACCTCGACGCCGGCGTGGCGCGCCTGGCCTCCCGCCGCTGGGTGGCCTGGGCCCTGGTGACGGCGCTCGTGGCGTTCGCCGCGATCTTCGCGCCGCGGTTGAAGGTCGACGCCGACCCGCTCTTCTACTTCCCCGCCGACCACCCGGTGCGGCAAGGCTTCGAGCGCGTGGCGGCGGCCTTCGGTGGGGCCACGCCGCTGTTCGGCGAGTTCGCCATCGACCCGGAGCGCCCGATCGAGGAGCAACTCGCGCCCCTGCGGGAAGCGTCGCGCGCGCTGGAGGAGCTACCCGGCATCCGCGCGGTGGTGTCGTTGGCCGACATCCTTCCGAAGGTTCCGGTCGACCAACGTGCGGCCGTCCTCAGCGGAGAGCGCCCGCTGCCGTTCGGTCGCATGGCCACCGAGGACGGCCTGCGCTTCGTGGTGCTCACCGCCGCCTACGACAGCGCCGACGTGGCCGTCTGGCGCGCCGCGGCGGCGGCCATGCCCGAGGTGCGCGTGTTCTCTGGTACCCCGATGCTGTTCGCGGCGCTGGCGTCGCAGATCGCACGCGCCCAGGCGGTGTCGCTCGGCCTCGCGTTCGCGCTGGTGGCGCTGCTGATGTGGGTCGTGTACCGGCGCGTCGACCGGGCCCTCTTGTCGCTCGCCCCGATCACGCTCACGGTGGCGGTGGTGCTCGGGTTCGTGAGCGCCACCGGCATGAACCTCAACCTGATCACCGTGGTGGCGTCGAGCATCGTGCTGGGCGTCGGGATCGACTACGCCATCCACCTCATCGCCGCCATCGAGGTCGCGCGCAAGGCCGACCCCGACGCCCCCGGTTGGGTGCGCCGCGGCTTGCACGCCGCCACCCGGCCGATCGCGGCCAACGCGCTCGGCATCGCCATCGGCCTGACCGCGCTGCAGCTCTCCCCGTTGCGTCCGCACCACCAGATCTCGGCGCTGATGTGGGTGGGGATGGTCGTCGCGGGGATCACGACGCTGGTCGTGATCCCCGCGGCCTCGGCGCGGCGCGGGATGGTGGACGCGATCAGCGCGGGAACGCCACCCGCGCCGCCGCCAAGTCGTACATCGCGTGCCCCACGCTCTTGAACACGCGTGGACCAGGATCTACGGGCGGCTCGTCGAGCACCTCGAGCAGCGGGCGCGCCCGCTCCCACGACCACGCGCCGGCGGCGACGGCCTGCAGGAGATCGCCCGCTTCGGCCTGCGCGCCTTCGAGGGTATCGACGCACACCACGCCGGCGGAAGCGATCGTCGCCGGCGCGAGTTCGGCCATGTCGGGTCGGTAGGCGCCGACGGCCACCACCAGCGCGTCCGCGCGGGGCGCACCGTACACCACCGGCACCCGCGAGGTCGTGGCGGTGACGACGATGGCGGCGTCGGCAACGTCGCCCCGGTCGCCGCCTTCCGCGTTCGCGCCGCCGCGGACGGCGGCGTCGACCCCACGCGCGCGCAGGGCAGCCGCCAGCAGCTCGGCGCGCTCGCGGGTGCGCGACACGATGCGCACTTGCGCGATCCCGAGTTCTTCGGTGAACGCCTCGGCGTGCGCTCTGGCTTGATCTCCTGCCCCGAACAGCAGCAGCGTCTCGCCCGTCCACGTGCGGCCGGGCCACAGTGCCCGTGCCGCCAGCAGGCTCAGCGCCGCCGTGCGGCGCATCGTCACCGTGCCGCCATGCAGCAGCCCGAGGCGGGTGCCGTCCTCGGCGCGCGCCACCAGCATCTCGCCTTGGATGGTGGGCAGCCCCAGCGCGGCGTTGCCGGGGTGCACGGTGACGAGCTTGGTGATGGTGAGGCGATCGTCCGATGCCGGCATCGTCAGCAGCGTGCCCCGCGCCAGCGGCAGCGCCGTGCGTTCGGCGATGCGCAAGAGGCCCGCTCGTCGGTCGCGCAGCACGTGCCGGATGGCGTCCGCCACGGCGCCGTACGGCAGCAGCTCGGCGGTGCGTTCGGCGTCGAGGATGGGGTAGGTCACGCGGCTTCCCTCCGGCCGCGCCGGCAACGCTCAGCCATGACGGCCGGGTGCCAAGAGGGCCAGGTCGTGCCCTGGCGGTTCGCCCGCCACCAGCCGCGACACGATGCGCGCCGTCACCGGCGCCAGGCTCACGCCCATCATGGCGTGGCCGGTGGCGACGACCACGTTGGCCGCGGACGGCGCACGCCCCAGGTACGGCAGGCCGTCGGGCGAACACGGCCGCTGGCCGTACCAACGCGGCGCGGCCAAAAGCTCCTCGGGTCGCAGCCGCGGCAGAACCCGCGTGGCGCCGTCGACGATCCCTTGGATGCGCGAGGGCGTGACGCCTTCCCGGAACCCGCCCAACTCCATCGTGCCGCCGACGCGCAGACGCTGCCCGAGCGGGGTGATGGCCACGCGCGCCTCCGCCAGCAACACCGGCGCCCGCAGCCGCGCCGGGTTCGTCGCCAGCGTCAGCGCGTACCCCTTGCCGGGTTGCAGACGAACGCGCGCGTCCACCTGCCGCGCCAGCGGCGCCGACCACGCGCCGGCGGCCAGCACGAACACGTCCGCGGCGAGGTCGGACGCTTCGCCCGTCGCCACGTCGCGAACCCGCACGGCGCGCACGCCAGCGCGGCCGGGCGCGAACCGTTCCACCACGGTGCCGAAGCGCAGGGCCACGCCGGATCGTTCCAGCCATCCATGCAGCGCGCGCATCAACGCTGACGGGTCCAGGTGGGCGTCCCCGGGGAAGCGCACGGCGCCGGCCACGGCGAGCTCCGCGTCCGGCTCCAGGGCGCGGACCTCGGCGGCGCTCAGCACCTCGGCCGGGTAGCCCAGGGCGTTGGCGCGCTCCGCCGCGCGCGCCTCCTCCTCGAGGCCGTGGTCGGTGGCGCACAGCACGGTGATGCCGCGGCGTTCCAAGCCGAAGCCGTCACCGCCGGGAGGGCGAATCGCATCGTGCCAGGCGTCGTAGGCGCGGCTGCTGGCGAGGTGCAGTTCGAGCAGCAACGGCGCACTGCGCTCGACGTGCGCCGCGGTGCCGGAGCGCCAGAAGCGCCACCCCCAGCGCAGCATCTCGAGCGAGGGGCGCGGCCGCAGGTAGAACGGGCTCTTCGGGTTCGTCATCCACCGCAGGCCCTGCGCCACCACCCCCGGCGCCGCCAGCGGCACCACGTGGCTCGGCACGATCATCCCGGCGTTGCCGAACGAGGTCGTGTCGCGCGCAGGACCGTCGCGCTCGACGACGGTCACTTCGAATCCTCGGCGGCGCAACTCGTGGGCGCTGCCCAACCCGATCACGCCGGCGCCGATCACCACCACGTGGCGGCTCATCGAGTGCCGCCTCGGCCAAGCTGCGCCATCAGCGGACGCCCCAGACCAGCGGATCGTCCGGGTCGAGCAGCAGCGTGGCCTCGGCCGTGACGTAGGCCGCGCCGGTGATGACGGGGCGCACGGCACCGTCCGCATCCAGCTCGTAGCGCGCCTCGAAGCGGCTGCCGATGACGCTCTCCTGCACCCAGGTCGTTCCGGGCGGCAGCTTGCCGTCGGCCGCCAGGCAAGCGAGCTTGGCGCTGGTGCCGGTGCCGCACGGCGAGCGGTCGTAGGCCTTGCCGGGGCACAGCACGAACGAGCGCGCGTCCGCGCCGCCATCACCGGCGACGAACAGCTCGACGTGGTCGATCTCGGCGCCGCCGGCGCCGGTCACGCCGGCCGCCGCGAGCGCCTGCCGCACCCGCCAGGTGAACTCGGTGAGGGCATCGATGTCGCTCGGGTGGACGCGCAGGTCGAACGCCTCCACCGGGTCGGTGCCGAGGAAGAACCAGTTGCCGCCCCACGCGACGTCGCCGGTCACGCGCCGCCGCTCGCCGCGCCACGGCACCGTCACGCTCACGCCCGCCGCGTGGCGGTAGGAGGGCACGTTGTGGACGCTCACCCGCCCGTCCGGGTGCAACTCGGCCGTCACGTCGCCCGCGGGCGTCTCGATCACGTGCCGGCCTGCCGCGAGCTTCCCCAGGTACGCCAGGGTGGCCACCAGGCCGATGGTGCCGTGGCCGCACATCCCGAGGTAGCCCACGTTGTTGAAGAAGAGGACGCCGGCGGCGGCGGTGGGCCGGTGCGGGGCGCACAGCAGGGCGCCCACCAGCACGTCGGAGCCGCGCGGCTCGTTCACGACCGCCGACCGGAACCGATCGTGCACCGCCCGGAACCGCTCCAACCGCTCGGCCATCGGCCCGGTGCCCAGGTCCGGACCACCACCCACCACCAGCCGCGTGGGCTCGCCTCCGGTGTGCGAATCGACGACCTGAACGCGCCTCACGCCGGCACCGGGGCTACGGTCGACAGCGCGACGCTGGCACTGGGGTTGACGGTGACCTCCATACGGGACGGAACCTTCCTCCTCGCACGCTTGCCCAGCCTGGCCGACCTGGACCTCTCGGCCTCGCTCCGGGCGGGAGCGTTCCCCGGAACGTTCCCCGCAGCGTACGCTCCTCGCGCGTGCGGGGCGGGTCGGCGCGCCGCTCCCGGCACGGCGGCCCTTCCTTGCGTTCGCATTGTATACACCATACAATCGAGCGTGCTCCCCGTACCCCGCCCCCCGACCGTCGCAGAGGGCGTCTACCTGCACCTGCGCCGCGAGCTGCTAGCGGGCCGCCTGGAAGCGGGCCGGCGGCTGCGCGAGCAGGAGGTGGCCGAGGCACTTGCGGTGTCGCGCACGCCCGTGCGGGAGGCCGTCCGGCGCCTGGCGCAGGAGGGCCTGCTCGAGCTCGAGGCCAACCGCGGCGTGCGCGTGCCCATGCTGCGGCCCGAGGAGGCGGTGGCCACGTACGAGGTGCGCGAGCGCCTGGAGCGGATGGCCGCGCGCCTGGCCGCGCGCCATGCAGGCGAGGCCGGCCGCGACGAGGTGCGCGCGCGTCTGGCGGCGATGGAAGCGTTGGTCGACGACGACCTCGCACGCCATGTGCAAGCCGACGACGCCTTCCACCTCGCGATCGCGCGGTCGTCGGGGAACCCCGTCCTGGCCGAGCTCGTCGAGCGGCTCGCCGATCGCGTGGCGCGCGTCAAGGTGCTCACCCGCGACCTCAACGTCTCCGCCATGGCCCGAGCGCAGCACCGCGAGATCGCCGACGCCATCCTGTCCGGCGACGAGCACCGCGCCGAACGGGCGATGAGCCACCACATCCGCACCAACCTCGCCATCGTGGTCGAGCGCCTGGCGGCCATCGCCGCCGCCGCGGCGCCGGAAGGAGCGCTCCCATGAACGTGAACTGGCGCGGCGTCATCCCCGCCATCACCACCCCCTTCGACGAGCGGTTGCGCGTCGATCACGAGCCGTTCGCGGCACACGCCCGCTGGATGGTCGACGCCGGTTGCGTCGGCATCGTGCCGTTCGGTTCGCTCGGCGAGGGCGCCACGCTGACGCACGACGAGAAGCTCGCCATGCTGGAGACACTGGCCGGTGCCCTGGACGGTCGCACGCCGCTCATCCCGGCCGTCTCCTCGGCGTCCACCGCGGAGGCCGTGCGCTTCGCGCGCGACGCCGCCGCCGCCGGCGCAAGCGGCTTCATGGTGCTCCCGCCGTACGTCTACGCCAGCGACCAGCGCGAGATGCAGGCGCACGTCGCCGCCATCCTGAACGCCACGCCGTTGCCGGCGATGCTCTACAACAACCCGCTGGCGTACACCACCGACTTCACCCCGCCGCAGGTGCACGAGCTCGTGCAGCGGCACCCGAACCTCGAGGCGATCAAGGAGTCGAGCGCCGACCTGCGCCGCGTGGCGTGGCTGCGCTCGATCATGCCCGAGTCGTTCGCCATCCTGATGGGCGTGGACGACCTGGCGTTGGAGGCGTTCCAGGTGGGTGCGGTGGGGTGGATCGCCGGCCTGGTGAACGCCTTGCCGCACGAGTCGGTGCGCCTCTACGACCTGGCGCGCGCCGGCCGCATCGACGAGGCGTTCGCCCTCTACCGCTGGTTCCTGCCGCTGCTGCGGCTCGACATCGGCATCAAGTTCGTGCAGAAGATCAAGCTGACGCAAGAGCGCGTCGGTCGGGGGAACACGCGCGTGCGCCCGCCGCGCCTCGAGCTCGTCGGCGCGGAACGCGACGCCACCCTGCGGGTGATCGACGAAGCGCTCGCCCACCGTCCGCAGCTCGCCTGACGCGGGGAGCGAGCCGGAGACGCACGAAGACGTGCGCGTTCAGTCGCCGCGCGGGTCGAAGGCGTCGCGCAGTCCGTCGCCGAAGAGGTTGAACGCGAGCACCGTGACGAAGATCGAGATCCCGGGCCAGATCGCCATCCACGGCGCCTGCACCAGGAAGTTCTTGGCGGTGTTGAGCATGCCGCCCCAGCTCGGCGTGGGAGGCTGCACACCCAGGCCCAGGAACGACAACGACGACTCGGCGATGATGGCTTGCGCGATGGTGAGCGTCGCTTGCACCAGGATCGGCGTGAAGGCGTTCGGCAGGATGTGCTTCGCCAGGATGCGCAGGTCGGACGCGCCCAGCCCGCGGGCGGCCTGGACGTAGTCCTCGGCGTTCACCGCCAGTACTTGCCCGCGCGTCAGGCGGATGAACGTCGGCGTGCTGGCGATGCCGATGGCGATCATGGCGTTGGTGAGGCTGGGGCCGAGCGCCGCTGCCATCGCCACCGCCAGGATCAGGAACGGGAACGAAAGCAACGCGTCGGTGACGCGCATGATGACCTCGTCGGCGGCGCCGCGGTAGTAGCCGGACAGCAGCCCGAGCGGCACGCCGATGGCGGTGGCGATGGCGACCGAGATGACGCCCGCCACCAGGCTCGCCCGCGCGCCGAAGAGCAGGCGCGAGAGCACGTCGCGGCCGATCTCGTCGGTGCCGAGACGGTACGTCTCGCTGGGCGCCTGGCGCACCGCGAGGAAGTCGGGCTTGGCGGGGTCGTACGGAGCAAGATAGGGTGCCAACGCGGCGATCAGCACGAACAGGACCACCACGATCCCACCCACGATGGCGGGCGGGCGGCGCAGGATGCGGCGCAGCGCGCGCGGGGAACGACGCAGCGCGAGGACGGCGTCGACGGTGTCGACGCGCACGTCCGTGGTGGCGGCGGAGAGGCTCATCGGGCGGAGATCCTCGGGTCGATGACGGCGTAGGCGATGTCCACCAGCAGGTTGATGACGATGTAGGCGGTGGCCGTCACCATCACCACGCCTTGCACCACGGCGTAGTCACGGTTGTAGATGGCGTCGACGACCAACTTGCCGAAGCCGGGGAGGGTGAAGACCTGTTCGGTCAGTACGGCGCCGGACAGCAACGCCCCGAGTTGCAGCCCGAGCAGCGTGGTGACCGGGATGAGCGCGTTGCGCATGGCGTGCCGCACGATCACCAGGGACGGCCGCTGTCCCTTGGCGCGCGCGGTGCGCACGAAGTCTTGCCGCATGACGTCGAGCATGGCCGAGCGCATCTGCCGCATCAGCACCGCGGCGAGGCCGGTGCCGAGCACGAACGCCGGCATGATCATGCGCTTGAGGTTCTCGCCCACGCCCTCGTCGAGTGGCACGTAGCCCGACGCCGGCAGCCACTTGAGCTGCACCGAGATCAGCAAGATGAGCATGATCCCGAGCCAGAAGTTGGGGATGGAGAGGCCGGAGAGCGCCGCTACCGTGCCGCCGTAGTCGAACACCGTGCCCTTCTTGGTGGCCGAGACGACGCCCGCCGGGATGGCGATGACGACGGCGACCAGCATGGAGAGCAGCGCCAGTTCGACGGTGACGGGAAGCTTCGAGGCGATGAGGGCCAGGACGCTCTGGTTGGTGCGGATCGAGGTGCCGAGGTCTCCGCGCACCACCTGCGCGAGCCACGCGACGTACTGCACCGGCACGGGATCGTCGAGGTGGTACTTGGCGCGGATGAAGGCGATGACCTCGGGGTCTTGCTGTTCGCCCGCCAGGATGCGCGCGGGGTCGCCCGGCAACGCCCGCTGGATCGCGAACACCATCAACGTCACGATCAACAGCGTCGGAACGGCGGTGAGCACCCGCTTGACGACGAAGGGAACCACCGTTGCCTCCTGGTTCGCGACTCCTGGTTGCCGAAGGGGCGCCGACCGACCGGACGCGGCGGGCGCACCGGCCCGCGCCGAGCGTTCCTTGGGGGGTGGTGCTTCCCACCCCCCAAGGAACACGAAGGTCAGTCGAGGGTCACGCCCTGGAAGCGGATGATGCCGTCCGGGTACGCCTGGAAGCCCTGCAGGCGCGCCGTGTGCGGGAAGAAGAGTTGCGTGTGGTAGAGGTAGATGATGTGCCGGTCGGGCAGGTAGCGCTCCAGCGCCTGCTCGTACAGGTCGTAGCGCGCCTCGGTGCTGCCGGCGGCGCGAGCGTCGTTGAGCGCCTGGTCGACCGCCGGGTCGCAGTAGCCCGTCTCGTTCAGGGTGCCGTCGCAGGTGTGGTACTGGTGGATGTTCCCGTCGGGGTCGATGCGGCCCGACCAGCCCACCTGGAAGACGTCGTACTCGCCTTGCTCCTGCAGGTCGAGGGCGGTGGCGAACTCGGTGGCGCGGACGGTGACGTCGAAGCCGGCTTCGCCCGCCATCGCCTGGATCACCTCGCCCACCCGAACCGCCTCGGGGTTGTTGCCCACCATCAGCTCGAACGCCACGCGGTCGTAGCCGGCCTCGGTCAGCAGGGCGCGGGCGCGCTCCACGTCGCGGGCGGGGACGGCGAACTCGGGCACGTACCACGGGCTGGTCGGCGGCACGGCCTGATTCCCCACCACGAACTCACCGCCGAACACCACGTCGTTGATGACGTTGCGGTCGATGGCCAGTTCGAGCGCTTCGCGCACGCGAACGTCGTTCGACAGCGGGTTGTCGCGCGGGCCGGGGTTGGAGAGGTTGATGGTGATGCCCTGGTACCCGAGGCTGGGCGCGCTCGGGAGCACCAGGTTGGCGTCGGCGCGGATGGTGCCGAGGTCGGTGGGCGCGGCGCGCTCGATCATCTCGAGGTCGCCGGACTGCAGGTTGGCCAGGCGCACGCTGCTGTCGGGGATGGGCAGGTAGACGATGCGGTCGATGGAGATGGAACCGGCGTCCCAGTAGTCGGCGAAGCGCTCGACCACGATGCGGTCCTGTGCCACGCGCTCCACGAAGCGGAAGGGGCCGGCGCACACGGGC
>CAZACZ010000076.1:0-12930 GCA_964483695.1 uncultured bacterium | reverse complement strand
AGCGCCCGGGGCGGTCGGGACGGTGACCGAACAGAAGCCGGCGCGCACCGCGAGGGTGCGCGCCAGGAAGGGAACGGTGTGCGCGGGCTCAGGCGCGCGCGGTACGCGCCTTGGCACGGCCGGCGCCGCGCTGCCGCTCCTTGAACCACACCACCAGCGGCGCCAGGATGAAGATGCTCGAGAACGTGCCGACGCCGATGCCGATGAGCAGCGTCACGCTGAAGCCGCGCAGCACGCTGCCGCCGAAGAGCAGCAGCGCGATCACCGGCAGCAGCGTGGTACCCGACGTGACCACCGTGCGCGACAGCGTCTGGTTCACGGCCATGTCGACGACCTCGCGGTAACTACGGTCCCGCACGGTGCGCAGGTTCTCGCGGATGCGGTCGGCGATGATGATCGAGTCGTTGAGCGAGTAGCCGACCACGAACAGCAACGCGGCCAGCACCGGGATCGAGAACTCGATGTGGAACAGCGCCTGCGCCCCGAGCGTGATGGCGACGTCGTGCGCGGTGGCCACGATGGCCGCCACGGCGACGATCCAGTTCGGCCAGAAGCGCCAGGCGACGTACACCAAGATCAGGCCGAGCGCCACCAGGACGGCCATGAAGGCGCCGCGGCGCAGGTCGGCGCCGACGGCGGGGCCGACGAAGTCCGACGACAGCACCTGGCCACCGATGGCGGTGGCGAGCGCGCCGGAGAACGCTTCGGAACTCGTCTGGTTCGCCTCGCTAAGGCCGCTGCGCACCGAGATGAGGTTGCCTTCGATGGTGGCGTCTTCCACCTGGACGATGGTGGCGGCCTGACCGCTCACGCCTTCCAGGCCGAGCCCGTCCACGGCGGCGCGTACGTCCGCCGAGGTGGTGGTGTCGGACACCCGCAGCAGCACGTTGGTACCGCCGGTGAAGTCGGTGGAGAGGTCGAGCCCAGACACGGCAACGAACACCACCGACGCCACCGCCAACAGGCCGGTGACGCTGATGATCGGCACCGCGCGGCGCACGAACTGGACGCCCTCGATGAACCAGCCGCGGCCCATCAGCGAGCGCTGGCGCTTCAGCGTGAGGACGTCTAGGAAGAACGGCACCACGACGATGTTCACGAACACCGACGCCACGATGCCGATGGCCAGGGTGATGGCGAAGCCGCGCACCGCGCCGCTGGTGTACTGGTAGAGCGCGCCGGCGGCCAGCAGGGTGGTCACGTTGGCGTCGATGATGGCCGACAGCGAGTTGCCGAAGCCGCGCTTCATCGCCAGGCGCAGGCCCTTGCCGGCGCGCAGCTCCTCGCGGATGCGCTCGAAGCTGATGACGTTGCCGTCGACCGCAGCGCCGATGGTGAGCACCAGTCCGGCCAGGCCCGGCAGCGTGAGCGCTGCGCCGAGGGCGGCGAGCGCGCCGAAGATGAGCAGCATGGCGAGCGCCACACCGACCGCCAGCACCCCGCCGAACAGCGGCCCGTAGTACGCCACCACCGCCAGGATCACGGCGCCGCCGCCGATGAGCGCCGCGGTGCGACCGGCGTTGATGGAGTCCTGGCCGAGGGTCGGGCCGATGGTGCGGATCTCTTCCACGTGCAAGCTGATGGGGAGGCTGCCCGAGCGCAGCACCACGGCGATGTCGGACGCCTCGTCGAGGGTGCCGATGCCGGTGATCTGCCCCGAGTCGCTGATGCGCGACTGCAGCGTGGGCGACGTGACGATGGTGCCGTCGAGGACGATGGCCATGCGGCGCCCGACGTTGCTGCCGGTGAAGCTGCCGAAGTCCGTGGCGTTCTCGCGGCGGATCTCGAACACCACCACCGGGCCGGATGGCGCGCCGGGCACCTGCTGGAACTCGGCGCGGGCGGTGGACACGATCTCGCCGGTGAACGCGGCCGCCTCGAGGTCGTCGAGCGTCAGGGCATCGTTGGGGAGGCTGTTGGACTCGGCCCGTACCAGGCGGAACTCGAGGATCGCCTGTTGGCCGATGAGGTCGAGCGCGCGCTGCTGGTCGGCCGTGGTGAGGCCCGGCAACTCCACGATGATGCGGTCGTCGCCGGAGGTGGCGACCAGCGGTTCGGACACGCCGAACTGGTTGACGCGGTTCTCGACGATGTTGCGAGCCGTCTCGAGGTCGTCGCGCAGTGGGTTGGGCTCGTCGGACTGCAGCGTGACGCGCAGGCCGCCCTGGAGGTCGAGGCCGAGCTTGAGCGCGCCCTGGCCCGGGTTCCACGGCTGCCATAGGTACAGCACGGAGGCGACGATGAGGGCCAGCACCAGCAGGCCTGTGACGTTGCGTCGGTTCATGAGGCTCCTCGGGGTCCTCGAACGGTGCACGGACGGCGGCGCTCGAGGCTTGGCTTCGTTGCGATGCGGTGGAAGGCGGTGCGCGACGTCCGTGGCGCGCTTCGCCCGGCGTCGCGTCCAGGATCGTCGGCGTCAGCCGCCGTCGAGTTGCCGCCGACCCAACGCCGCGAGGCGCGCACCGCCGCGGCCGACGCCTTCCGCCCCCGCCCGTCCGATCTCGTGCGGCGTCGGCTGCGGCGGAAGGGTCGGGAGGGCGACGTGCAACGACGGCAACCGCGGGCCCGGCCCGGTGCTCAGCACCACCGGCCCGCGCGCACCGGCGTCGAGCATCACCAGCGGCGCAGCGGACATGCCCGCGTTCGTCTGGGGCAGGGTGGCGGCGCGCGCCAGGGCGGGCGGTAGCGGCAACAAGGTCAGCAGGAACGCCAACGCCCGAGCCGCGGCGTGGCTCGCCGTGCGGTTCGGGCGTCGGGTATCGGGCGTGCGTTGCGGCACGAGCGCGATTCTACCTCAGGCGACCGGCACCACGACCAACTCGTAGGCCTCGATGACGTCGCCTTCCTGGACGTTGTCGTAGTTCTGCAGGTTGATGCCGCACTCGAAGCCGGTACCGACCTCGCGCACGTCGTCCTTGAAGCGCCTCAGGCCGGCGATCGAGCCCTTGTAGACTTCTTTGCCGCCGCGGATCAGGCGCGCCTTGGCGCCGCGCCGCATGATGCCGTCCAGCACGTAGGAGCCGGCGATGTTGCCGGAGCGCGGGACCTTGATGACCTGCCGCACCTCGGCACGGCCCAGGGTGCGCTCCTCGGTCTCGGGCTCGATCTGGCCGCGGATCATGCGCTGCACGTCCTCGATCAGCTCGTAGATGATGCGGTAGGACTTCACCGGGATGCCTTGCCGCTCCGCCGACTTGAGCACGCTGCCGGGCGCGTTGACGCCGAACGTCAGCACCGACGCTCCGGCGGTGCCGGCGAGCAGCAGGTCGGACTCGGTCGGTGCGCCCACCTCGGCCAGCATCACCTCGATGTCGACCTCTTCGGTGGCGTCGGCTTCCTTCTGCAGCACGCCCTTGATCGCCTCGAGCGTGCCTTGGGTGTCGGCGCGCAGCAGCAAGTTGATGGTCTTGGTCTTCGGCTTGCCGAACAGGTCCGCCAAGGTCAGGCCCTTGCGGCCGATCGCCTCGCGCTCCACGTCCTTGCGCTCCTCGCGACGCTGCTCGGCGATGGCCTTGGCCGTGGCCTCGTCGGCTACCGCTTCGACCGCTGCGCCGGCGTCCGGCTGCTCGGAGAAGCCGAGCACCTGCACCGGAACGGACGGCCCGGCCTCGGCGATGTTGGCGCCGGTGTGGTCGGTCAGCCGCCGCACCTTGGCCCATGCCTCGCCCGAGACGATGTAGTCCGAGACGCGCAGGGTGCCTTCCTGGACGATGATGGTGGCCAGCACCCCGGCGCGCTTGTCGAGCACCGACTCGATGACGATGCCGTTGGCGAGGCCGTCCTTGCGGGCGCGGAGGTCTTCGACCTCGGCCACCAGCGACAGCATCTCCAGCAAGTCGTCGATGCCCTGGCCGGTCTTGGCGCTCAGTTCGACGGTGATGGTGTCGCCGCCGTACTCCTCGGGGATCAGCTCGACCTTCATCAGGTCCTGCTTCACCTTCTCGGGGTTGGCTTGCGGCAGGTCGACCTTGTTGATGGCCACCACGATCGGCACCCCCGCCGCCTTGGCGTGGGCGATCGCTTCCCGGGTCTGCGGCATGATGCTGTCGTCGGCCGCGACGACGATGACCGCGATGTCGGTGGCGGTCGCGCCGCGCTGGCGCATGCTGGTGAACGCCTCGTGGCCCGGCGTGTCGATGAAGGTGACGAGGCCGTGCTTGGTCTGCGCCTGGTAGGCGCCGATGTGCTGGGTGATGCCGCCGGCTTCGCGCTCGGCCACGCGCGTCTTGCGGATGGCGTCGAGTAGCGACGTCTTGCCGTGGTCGACGTGCCCCATCACGGTCACGACGGGCGCACGCACGGGCAGCGGAGCGGGCGCCGTCGCTTTGGCCGGCTTGGCGGTCTCCTTCGGCTTCGCTTGCTTCTCGGCCATGACGCCCGCCTCTTCGGCGTCGTGCGCGGCGGCGTCGGCCTTCTTCGTCGGCTTCACGGCGCCGGCTTCCTTCGCCTCGACGGCCGCCTTGGCCGGCTTGGCGGGCGCTTCCTTCTTCGTCGCCGCGGGCTTGTCCGCCGCAGGCTTGGCGCCCTTCTTCGCGGACGCCTCCGCCTCGACCAGCTGCCGCACGGTGTCGGCGGTGTCGGTGTCCAGGGTGCTCGCGTGCGACTTGACCTCGACCCCCATGTCTTCGAGGATCGCGATC
Source organism: uncultured bacterium (assembly GCA_964483695.1). Lineage (GTDB taxonomy): Bacteria > Deinococcota > Deinococci > Deinococcales > Trueperaceae > CAZACZ01. Next base: position 8,290 of record CAZACZ010000076.1, on the reverse strand, counting down.
AGCTCGCGGTTCTCGATCCCGAGGTCGCGTGCGAGCTGGTAGATCCGTACCTTATCGGTCATGCATGCCCTCCGTCCCGGTGCCCTCCGCCCGCCGTTGGGCAGGGAGGGGGCGCGCGGTGAGCGCGTCCGTCAAGAGCGCCCGTACGTCCTGCGCCTGGCCGCGGAAGGCCTGGCGCAACTTCTTCTCGTTCGGTTCGGCCGCGCAGGCGGGGCACACCCAGGTGCCGCGTCCGCCCAGCTTGCGGGTCGGGTCCAGCCGGTATGCGCCGCCTTCGTCCTGCACCAGGCGGAGCAACGCGTTCCGTGGCCGGGAGTCCCGGCACACGGCGCATCGCCGCATCGGCACGTGACGTGGGGCCGCGGTCGCCACGATCAGGACGTCGCTTCCTCGGTCTCGTCGTCCGGGGTCGCCTCGGCCGCTTCCTCGCCCGGCTCCTGGCCGGCGGTCGGCGTGGCGCTGAAGAGGGCGTCGAAGGCGGCGTGGCTGCGTTCGACCGTGGCCGAATCACCCATGCGCGAAGCCGCCGCTTGCATCGCGGCGTCGAGGTCGGACACCGACTCGGACGGGACCAGGTCGATCTTGAAGCCCGTGAGCTTGGCCGCGAGTCGCACGTTCTGGCCGCTCTTACCGATCGCCAGCGATAGCTGGTCGTTGCCGACCGTGACGCGCGCGGTCTTGGACTCGGTGTCGAGCTCGATGTTGCCGACCTTGGCGGGGGAGAGCGCGTTGCGGATGAACTCGCGCGGGCTGCCGTCCCACTGGATGATGTCGACCCGCTCGCGCTGCAGCTCGGCGGTGACGGCCTGGATGCGGCTCCCGCGGTGACCGATGCAGGCCCCGATGGGATCGACGTTGACGTTGTTCGAGGAGACCGCCACCTTGGAGCGCTGCCCGGCCTCGCGCGCGACGGCCTTGAGCTCGACGGTGCCGTCGGCGACCTCGGGGATCTCCTGCCGCATCAGGAACTCGAGCAACTCGGGGGCTGCGCGCGACACCAGGATCGACGGGCCGCGCGGCGAGAGCTCGACCTTCTGCACGTACACCTTGACGCGCATCCCGACCATGTAGCGCTCGCCGTGGATCTGCTCCTTGGGAGGCATGATCGCTTCGCCGCGCCCTAGGTCGACGAAGACGTTGCGCTTGTTGTCGGTGCGCGACACGACGCCGGTCATGATGTCGCCGGCGCGGTCCTTGTACTCCTCGAAGACGATGGCGCGCTCGGCCTCGCGGATCTTCTGGGTGATGACTTGCTTGGTGGTCTGCACCGCGATGCGCGTGAACTTCTCGGGGTCGACCGGGAACTCCATCTCCATCCCGACCTCGACCTCGTCGTCGAGCTCGAGCGCCTCGGTCAGGCTGATCTCCTTGTCCTCGTCCTCGACCGTCTCCACCACCCGGCGGATGACGACGATGTCCATCTCGCCCGACTCGGGGTCGAGGTCCACCTCGATCTGCTTGCCAGGCATCACGTTGCGTTCGAACGCCTGCTCCAGAGCCTCTTCGAGGCTGGACAAGAGCGCTTCCTTGTCGAGGTTGCGCTCGGCGGCCAACAAGTTCAGCGCGTCGACGAACTCCTTGTTCATCCGTTCCACTCCCTACCTATTCGGTTGTATCCCCGCCACGACGATGCACGGCGGCTCGCTGCCGCCGTCGCGCGGACCGACCGGAAGCGCCTCAGCGGGGCGTGTCCGGCCACTCGGCCAGACGGGCGCTCTCCAGCTCCGAGATGGCGAGCGTACGGAGCACGCCATCGACCTCGAACGTCACCTGGTCTCCATCGACGGCGCGGATCTTGCCCTTGAACGTCTCCCCGGCCACGCGGACCTTCGCCAGCAGGTCGTGGAAGCGTTCGAAGTGCCGCGGCGTCACCAGGGGTCGCTCCGAACCGGGCGACTCGACCTCCAGCCGATACGGCTCGGGGAAGGGGTCGAGGCGGTCCAGTTCGAGGCCGAACACCGAGGTGGCGCGTGCCACGTCGTCGATGGACACGACGGCCTCGTCGAGTCGGTCGATGCGCAGCAGCACGCGACGCTTCCGCCCGGAGGAGCTCACGTTCAGTTCGAGCACCTCGAACCCGAGCGGCCGAAGCACCTCGTCGGCTGCTTGCGCCAAGTTCATGCGACCTCCTCGTCCCTTCGCAACGAAAAGGGGTGGGTTCCCGAACCCACCCGCTTCCTGCGTCGGGACGCTGTCCGAACGGGATTCTAGCGCGTCGGCCGGACCCGGCGCAACGTCGAGGCGACCGGCCGCCGGCGCGCCGTCCGCGCGAACGGCGCCACCACTCCGTGCCGGCCTCCTCGCCAGGCTAGACTACCGAGGCCATGGCAGCCCCGCTCGACCCCGACCTGCCGGACCCGGCGACCGACCGGGACGCAGCGCCCGGCACGATCGACGGCGGCCCGCCCACGTTCGGCGAAGCGCTGCGCGCCAGCGCCGACCTGGCCGACATCGCGGCCAGCCTGCTGCTCGCGCTCTTCCCGGATCGGCAGCTCTACCGCAGCCAGCACGGCGGCTTGAGCGTGCTGCTCGTCGACCCCCCGCTTGGCGGCAGCGAGGCGGCGCGGCTCGAGCGCTACCTGCACGAGTTGGCCGCGAGGCCGGAGTGGCGCGCTCGCCACGCGGTGGTGCGCGAGGTGCGCGACCGCGGGGGCGTCCGTCGCGAAGTGCGCACGCCCCTGGCGCCGGCGGCGTACCGGGTGGGGGAGGCGCTGGTGGGCCCGTTCGACGACGAAGCGAGCGCCGACGCCTGGGGCGCCGAGCACGCGCCGCCCGGCTTCGATCACGACGCCGTCCGCATGGCGGGAGCCTGGTTGTGCGACGTGTTCGCTGCAGGCGACGACGTCGGAGTCGGTTGGGAAGCCGGTTCGGCGCGTTGACACCCCGCGAGGAGGCACCGTACACTCCGCCCTATGAGAAGCCCATCGGCTTCCTTCGCGTTGTTCCGTTGAGCGCAGGGTCGTAGGCCCTGCGCTGTGCACGCCACTGCCCGGACGGGCGGTGGTGTTTTCGTTGACCTGACCGGACGCCGCGGACCTGGTCGCGGCGTCCGGCACGGAGAGGACGAGGACACGATGAACGACGGTTCCCCCGACGCTCCCGCGAGCGGCGCCGCCGACCCGGCCGACACCGGCGGAGCCGGCGAGCTGCACGAGGCGCTCACCGCCATCGCCGCCGCCGACGAGCTGCAGGCCCTTCAGGACGTGCGCGTGCGCTACCTCGGCAAGAAGGGCCTGCTGACGCAGCAGCTCAAGGGCCTAGGCGCCCTGGCGCCGGAGGAACGCCGGGCGGCGGGCCAGCGCATCAACGAACGGAAGAGCCGGATCGAAGAAGCGCTCGACGCGCGCAAGCACGACCTCGAGCAGGCCGCGCTGGCTGCCCAGCTGGCAGGCGAGCGGGTCGACGTCACCCTGCCCGGCACCCGCCCCCCACGCGGCGGCCTGCACCTGCTCACGCTCGTTACCAACCGCTTGCTGGACGTCTTCACCAGCCTCGGGTACGAGGTGGTGACGGGGCCGGAGCTCGAGACCGACCACTACAACTTCGAGGCGCTCAACTTCCCGCCCGAGCACCCGGCGCGCGATACCCAGGACACCTTCTGGACCACCGACGGTCGTTTGCTGCGCACCCACACCAGCCCGATGCAGGTCCGCTACATGGAGACGCACACGCCGCCGTTCAAGGTCGTGGTGCCGGGCAAGGTGTTCCGCAACGAGGCGGTCGACGTCACGCACGAAGCGCAGTTCCACCAGTTGGAGGCGCTGGTGGTGGGGGAGCGCGTCACCATGGCCGACCTGCGCGGCGCCATCCAAGAGATGGCCACGGCGCTGATGGGCCCGGGCACGCGCACGCGGCTGCAACCGACGTACTTCCCGTTCGTCGAACCGGGCGCCGAGTTCGCCATCTGGTGGACCAACCCCCGCACCGGCAAGGAGGAGTGGCTCGAGCTCGGCGGCTGCGGCATGGTGCACCCGAAGGTGTTCGAGGCCGTCGGCTACGAGGGCGTGACCGGGTTCGCTTTCGGCTTCGGCATCGAGCGCTTGGCGTTGGTGCCCTACGCCATCCCCGACATCCGCTACTTCTACCAAGGCGACCTGCGCGTCCTCGAGCAGTTCCGGGGGACGCTGTGAACGCCGCCGCGTCAGGACCGACGGTGACGGCCGGCAGGGGGCGGCGGTCGTGAGGGTCCCGCTGGATTGGCTGCAGACGTTCTTCCAGGACGCGCTCCCCGCCCCCTCCCGCCTGGTCGAGCTGCTGGACGGCCTGGGCCTGGCGGTGGAGCTCGTCGAGGAGCTTCCGGCCGCCCCCGGCAACGTGGTGGTGGCGGAGATCCGCACGCTGGCCCCCATCGAGGGCTCGGACCACCTCCAGCAGGTGGTGGCGTTCGACGGGCGTCGCGAGGTGCAGGTGGTGTGCGGCGCGCCCAACGCGCGCGTCGGGATGCGCTCGGCGCTGGCGCACCCCGGGGCGCTGCTGCCCGGCGTGGGAGGGGAGGTCCGCGAGCGCGACATGCTGGGGGTGGCCAGTCGAGGGGTGCTCGCTAGCCCCAAGGAGCTCGGGCTCTACGACGCCGCCGGAGGGCTCATCGCCTTCGGCGCCGACGTGGCGCTCGGCACGCCGCTGGCAGACGTCTGGCCCGCCACCACGGTGATCGAGCTCGAGCTCACCCCGAACCGCGCCGACGCCTTCAGCCTGCTCGGCGTGGCCCGCGACCTCTCGGCGAAGCTCGGCCTGCCGCTGCTGCACCCGAGCGACGGCCTCGATGCGGGCGACGCCGCCCTCGACGACGGCCTGGAGCTGGAGATCGAGGACCCGGTCGGGGCGCCGCGCTTCACGCTGCGTGCCATCGAGGGCGTGACGGTGGCCCCCAGCCCGGTGTGGCTGCAACGGCGCCTCGCGGCGCTCGGCCTGCGCCCGCGGAACAACGTCGTCGACGTCACCAACTACGTCACGTTCGAGCTCGGCCAGCCGTCGCACGCCTACGACCGGCGCGTGCTGGGACGGCACCCCGCAGGTGCGGGCGCGAACGGCGCCGCGGACGCCGCCGCCGTGCTGCAGGTGCGGCGCGCCAAGCCCGGCGAGCGCGTGGCGCTGCTCAACGAGGAGACCATCGACCTAGACCCGGACGATCTCGTCATCGCCACGCCCGGCCCGGACGGCGCGAGCCGCGCCATCGGTCTTGCGGGCGTGATGGGCGGCCTGCACGACAGCGTGGTGGCGGACACCCGCGACGTCGCCTTGGAGGTCGCGGCCTTCGAGCCTGTCACGGTGCGCCGCAGCGCGCGTCGGCACAAGCTCGTCACCGACGCGCGCATCCGGTTCGAGCGCGGCGTCGACCCGAACCTGCAGCCGCGCGCCTCGGCGCGCGCAGCCGCGCTCATCCAGGAGCTCGCAGGCGGGCGCGTCCACCCCGGTCTGAGTGCGTTCGGTAACCACCTCACGCGCCCATCGATCGCCTTCCGGCCGTCGCGCGTGCACTTCCTGATGGACGTCGACGTCGCACCTGTCAAGCAACGCGGCTACCTGGAAGCGCTCGGCTGTGACGTCGACGAGAGCGGTGCCGACGAGTGGCGCGTGACGCCGCCCAGCTGGCGGTTCGACATGACGCTGGAGGAGGACGTGGTGGAGGAGGTCGGGCGCCTCCACGGGTACGAGCACATCGGCACCAGCGTGCCGGCCATGGCGTTCGTGCCGCCCGCTGGCGATCCCACGCACCGCGTGCTGCGCGCGCGCCTGGCGGCGATGGGGCTGCAGGAGACGATGACCTACGTCTTCACCGGCGAGAGCGAGCTGGCGCGGGCGGCTGCCCCGGCGCCGGTGGTGCGGTTGCAGGACCCGCAGGGCGTCGAGCGCTCGGTGCTGCGCACGGCGCTCTACCCGGGGTTGCTCGCGGCCGCACACCTCAACCGCTTCGCCGACGCCCTGGCGTTGTTCGAGGTGGGGCACGTGTTCCTGGGCGAAGAAGAGGAGCGCGTGGCCGTGCTGCTGCGGGGTCCGCGCGCCGTGGGCGGCTGGCGCCCCGACCAGCCGACCGACTTCTTCGTGCTCAAGGGCCTGCTGGAGCACCTAGCTGCGCTGGACCGCGCGGAGCTCGAGGTGGAGCCCGCCCCCGCGCCGCAGCTGCACCCCGGGGTGGCAGCGCGGGTGCGTTGGAACGGCGAGGAGATCGGCTTCGCCGGGCGCCTCCATCCCGAGGTCGCGGCGCGCTACGAGCTGCCCGAGACGTACCTCGCCGAGCTTCGCCTGCCGCTGGCTGGACGGCGCATCCGCTTCGACGAGATCGCGCGCCAACCGCACGCCGAGCGCGACCTCGCGGTCATCGCGCCCGACGATGTCGGCTACGCGGCGTTGGCGGCGTTGTGCCGCGCGTCCGCCGGCGAGCGGCTGGTGTCGCTGGCGCCGTTCGACGTCTACCAGGGCGAGCAGCTGCCGACGGGTATGCGCTCGGTGGCGATGCGCTTCCGTTTCCGCCACCCGGAACGTGCGCTCACCGACGACGAGGTCGACGGTGTTATGCGGAATGTCATCCAGGCCGTGAGGAGCGCGGGATACGATATCCGCGCATGACCGCGGTGACCTACGTCGACGTACTGCTGGTGGTGCTGGTGGCGGTGATGACGGCCCTCGGCGCCAAGAGGCACTGGGTCGGGCTGGCCGTGGGCGTCGGGGGAGTGGCGCTGCTCCGGCCGCTCCTGGTGGTCGGTTCCCGTGACCCGTGGATCGCCGTCGCGGCTGCGTTCGCCGGCGGCGTCCTGCTCGGGCTCCTGGCGCGGCGACTCAGCGTTCCCGCGCGCGGCAAGGCGATCGCCGAGACCATCCTGGGTGGCATCGGCGGTGCCCTGCTGGGCTTCGCCTTGCTGGCCACGCTGGTGACGTCGCTACCGATCCAACGCAACCCCGCCAACGAGCGCGAGATCTTCTACCCTCCGCGGGACGTGCCCGCCAGCCTGGCGCAAGTGCTTCAGCGCTCACCGCTGGTGACGACCGGCCGCAGTATCTTGCTGTACCCGTTGCTGAGCGCGCAGACCACCATGACCGACCTCGAGGCGCGCGTCTACGGTAGCCTCCACGGCCTGCTGGTGGTCGGCGAGCCGTGGACGAGGAGGTGATCGAGCGCACCCATCGTTTCGGGACGCCGAGGTAGCGCAAGCCCAGGACCGGCGCGGTTCCCCACGGGGCGCCCGAGGATGCCGACCTGGTGACGAGGTGGAGGGCTTCCGGGTCGCGTCGGCACCACCGACGACGACGCCGGAGGATAGGTCCGGAAGGCGCGCGCGGCACCGCCGCAGCCGCCGACCCGACCGAAAGCGCGAACGCGGAACGGGCACGACCGCCTGCTCCGCCCAAGTCTGCGGGCCCCTCCTGAGCCGCACCCCCTCACTCGAGCACGTCCGGGGTCGTACCACCACAACACCCGAGCGCCCCTGAGCGGACGACGCCTGCTCGCGGGGCCAACGCACTCGTAGCGATCCGAAAGGACGAACCCCATGTGTGGAATCGTCGGGTACGTGGGAGGCCGCCAGGCCGCCGACGTCATCCTCGATGGACTGTCGCGGCTGGAGTACCGCGGCTACGACTCGGCCGGCCTGGTGGTGGCGGACCGCAGCGGCGGCGCTCCTCGCCTGCACGCCGTGAAGCGCGCCGGGAAGTTGGCGGTGCTGAAGGACGCGGTCCGAGGGAGCCTGCCCAACAGCGGGCTCGGCCTGGGCCACACCCGCTGGGCGACGCACGGCCGCCCGAACGACGTCAACGCCCACCCGCACCTCTCCGAGGACGGCCGGCTGGCCGTGATCCACAACGGCATCATCGAGAACTACGTTCCGCTACGCCAACGCCTCGCCGCCGCCGGGCACGTCTTCGCCTCCGAGACGGACACCGAGGTGCTGGTGCACCTGATCGAGGACGCGTACGCCGGCGGGCCCACCGCCGGCGACCTCGCCGCCGCCGTGCGCGCCGCCCTGGCGCAGGTGGACGGCGCCTACGCGCTGGTGGTGACGCACGTCGATCACGACGAGCTGATCGCCGCTCGCAACACCAGCCCGCTGGTGGTCGGCCTGGGGCGAAGCGAGACGTACCTCGCCAGCGACGTGCCCGCGCTCCTGCCGTACACGCGCGACGTGATCTACCTGCTGGACGGCGACGTGGCGGAACTCCGCGCCGACGGAGTGCGCATCACCGACCTCGCCGGCCGGCCCGTCGAGCGCGCCGCCACCGTGGTCGAATGGGACGCCGAGGCTGCCGAGAAGGGCGGCTACGAGCACTTCATGCTCAAGGAGATCTACGAGCAGCC
>CAZACZ010000075.1:12092-13429 GCA_964483695.1 uncultured bacterium | reverse complement strand
CCTACCAGGGGTTCCGGCCGCGAGAGTCCAACCCGGCTGATATTGAGAACGCGAAAGCCATCAACGAGCAACGCGAAGCCATCCGGCAGGCCGGCGAGGACTTCCGGTCTTCCGTCGCCGACGCCGGCGTCCAGTTCATGGGCGTGCTCATCAAGGGCATCCGCAGTGGTGACACGGGCAGCATCGTGGAGGGCATCTTCGGTATCGGCGGGAGCCTCATCGGCATGATCCCAGGCGTTGGGTTCTGGGGGCAAGTCGTGTCCTCGTTCCTGCCCGTCTTGGGCGGGTTGTTCGGTTCGATGGTGCCTCGCGACAAGGAGGCGACGCGGGCGCCGGGCGCGGCGGTTCGTGGCGCTCCGGCCATCGAGTTGAACTTCACGGTGAACCAGAGTCTGAGTGTGGCGTCGTTGACCGGCGCAGATCGCAGGGCGGTGGATGGGTTGGCGGATGATCTGGTTCGCAGGCTTGAGAACGTCATCAGCAGGAATGTGCTGCCCAGGCTTGGGTACTTGGAAGAGAGGATCGCATGACCACCACACATCTAGCCCAATCACCTGAGAGGACCGGATCATGGCGAACCCGAACCCCGTAGAGGCCCGCATGGCGCAACGCAATGCTCACCGCAAGAACCGCCGCGGGATCGACCTTCAGGAACTCCGCGTGATCGTCTCAGACTTCATCGAGGCACTCGACGCGCACCTGTCCCGCGGTGACGGCGAGACGCCCGTGAGCATCGAGAAACTCAAGGGCATCGGGTACCTGCTCACGCAGGCGGTTGGGACGTACACGAAGCTCGTGGAGGTTGGCGAGCTCGAGGCCAGGACTGAGAAGATGCAGGCGCAGATCGATGAGCTTAGAGAAGAAGCTCGGCACGCTCGAATCCCAGCTTAGGGCCGTCCGGTACTCCGGAGAGACGGAGCGTTACCGCACCGACCCGGTCGGATTCGCTGTCGACGTTCTCGGTCTCGACCTGGATCCGTGGCAACGTGACGTTGTCGCGGGCAACAGCAAGCGTGACCTGCTCAACTGCAGCCGGCAAGCAGGGAAGAGCACCACCGCCGCCGTCCTGGCACTACACGAGGCGATCTACGCCCCGGGCAGCGTCACCGTGTGCGTAAGCCCGTCACAACGCCAGTCGAGTGAACTGTTTCGGAAGGTGGTCGAGCTTCGATCGTCCTTGCCGGACCCCCCGGTGCTGCTAGAGGACAACAAGACGAGCATGAGCGTCGCGGGCGGAGGTCGCGTCCTGAGCCTGCCGGGGTCCGAGGCGACGATCCGAGGCATCAGCGCGGTGACGCTACTGATCGAGGACGAAGCCGCGCGCGTCGACGACGACC
>CAZACZ010000075.1:0-12082 GCA_964483695.1 uncultured bacterium | reverse complement strand
GTTCAGCGCTGTCCGGGCCATTATCGCCACCTCGGACGGGCGCCTGGTGCTCATGAGCACGCCCTTCGGGAAGCGAGGCCACTTCTGGAAGGCTTGGGATGAGGCACCCGGCTGGCGAAAGGTGCGCATCACGGCCGAGGAAGTGCCACGCATCAGCAAAGAGTTTCTGGAGGAGGAGCGGGCAACGCATACGGAGGCTTGGTACCTACAGGAGTACTTCTGCCAGTTCGTCGACGCCGAGCGTGCCGTCTTCGGATACGACACGGTCACGCGCGCCCTGGACGATTCGGTGCCGCCACTGTTCGAGGTTGCCGCATGAACTTCAGCAGGACGGACACCGCGCGCATCGCAGGAGTCGACCTCGCCCAAACACATGACTTCTCCGCCATATGCATCACGGAGGTGTTGCGCCAAGGAGAGAAACCAGTTCATCGCGTTCGTCACCTTGAGCGGCTCCCCATCGGCACGGACTACCCCGCGCAGGTTTCAAGGATCGCAGAAGTCTGCCGAGCCGCCGGGACGGAGGAACTCATCGTCGACCAGACCGGCGTGGGACGCGCGGTGGTCGACATGATGCGAGAACACGGCCTACGCCCGCGATCGGTGACCATCACGGCTGGCGATAACCTCTCGTCCGATACGGTTCGCCGTGAGTACCGCGTCCCAAAGCGCGACCTCGTGACCGCCCTCCAGTTAGCGCTTCAGACCGATCGTCTACGGGTCGCGAAGTCTCTCTCCCAAGCGCAACGTTGGGCGGACGAGATGCTCGCCTTTCAGGTGTCAATCTCCGCCGCGGGACACGATAGCTATGGGAACGACGGGGCACAGGCGGCGCACGATGACCTCGTCATGGCGACCGCCCTAAGCGTCTGGTGGGGCGAGAGGCCGACGTACCCGCAGATCTTCCTGACCTGACGGGGTGCCGGCGAGCGTCGCATCCCAGGGCTGTCCTCTCCGCGCGTACGCTATGGACCCCGAGGGGCGGACAAGGGAACGGCGCCGGAGTGCGGTCACCCGGCGCCTTGTAGCGGTGCAGCGCTTCTCTAGGGAGGCGGTCCTAGACCAGGTCTCCGCCCCCGGCAGGTGGCGTCATGTCCCAGACCTGCATCGCCTCATGCGCCGGTGCTCCTGTCGCTTCCTCAAAGGCCGCGACCGCAGCGGCAAGTCGCCGCGAATCCGAGTGAACACAAGGAAACAACACGAGCCGCAGGTCATCCTCGAGGTTGTCACTCAGTTGCCACACGCGCTTACCGTCGGACTCCAATCTCGGCACGCTTGCACGAAGCCGGTCGTCGACCGCTCGGATCATCCCGCGTTCGTACCTCGTGGCGGTCAGCACCAGCACCTTGACGAGCTCTCGTTCGGGCGGGGCGGCGTGTTCCATAGCATCACTCCTTTCGGGACGTGCCATGAAGATACGCCCTCGAACGAACGTTGTCAATCCCTAGATTGATTCTGCCCGCCAACGGGTGTATCATGTCAACATGGAACCCATGAACGAGCGCATCCGCGAAGCCGTGCGCATCGAACTCGCTCGGCGCGATTGGAACCAAGCCCGCCTTGCCGACACGATCGGCGTCTCACGCCAATACCTAAGTGAGATCATGCGCGGAAAAGCCGGGAATGTTCCGGCCGTGTGGGGCAAGGTATTCGACGAACTCGGCCTCGAGCTCGTCGCAAAACGCAGGGGTGACGACCGTGAGTAGGAGCGCCGGTCAACTCATCCAGCGCGGCCCGCGGCACTTCGTCATCCGCGTCTACATCGGCCAGGACGCAAGTGGAAAGCGCAAGTACGTGAACCGCACCATCCGCGCGAGCAAGACCGACGCGCGGCAGGCGCTCACCGAAATGCTCAGGCAGCGTGACCTCGGCATGCTCATGGAGCCCACGTACAAGACCCTTAACGAGTACCTCGATCATTGGCTCGACGCCGCCGCGAAACCGCGGTTGCAGGCCAGCACCTTCGAGGAGTACCGCGCGCAGCTCGACCGGTACGTCCGCGCGCCCCTCGGAGACCTGAAACTCACGCAGGTCACGCCGATCGCGATACAGGCCGTGTACGCCGCCATGCTCGGCGGTGGCCTGAGCGCCCGCACGGTGCGCCTCACGCACGCGATCCTCCGCAACGCCCTCAAGCAAGCGGTGAAGTGGCGCGTGATCCCCGTGAATCCCGCCGACGCCGTCGACCTGCCGAAGCAACAACGGGAAGAGATGCGCGCCATGACCAGTGACGAGGCGGCGCGGTACCTCACCGCCGCGCAGTCGAGCCCGCATCACGTCCTGCTCGCGACGCTTCTCTCCACCGGCCTCAGGCCGAGCGAGGCCATCGCACTGCGGTGGCCGGACGTCGACCTACCTGGCGCTCGCATCACCGTTCGCAGGAAGGCCGTGAGGGCCACAGGGGGATGGGTGTACGGGCCGCCGAAGACGAGTAAGGGCCGGCGCACCGTCGACCTGCCACAGGGCATCGTGGCGCTTCTCGCGGCCCTGCCACGGCATTACGAGCACGTGTTCCACAACGCCGACGGCGACCCGCCGAACTTGCGCGGCGTCGTCACCGAGCACAAGAGCACCCTCGAGCGCGCCGGTATCGACCCCGCGGTGCGCCTGTACGACCTGAGGCACACGCACGCGACGCTGCTGCTACTCGCCGGCGTGCACCCGAAGATCGTCAGTGAACGCCTCGGACACTCCACGATCAACATCACACTCGACACGTACAGCCACGTCCTGCCCGGAATGCAGAAGGAGAGCGCGCAGAAGCTCAACGCGATGCTCTTCGAGAACCTTCCGCAGCAGAACCCGGCTCGGGCAAACTGAGGGGTGGGGACGTGAAGGGCGGGCAACTACAGCAGATGCTTGCCACGTACGCTCACAACACCAACGTGTCCCTCGAGGATGGGGGGAGGCACGTTGACGTGCTTGACGCCTTCCTTACCCTTCAATGGGACACTCTGACTGCTCACGTCGAACCTGGTCGAGGAGTGCAGCGTCGAGCGGCGGCTTCCCTCCTCTCCAACGCGGTGTTCAACTACCATGCTGCCGCCCAGAACGTCCTAGCCCGCCAGTCCTTCGCGCTTCCGTTGATCCGAAGGGCCGTCCTCGAGTGCTGCCTCTACGCCGCGCGTGTAGCCGACTCACGGGATGCGGCAACGGCGTGGTGGCTGCGGCACCGGGAGTACCTAGAGCACCACCACGAAGCCATCATGAGCGGGCGCGAACCGGACGCTCGGCGCATCATGTCGGCCGACAAGGCCAGTCGAAAGGCCGCAAGGGAGCAGTTCTCCATCAAGCGCTGCAAGCAGTCGGTGGCCAATGTCATGTCGGCCGACGCTGACGCCGGCCAGATCGCGGAGGCGCTAGCTTACGTCTACGAGGCGCAGATCGACCAGGGGGCGCATCCCAACGTGCTGCTTGTCCTCATGAACTCCGAGACGATCCCCGGCAGCGGAGCCGGCGCACCGGACGTGACGATAGACCAGATGACCAACAATGACCCTGCCAGGTACCGATTGGACATGAGGAGCCTCTACAGCCTGGGGGTGCTGGTCGTCCGGATCCTATGCGCGCTGCTGCCTGACGCGGCCGCCAAGACGAGTGCGAGAGACCGGCTCGCGGAGATCGGCGACGTAGTCAAGGGGCTTCCGCGATGAGACCGGCAGCGTTCGCACACTATTCGCACACAGGCACGCCCGCCAGTAGAAGAATCGCAGAGTGCGAACGGCCATTTTCGCGTCTGCAACGTGGTGCCGGGAGCGGGGCTCGAACCCGCATGCCCGTGGGGGCGGCAGATTTTAAGTCTGCTGCGTCTACCGGTTCCGCCATCCCGGCACGTGCCCAGGCCGCTGCCGCCTAAGCCTATCGCGCCGGACACCGCGATGGCGCGCCAGCGGGCGCCGCCGACGCGTGGTGCGCGCACTACGGCGCGTCCCACCCCTTGGCACGCTCCACCGCACGCTTCCAGCGCTCCCGCAGCGAGGTGGCCGTCTCGCTCCCGCGCTCGCTCGGCTCGAAGGTGCGCTCGGCGCGCCAGTGCTGCGCCAGTTCGTCTCGGTCGCGCCAGAAGCCGACCGCCAGGCCGGCCAAGTACGCCGCGCCCAGCGCGGTCGTCTCGGTGACGGCAGGGCGGACCACCGGCACCCCGAGCACGTCGGCCTGCATCTGCATCAGTAGGTCGTTGCGGGCCGCGCCGCCGTCGACGCGCAATTCGCTCAGTTCGAGGTCGGCGTCGGCGCGCATGGCGTCCACCACGTCGGCGACCTGCATCGCGATCCCTTCGAGCGCCGCGCGGGCTACGTGCGCGCCGGTGGCGCCGCGGGTCAAGCCGACGATGGCGCCGCGGGCGTACGGGTCCCAGTGGGGCGCGCCCAGACCCGTGAACGCAGGCACGAAGCTCACGCCGCCGCTGTCCGGCACGCTGGCGGCGAGCGCTTCCACGTCGGCCGCGTGGCGCACCAGCCCCAGGCCGTCGCGTAGCCACTGCACCACCGCACCCGCCACGAAGATGCTGCCTTCGAGGGCGTACTCGGCGGGTTCGTCGCCGAGACGCCAGGCGACGGTGCTCAGCAGGTCGTGGCGCGAGGCGCGGGGCTGGTCGCCCGTGTGCATGACCAGGAAGCAGCCGGTGCCGTAGGTGTTCTTCGCCTGCCCCGGGGCGAAGCACGCTTGCCCGAAGGTGGCGGCTTGCTGGTCGCCGGCGATGCCCGCGATCAGCACGCCGGCCAGCGGTCCGTGGCGCACCTGGGCGATGCGCGCCGACGAGGACCGCACCTGCGGCAGCACCGCACGTGGGACGCGGAAGAGCGCCAGCAGCTCGTCGTCCCAGTCGAGCGTCCGGAGGTCGAACAGGAGCGTGCGCGAGGCGTTGGTGACGTCGGTGACGTGTTCCGCGCCGTCGGTCAGACGGGCGGTCAGCCAGGTGTCGACGGTACCGAACGCCAGCTCGCCCGCTTCGGCGCGGGCTCGGGCGCCCGGCAGGTGGTCGAGCAGCCAGGCGATCTTGCTGGCGGAGAAGTACGGGTCGAGCAGCAAGCCCGTGCGGCCGCGCACCAGGTCGAGCGCGCCTTCGGCCCGCAGCTTCTCGACGTCGGCGGCGGTGCGCCGGTCCTGCCACACGATGGCGTTGGCCACCGGAGCCAGCGTGCGCCGGTCCCACAGCATCGTGGTCTCGCGCTGGTTCGCGATGCCGATGGCCACGACATGATCGGCGCGTGCGCCGGCGCGCTCCAGCGCTTCGGTCGCCACGCCAGACTGGCTCGACCAGATGTCGAGCGGGTCGTGCTCCACCCACCCGGGCCGCGGGAAGTGCTGCGGGAACTCCTTCTGCGCCACCGCGCGCACGTGACCGCGGTGATCGAACAGCATCGCGCGGGAGCTGGTGGTGCCCTGGTCGAGGGCCAGGACCAGGCCGTCCCGCGCCGACGCGGTCCGTGCGGTCACGGCGCCTTCGACGTCGCGGGCGTCGGGGTCAGGCGAAGCCGCGCGTAGCCGCGGTCACCCGCGAGGTGCCGCCGCAGACCGTCGGCGTCGCGCGGCAGCAGCACGCCGTGGTCGCGCACGGCGCTCTGGAAGCGCCCGACGCGGTAGACCTCGCGGAAGGTGGCGGTGGCGAGGTCCACCGGCACCGCGCGCGGCGAGAACAAGCGCACGCTGACGGTACGGAGCCGCGGGAAGACGTGCGCCACCAGCGCCGTCTCGCCGACCACCAAGGCGGCGCTGTGGCCGTCCTCGCCCTCGTCGACGTGCACCAGCGTGGGCTCGCTGGAGGCGCGCGACGGTTCGACCAGCGCCGCGAGCCGGCGCAAGGTGGCGGCGGTCACGGCGGCGTCCTGCAACACGTCCGGGGCCGCGTACGCGCCATCGATCACCACCAGGGTGCCGAAGCCGAGCGCTTCGGGCGCCGCTGCGAGTGGGGCCGCGCGCACCGCTCAGCCCTTCACGCCGCCGGCGGTGTACTGACCGGTCAGGGCGTCCTGGAACGAGTAGAAGATGACGAGGATGGGCAGGCTGCCGAGGACCGCGGCCGCCGCCATCGCCCCCCATTGGGTGGCGAACTGGTTGGTCGAGAAGTTGCGCAGGCCGATGCCGACGGTCCAGTGCTCCTGCCCGATGAGCAACGTGTTGGCGAGGATGAACTCGGAGTAGGTGTTGATGAACTGCAGCAGGAAGATGAACAGCAGCATCGGCACGCTGACCGGCAGGATGATGCGCCAGAACGCCCCCCAACGAGTGGCGCCGTCGACCATGGCGGCTTCCTCGAGGCTGGGGCTGATGGAGTCGAGGTAGCCCTTGAAGATCCACGAGGAGAAGGCGATGGCTCCACCGGAGTACGCCAGGATGAGGCCGGGGAAGGTGTTGATCAGGTCGAGTCGGCTCATCAGGTAGAAGATCGCCACCAGCGCCATGAAGGTGGGGAACATCTGCACGAAGACGAACGTGAGTAGCGTGGCGTACCGCCCCTCGAACCGCATGCGGGCGAAGGCGTAGCCCGCCGTGGTCGACAACAGCACCGCCATCAGGCCGGTGATGCCCGAGACCAGCAGGGTGTTGCGGATGTACAGCGGCACCATCCCGCCGATGCTCGGCGGAAGCACCAGCCCGGCCTCGGTCATGCCGTAGAACTGGGAGGGCTGCACGCTGAGCACGATGGCGGCCGCGCTGACGAAGATGGTCCATCCCGAGACCGTGCGCAGGCGGTCGAGCCGCGCGCTCTGGGCACCGAAGCGCGGCGCGATGGCCAGCACGACGACGGCCACCACGGCCGCCACCAGGAGCCCGGCGAGCAGCCACTGGTACCACAGCACGTGCGTCTCGCCCAGCACCTTCTCGTACTGGCGCAACGACACGTCCGCCGGGTCGGGGAAGACCCCGGCGCGCACCAACAGGTTGCCTTCGCGCGGCAGCGCCGTCGCTAGCGTGTCGTTGCGGTTGAACGACACCGACAGCAGGTAGAGCACCGGGTAGAACACCGCCGCCACCACCAGCCACAGGAAGAGGTGGGTGCCGGCCGTGATGGCGTAGCGCGCGGCGCGCATCGGGCGCGTCGCGAGACCGTAGAGGTAGGCGATGAAGCCGATACCGCCGGTCGCCAGCACGAAGATGCCGAGGAAGCGCTGCCAGCCGCCGGGGATCACCAGCATGCGCTCGCGGACGATCGGCTCCGGCGCCGTCAGCACCAGCCATGCGATGCCGACGATGGCCACCAGCGCGACGGCGACCATCGAGAGGTAGTGGATGGGGCGTCCGCGGATCATGCCCGCTCCTCCTTGAGCGCGCCCGTGACGCGGAAGTTCACCAGGCTGACGCCAAGCGTGATGACGAAGATGATGAGGGAGATGGCCGAGCCGAGCCCGTAGGCGTAGCCTCCCTGACTTCGGAACGCCTCGTTGTATGCCCAGCTGATCAGGATGTCGGTGCCGCGAGCGGTGGCGGTGCCCCAGCTGACGGCCGGACCGCCGTCGTTGAGCAGGAAGATGACGTTGAAGTTGTTGAAGTTGAAGGCGAACCCGGTGAGCGTGATCGGGATCAACGCGCTGCGCAGCAACGGGCCGGTCACCGACCAGAACCCCTGCCAGGCGCTGGCGCCGTCGATGCGCGCCGCCTCGTAGAGCTCGTCGGGGATGGCCGACAACGCCCCGAGCGTGGCCGTCATCATGAACGGCAAGCCCAACCACAGGTTCACCAGCAGCAGGGCGCCCTTGGCGGCGTAGTGGCTCCCGAGCAACCAGTTGACCGGTTCGGGCGTGATGTCGAGCAGCATCAGCAGGCGGTTGATCGCGCCGAAGTTCTCGTTCATGAACCCGCGCCACACCTGGATGGTGATCACGCTCGGCAGCGCCCACGGCACGATCAGCAGGGTGCGGTAGAGGTTCCGCAGGCGCAGCGCCTTATTGTTGAGCAGGACCGCCAAGAACACGCCCACCGCGGTGTTCAACAGCACCGTCAGGACCGCGAACGCGACGTTCCACACGAACACCGGCAGCAGCGCCTTGGGGGCGGACGCCAGGATCTGACGGAAGTTGCGCCAACCGACGAAGCCGAAGTCGTTGAACCGCGCGATGCTGGTGGCTTCGACACCGTCGGGGAGCGGCGCGTCCAGCGTCAGCCGGGTGCCGTCCTCGGCCACGATGGTGGTGGGGTACGCCTGGCGGTCGAGGCGCAGCGTGACGTTCTCGAGGTCGGGCGGGAACGGCGGCGCCCGCTCGAGCAGCAGGTCGGCCCCGTCCGTCTCGAGCACCCGCGCCTCGAAGGAGAAGCCCAGGTCGGGAAGGAACAGTTCGATCGACGCGACGTCCCGGCCGGCGGGGGGCGCGTCGGCGAGGGTGATGCGCGTGTCCTCGGCGCTCACGGCCGAGGTGACGATCTCGGCGGACGCGTAGACGACCGCCCGGACGCCGTCGCAGCCGTTACGAAGGTCCGCGCAGTCGAGCGTCGCAGCGTCGGCGATGTCGATGGTGGCGCCGTCGACCGCCACGATGGCGGTCTCGCTGGAGACGTTGAGCTCGCCGTTACGGATCCCGGCGTAGTCGGTGAACGCCAGGCCGATGGTCAGCACCACCGGGAAGAAGGTGAAGGTGAGCAGGAAGATGATCGCCGGCAGCAGGTAGTACCACGGCATGATCCACTCGTAGCGGCGCGCCACGTAGCGCAGCACCAGCACGAGCACGATCGCCCCGATGGGGATGCCGACGAAGGCGGGGACGTCCTGACCGAGCAAGCGAAGCAGCACCACCGCCAGCAGCCCTGCGGCGACGGCGACGGCAAGGGCGATGGTGAGCAGCCCCAGCGACTTCAGGAGGCCGCCGGTGGTGGTCCGGCTCTTCGGGAGATAGTCCTTGGGTGAGCGAGAGATATCGATGGTCGGCACCCCCTACTACCTACGTTCGCGGCCAGGGGCAAGAACGCCCCTGGCCGCTATGGTACGCGATGGCGGCGTTACGCCGTCACTCGCCCCGGATCTGCGACACGGCCTGCTGCAGGAGCGCGGCCAGGTCGACGTTCGGGTCGTCGGTCATGACGGAGAGCGCGTTGCCCATGGGGGACCACACAGCGCCCATCTCGGGGATGTTCGGCATCGGCTCGGACGTGAGCAGCGCCTGGCCGAAGCCGGCGATGATCGGGTCGTCGACGACGACCTCGAGCGCGGAGATGGAGGCCGGGATGCGGCCGGACAGGCGCGCCATCGAGATCTGCGCGTCCTTGCGCGACAGCCACTTGGCGAAGTTCGCCGCTTCGACCTTCATGGTGCTGAACTGGTTCACCAGCACGCCCTGCACGCCCATGAAGCCGGAGAACGGGGTGCCGTCTTCGAGCGGCGGGACGGGGTAGACGCTGACGTCGAGTCCAGCGTCCTGGTACTGGCTGATGGCCCACGGGCCGGTGTAGATCATGGCCAGCGCGCCGTCGACGAAGAGGCCGTTGGCGACGTCGTAGTTGGTGCCCGAGGGGATCAGGTTCCAGTCGAAGCGCAGCGCCTGCAGCGCCCGCGCGCCCGCCACCGCGCCCTCGTTGGCCAGGCCGATGTCGGCCGGGTTCAGCGCGCCGGAGGCGTCGCGTCCGAAGACGTAGCCGCCGTACGTGTGGAGCCAGCCGTAGGAGAAGTAGAAGTTGTTGATGTCGTACATGAAGCCGAACGTGTCGGCGGTGGTGAGGTCGCGCGCCAGCGAGAGCATCTCCTCGTAGGTGGCGGGCACTTGCTCGACGAGGTCGTTGTTGACGATGAGCGCCGGGCCCTCGACGTACATCGGCAAGCCGAAGAGCTTGCCGGCGTAGCTGTAGCCCAGCCGCGCCTGCTCGCTCAAGTCGGAGAGGTAGGCGGCGGTGGCGTAGGTGCTCAGGTCGGCCAGGATGCCGCCCACGGCCATCTCACCGATCTGATCGTGGGGCACGCCGGCGAAGACATCGCCCGCCTGACCCTGCGGCGCGGCCAGCAACGCCTGCTGCTTCAGCTCGTTGACGTCGAGGCGCACGATGTCGACGTTGACGCCGAACGCGGAGCTGAAGGACGCGGCCTCACTACGCAGCCAGTCGAGGGTCTGGTCCTGCCAGGTGGTCCACACTGTGAGGTTCTGTCCGAACGCCATGCCGAAGGAGGCCACCAGGATGGCCAGGGGGATGAGGAGCTTCCTCAAGATCAACATCTCCTTTCGCGGTTGGGCCCGACCGCGGCCTCCGCGGGTCGGCGGCCCGGCCGCCTTGCGCGCTGCGCGGCCTACACGCATCCTCCAGGATACCGAACCGTTCAATGTGGTTCCAAGCGACGTTCGTCCCTCGAACGGGCCGACGATGTGGTAGTGCGGCCGGTGACGCCCGCACCGCGCGCCTCCTCGCCGCCGCGGTAGCGGACGAGCCGTTCACCCACCGGAAGCGCGGCGCGCGGCCCCCAGACGCAGGCGGTAGCGGCCGTCCGGCTGCCGCATGACGTCACCGTCGAGCTCCAAGCGCGTGAGCACGCGCAGCGCGTCGGCCGGCGCCAGCCCGGTGCGCGCCACCACGTCGTCGAGCGCCTGCTGGCCATGGCCGTTGAGCGCTGCGCGCACCCGGGCGGTGGGGTGGGTCGCGTCCGCTGCCGCGAGCCACGTGCCCGGCGTCGCGGCGGTGCCGCTCGTAGCGGTTATCGCCGTCGCGTCGGCGCCGCGATTCGCGGTCCGGACACGGTCGGCGAGCGCCGTCAGTTCGGAGAAGTGCATCAGCACGTCGGTCTCGTCGATGCAGGGCGTGGCGCCGTCGCGCAGCAGCGCGAGGTTCCCGGCGAACGCCGACTCGGTCGGGAACGCAGGCACGGCCAACGCCGTGCGGCCCTGGTCCAGCGCATGCAGGACGGTGTTGACGGCGCCCGAGCGTGCGCCGGCCTGCACCGCCACCACCACGCGGGACAGACCGGCGATCACCCGGTTGCGGCGCAGGAAGTGGTCGGGCCGCGCCGCGACGTCGGGCGGCCACTGGCTGACGAGCGCACCCTCGGTCCGGAGGATGTCGTGCGCCAGAGCTCGGTGGGCTGCCGGGTAGAGGTGCCCATGGCCCCCACCGAGCACGGCCACGGTGGCGCCCGGCCACGGCCCCGCTGCCCACACCGCGGTTCGGTAGCGGTGGCCGGTGCGGCTGGTCGGGCGGGCGTCGCTCGGCACGTCGCGAGCGCCCTCCAGGGCGCCACGATGCGCGGCCGCGTCGACGCCGAACGCCAGGCCGGACACCACGACCACGCCTTCGCGCGCCAGCACCCTCGCCAGGTCGCGCGCCATCGCCGACGCCTCTGGGATGGGCTTGCGCGTGCCGACCACCGCGACCGAGCGAACGTCGGGGTACGGCAGCTGGAGGGCAGGGGGGAGCTCGCCCTCGACGAACAGCACCGGCGCGATGTTGGCAGGGTCGGCGCGTAGCGGCGCTGGGTACGCCGTGTCGGCCCAGCAGACCACCGTCAGCCCCGCCGAGCGGGCCGCCGCGACGACGCGTCTGGCGTCCGGGAGCGCCTGATCGAGACGCGCGCCGAACCTCCCCAGCACCGGCGGCGGGACGCCCTCGACCTCCGCCAAGCGCGCGTCCGAGGCGAGCGCCGCGGCCTGCAGCGAACCGAACGCCTCGAGCAGGCGGCGCAGCCGCGCCGGCCCCAGGTCAGGCAGTGTCAGCGCCGCCAGGTAGGCAGCAGCGTCGTCGGCCACGCCCTAGCTTGGCGCAGCGGCGAGGGGGTCGGGTACGCGGGCACCGTCCTTGCCGCCCGCCTCTGGGCTAGCGCCGATTCAGGTGCGCTTCCAGCGGCTGCCTTCTGCCGTGTCCTCCACCGTCACCCCGAACTCGGCCAAGCGGTCGCGCAGTGCGTCGGCGTGGGCGAAATCGCGGCGGTCGCGGGCGCGCTGCCGTTCGTGCAGCAGCAGCGTCACGACGCCGTCGAGGAGTTCCCCCGAGGCTCCGACCCGCTCGTCGCCGGTAGGGATCCCGAGCACGCCGCCCAGCAGCTCGTCGAAGAGCGCGGCGGCGGCCGCGCGGTACGCGTCGGACGCGCCTTCGTCGGTGGCCTTGTGCACCTCGCGGGCCGCGTCGAACAACACCGCGATGGCCTGCGGCGTGTTGAGGTCGTCGTTCATGG
>CAZACZ010000074.1:0-13996 GCA_964483695.1 uncultured bacterium | reverse complement strand
GTCCAGCAACGCCCGCAGGCCGCTGCGCGTGATCTCCTGGTCATCCGCGATCAGGACCCGGATGCGCTCCATCGTCACTCCGGCCACGGAAGGGTGGCGCACACGCGGGTCCCACCGTCCGAAGGTTGGTCGATCACCAGCGTCCCGCCCACCTCCCGCGCGCGTCCGTACATCGACCGGAGGCCTAGGCCCCGCGGCGGCGCGTCTACGCCCCAGTCCGCGCTGCCTGGACCGTCGTCTCGGACCTCGATCTCGAGGAAGCGTTCGGCCAGGCCGGCCAGGACTGGGTCCGTGGGGCCGGACGTCACCCGGAGCCGGATCCAGCACGTTCCCTGCCCCACGTGCTTCACCACGTTGGAAAGCGCTTCCTGAACGATGTGGTATGCCGCCAGTTCGACACCCGCTGGAACTGCCCCGAGGTCGTCGGCTGCGAGAAGGAAGCGCAGCCCGGAACCGCCCTGCGATGCCTGGAGTCGCTCCTCGATGGCGCCGACGAGACCGAGCGTTGCCAACTCGGGTGGATGCAGCTGGTGCGCCAGAGCACGTACCCTCGTGAGCGTCGCCTTCACTTCCTCGGCCAACGCCGCGAGCGTTGCCTTAGCGGCCGCGGGGCTCCGGTCGACAAGCATGGCAGCGTCATGCGCCTGGAGCATCAACCAAGTGAGACGGTGACCCACATCGTCATGCAGGTCGCTGCCGAGGCGCCTCCGTTCGGACTCGCGCACGTTCACGCTTTGCAGGCGGGCCCGTTCGAGATCGGCCTCCAGGAGCAGAGCGTGCGCAACGGTGCCTACGTGCGCGGCCAGGCTGTCGAGGAGCTTGCGATCTGCTCTCGAAAGCCGAGCTTCCGCCTGACGCGGCGAAACGATCAACTCGCCAAGCCGCTTGCCGGCATGGCGAAGCGGGAACGTCTCCCTCACGGGTTGCGGTTCGCCGTACCGCGTAGCAGTCACGGATCCGAGTGTCACGGCGGCGAAAGGCAGCCGCAACGACTCGGCCACCGCGCGCGTTACATCGCCAAGAACGGTTCCCAGCTGCGGCGCCGACCGGAGTCGCTCGCCGAGGCGTGACAGCACCTCGTACGGCTCGTCTCGGAACCCGTACAGCAAGCGGTTCGAGGCCCGCTGAAGACGAACGCGCACTGGATCGAACGCGAACGCGACGACGACGGTAGTCACGACCGACAGCGCCAGACTCGACTCGACGGCGAGCAACGAACCGACGCCACCGACGAGCACTGCGTACACCGCGACGGCGGCGATCGTCAAAGCCCCGTAGACCAGCGTGCGCCCGACGACCACGTCGACGTCGAAGAGCCCGTGCCACAGGATCGCGACGGCGAACCCGGCGACGTAGACGAGGTCGCACAGGCAATGGTCGAAGAGAACGGCGTCCAACGCCGGCAGACGGGGCAGCAACCCGACGTTCTCGAGCCAGAACATGGCGGAGACGAGGTTCGACACCCCGAAGGCGAACGCGAACCAGCGCACGCGCGCTCTTTGTGCGCCGGAACCGTGGCGAACCACCAGGTGCACCACGGCTGCCATGCTCAGCAGCGTGTACGCGCTCGCCATGACCGGAACGAGCAGCGGCGGCGCCCCGATCCAGACGGCAGCCAGGACCAGCCATGGCGCGAGGTAGTTGAGCACGAGCGCCGCTCGGGGCGCGGTCCGCGAGCCGGGGAAAGCGAGGATCACGTGGACCCCCAAGGGAGGAACCAGGAGCCACGTGAAGAGATCACCCGTGAAGCGCGCCGCATAGAAGCGTGCGGGCGAGAGCACGTCTGCCACACTCACCTGCGCCACCGTAGAGGTGATGGCGGCCCCGAGCATCACGCTCTCGAGCAGGAAGAATAGCCGCGTACTCGTGAGGTCCGGGCGCCTGGCGAACACGAAGGCGGCCAGCGACCATGCCAACCAGCGATACATGCCACCCACTTGCGTGTTCACCAGCGTGCGCCACAGGGCGCGCAGGATGCCAGCAGCCGTCCAGCGCCCCAACGGCACCGCAACGTCCACTTCGGCGCCGTCCCGCTCGACCGTGTAGGTCTTGACGTCGCCCACGGCGTAGTTCAGATCGACGCGTCGAAGCCGGGCCGCCTCGGCCACCAGCAGAGGGAACGGCAGACCATCGACGGCGACGAGTCGGTCCCCCGCCAACAAGGGTGTCTCCGCACCGAGTAGGTCAACGCCGAAGACCGGAGCCTCGACGGGCGGTAGGAGGCTCCAACCGTCGGTGGGGAGGGTGAAGCGATACCCCTCGAGAACGGCAAGGAGGATGAGGAATGACGCGGTGACCCAGAGAACGAGCCTGCCGGAGCGGCCGAACCGGCCGCTCCGGATCGAGGACGCCGAATCACCATGCCCGGCAGCGATCACGGCCACCAGTGCCCCCTCGCGTACGCCCGCACGCGACACCGACGCAGCCAACTTGAAGAAGCGGGCCCTGGGCGAAGTCTACAACCTTGGCGTGCTGGAGCCGCAGAGATCATGGCCGTTACGGCGGCGGCAAGAGTCGGATGCTGTGGCTCGCCCCACCTGCTGACGTCGCTTCGTTCACGAACCACTTCACGGTCACGCGGCCGTTCTTCCGCGATCTGGTTCCAAGGAAGCAACGTTCGTGACAATGCGGCGAAGCGTCACAGGCTACATCGAGCGTCAAGACGTAGCCACCCGACGGCAGCGCCGTGAGCCGTAGCCATGCCCGTGCCACAGCCTGGTGATACGCCTGGACGCGTGAAGCCTGGTACTCGAGCTGCGCCGCGACGATCCTATCCGCGACGACCCTGCCCTCGACACCGGCGTCCACCATGCTGTTCACCTGCGCGCTCGCCCTCGGCGCCACCCATGCCGCGACCAAGATGGCCACGGCCACCAGAGCGACCCTTGGAACGTACCCACGCCTCACGAGCGACCGTGCATCCGAACGGTACCCCTTCTTCATGACGGCTCCCTTCTCCGGGCGCCAGGAGCGCCTCGGACGGGAGGATGCTAGGGGTCTCGAACTAGGGTCGCTAGAGGAGCGCTTCCCGGGCCGATGCGGGAACGGGTTCCCGCTCCGCTGCCAGAACCTCGGCGCATGCCGCGCTCGGATGACGGCGCAGAAGCGCAGCCGATCGCGTTCGATGTCGAGCAGCGACGATCTACCGATGATCAGGCCTACGGGGAAGCGTCCACGTTCCTCAACGACCTACGTTCGCAGGTGGACACATGGCGGCAACTGCCCGAAGGCGCCTGGGGCTTCATGCCCGAGACGGCACCGAACAAGGGCAGGAAGGCGAAGATCTTCGGAAGACCCATTCATGCGCGCATCGAGCTGATGGCGATCCATCACCTAGGGGATCAGGGGAAATGGGCGTTCCGGGTGTACGACCCAACGCTCTGGAGTATCTCGAGTTATGACGAGTTATTGCGGCATCGTCCTATAAACCCAGGGGCCGCTGGCCACCTTCTCCCATGAGCTAGCAGCCCATCTCGAAGACAAGTAGCAAGTAGTACGTACTGACCGGCGTCCGGCTGCGCCTACGGGAGCCGATCGACCTGCACACCCTAACCGGAATCGCGAGCCGCTTGCATCGAGCGCGCTTGGGGAGTATTCGGTCGAGTCTGGTGCACCCTACACTCTCATAGCCTCACCACCGAAGGCGCCGTCCGCTTGCCAGCACTGCCACGCTGCCGACATGGTCGAGCTGCAGGAGATCCACGAGACCGAACGGCATCTGCTGTACGTGGCCGCGACGCGAGCGCGGGATCGGCTGCGGATCTCTGGCGTCGCGCCGGGGTCGGAGTTCCTGAACGATCTGGCCTGATGTCGTGAGGCCTTGTCGGAAGGCGGGCGCCAGTCCCGCCCCTAGCGCCGTCGAGCCAACGCCATCAGTTGTTGGACGTTCACGGCAGCGACGATCAGTCCGATGATCCAAGCGCCGGACGATCCCTGGACGATGCCGCCGACGATGAGTACCGCCCCGATGACCGCCAGCGCGACGTGCACGTACGTCCGTGTCGAAGACCCCATGGCAGCCTCCTCGTCCTCATCCTAGGTCCGCCGCCACCTCCGTGCGCACCGACCGCGGGAAGAACGGGCTGTCGAACACCACGCTGCCGCCATCCCGCACCAGCAACCCGCGTAGGGTCACCGTCTCCACCGCCTTGTGCACCGACGAGCCCCCCGGGAGGCCGTGTTGGTTACGCACCTGGGCGGAGAACAGCTGGTGGACCACGAGCGTCACCTGACTGGGCCTGGTGCGTGACGAGCCAGCCAAGTCAGTTTCCGACGTGAAGGAACGAGAACGGTACCAGACACCACTCACCGACCGGCGGCCGAAGCAGCACGATCCGACCGGCAACTGAATCGCTAATGCCAGACGCTGGAACCACCGACCATACCTGGAAACTTGACGTCCACACTGGGCTGTGCTATCTAATACACAACGTACAATTGGCTGGCCACCGGTATGCAATTGGGAGAAATATTATGCAGAAGCGCTTGTTTATCCTGCTGATATTGGCAGTAGTCTCGATCGCCATATCGGGTTCCGGTCCCGTGGTGAATCACACCGTTCCACAGGGCACGATACAAGGCTACGCAGCAGAAGCCTACCTGTCCTGCGCCCTCTCTGGCGCCTCCCCGCTACAGGCATGCGGATGCGACGTGTTCGGTGGCGAGTTCTGTCGTTGCGGAACGTGTTGCGAATCCTGGCGTCATGACTCTTGTGTCAAGTACTCGTGGTACGACCGTCCCCAAGGATATCCAGTCTGCACGGACTATTGCGGCTACTACACCATCGTCTGCATCGACTGCGGATGCGATCTCGGCGGTGATCCATCATGAGCATGCCACGGCTGGCGCCGCTTGCGTCTACTGCGATCCTCGGCCTGTTCGCAGTGGCGTCCTGTTCCGGTCCCGAGCTTGGCGCCGGCGAGTCGATGACTACCGGCCCCATTACTTTCACGGCCACGGTCGATCCTCCAGTCTTCGACGATCTATCGGACGAAGAGGTGGCAGCGCTCGTTGAAGCAGACAGGGAAGCGCGCGCTTCGGGGCGCCTACCAGGATTCCAGCGGTACTCGATAGAGGCCGCTAGCGCCGCGTTACCCGGGCTCTGGAGGCCTACGTACCTTCCCGCTGCTTTCGAACTGACGCTTGGCATCGTGATAGCGGCCCCTGAGGTGGACGACCTCCGAGAGGCCGGTGTTGCGATCGACGTAGCCGACTACCAAGCTCCGCCTCCGCAACTGACGGTTCCGGGGAGGAACGGCGGCGTTCTCACAATCACAGTTAGCCCGATCGGCACTGGGCAGCTCCAGGTCCCCGTGGCACCAGGTTCCGTGCGTACCGTCCGGTTCGGAGCATGGCAAGGAACTATCGTCTACGGCCATTGGCTGGTCCAGCTGACCGCGGACAGAAACGAGGTGCGCCGAGGTTGGGATCCCACCGGGGCCAAACGGCTCGTGTTCGTCAGAGATGGGCACCTCGTCGAGATCGATGTCATGCCCGCCTCTGCCATCAGCGACGGCGAGTTGCTTCGCATCGCAGCTGGCTTGCAGCCGGCAGAGGAACCGTAGTGCGACCAGGTGAACCAACTTGACGCCAAAAGGAACGCCCGACGGTTACGCCGCGAACTCGAACGCGGACTCGTCACGTAGAGGCGCTTTCGTGTAGAACCTGCCGCGCCCGCGACTCCGTGCATTCGTACGACCCAACCCCCTCACCCCAGATCCGCCGCCACCTCCGTGCGCACCCACCGCAGGAAGAACGGGCTGTCGAACGCCACCCTGTCGCCGTCGCGCACCAGCAGCCCACGACCGATCAGCGTCTCGACCGCCTTGTGCACCGACGATCCCCCCGGAAGCCCGTACTGGTCGCGCACCTGAGCCGAGTACAGCTGCTCGACGCCGAGCGCCACCACCCGCAACACGTCCTGTTGCTGCGCCGAGAGGTCGTTCCATAGGCTGCGAAGCAGCGGCGTCTCGCTGCGCACCACCTCGTCGAGCGTCGAAACCACGTCCGCCACCTCGACCTGGCGGCCGGCCGCCAGTCCCCGGAAGTAGAGCTGCCGCGCCACCTGGATCACATCCTGGGTGCGCGGCCCGACCACACGTACCAACTCCGCGCCGACGCCTGAGGCGACGCCGCTTCCCCGAGCCAGCCGCTCCTCGATCCAGTCGGCGAACCGTGCAGGTTCGATGGGCCCTAGCGGCAGCAGTTCGAACATCTTGTAGAACGCCCGCTTCGGGCCGATCATGCCGTGGATCAACGACTCCTGCGAACCGGCGCAGACGAACGCCAGGTCGCCGTGGCGCTGCATCACGTCGCGAAGGTGCCACTCGGAGCTTTCGCCGGCGAACGACCGGACCGCCTGGAACTCGTCCAGCACCACCGCCACCGGCCGCTTCGTGTCGGCGCGGACCTGACTGAGGCGCTCGAACACACCCTCGAACGCCCGCCGGCGTTCCTCTTCGCCGGCCGTGCGCCGGTCGATGCCGAACGTGATGGCCGGCGGTCCGCCGTGCTCGTCAAGCTTGACCGTCACCCTTGGGGCGAGGCCACCCAAGAGGTCCTCGAGCCGCAGCTTCAGCCAGCGCGTTTCCAGGTAGAGCGAACGCAGCAGGCGGGCCGACACGTCGAACAGGTTCGTTGCCGTGGCCACGTCGGCCGTGACGACGATCGGCTTCGGGCGCGCGTTGCGGGCCGACTCCGCCGCGTTCCAGATGGTCGAGCTCTTCCCCATCCGCCGCGGGCCGTAGACCAGGAGCCTAGTGTCCGACAACATGGCCGCCCGGATGCGAGCGACCTCCTCCTCGCGGTCGGCGAAGTGGTAGCCGGAAACGCGTTCGCCGATGCGGAACGGGTTGTTCGAAGCGTTCATCGCCATGACCACCCGCGCCTTCACCAGATAGTGATTCACCCATCAGTGAAGCACCAGTTGGCGAAAGCATAGGACGCGGAGGCTGGGCGGTCAACCGATCCGCGCGTACGCCCCGACATCCGTTCGGGCGTATACTTCCCGCAAGCACAAGCCAGTTCTCGGCGAGCGGGCGTTGGCCCCCGCCAAGCCGAGCGTGTCGAGAGGCCAGGACGGCCGAACGGACACCGTCACCGAAGATGGTTCGCACCTCGCCAGGTCGCGACGTCGCGGCCGACACCCGGGGTCGTTTCCGGAGCAAGCGCCCCGCACTCGCGGCGCAGGTGCTGTGGCTCGTGGTGCTCGCAGGGTTGTCTGCGCTGTTCACCGCCAGCGTGCCCGGGGCAGACGAGGTCTACAAGGCCGGAGCGATCGGGATCCTGGTCGACGTCGCCAGCGACGGGCGCTTCGTGCTCACACCGATCCCGGGTCAGCACGCCGAGCAGGCAGGCGTGCGTGACGGAGACGTCCTGTTGGCCGTCGATGGCGAGCCGATCCCCTCCACCATGCGCCTACCGGAGCTGTCGGTCCGGCTCCGGGACGCCCCCGGCGTGCCGGTGACGCTCACGGTCCTCCGGCCACCGGGTCAGGTCGTCGACCTCACGTTCGAGCGCACCCACGCGGCGGCCGAGAAGCTCGGCATCTCACCCAGGGTCTACGCCCTGACGCTGGTCACGGTCGGCGTGTTGTTCGTGCTCGCGTACATGGTGCCAGCGGCGATCATCGCGCTGCGCCGACCGCACGACTGGGTGGCCGCCATGGTCTGGCTCACGCTGGTGTTGATCGCCATCTTCAATTCCCGCGCCAGCGCCACCCTGCGCTTCTCCGAGAGCCCGGTCGGGCTTACACTGTCGCTGGCGTACAACGTGGCCGTGCTGCTGGTCCTGCTCACCTTCCCCGACGGCCGCCTCACGCCGCGCTGGACCCGCTGGTACCTCCCGTTCGGAATAGCCTGGATCGCGATCAAGCTGGTCCCGCACCCGACCACGCAGGCCCTGCGCGACTCGCCCCCTTGGATCCTGATCGACTTCGCGGTCTTCGGACTCGCGCTACTCGCGCAGTTCGCGCGATATCGCGCAGGTTCCGATCCCGCCGCCAGGCAGCAGACCAAGTGGCTGGTGTACGGGTTCGTGGCGGCCTTCCTGGTGCAGTACGCGTACTACATCCCGTACGAGTTCGTCACCGCCTTCCGCGGCCGATCGGTCTTCGAGTTCGTGGGCTCCATCGTCAACCACATCCTCATGCTGGTGGTCCCGGTCGCGTTCGCGCACGCCGTCTTGCGGCATCGGCTGTATCAGATCGACCTGGTCATCAACCGCACGCTCGTCTACGTGCCGTTGACCGCCATCCTGGCCGGGGTCTACTCCGCCTCGGTCGCGCTGTTCCGGAACCTGCTCGCTTCACTGGCCGGCGCGAGCTCCGAGGCGGCCACGATGCTCTCCATCGTGGTCATCGTCGCGCTGCTCACGCCGGTGAAGAACCAACTGCAACGGGCCGTCGATGAACGTTTCCGGTACTCCTCGCGAGCCGATCGCGTGTTGAGCGACTTCGAACTGCAGGTCAAGGGCCGCCTGCAGACCGTCCAGGCCGGACCCGCGATCCGCCGGTTGCTCGAGCACGCGGTGCGCGGCTACGACGCGCTGGGTGGAAGCGCCGAACTGGTCGATGGCGACAAGGTTCGCGCGCTCGGCGCGGTAGGCGAGTGGACCGGGGAGGGCGTGGTGAGCGTACCGGTGCGAAGCGGCGAGACGAACTACGGACGCATCACCCTCGGCACCCGCAGACGCGGCATCGGCTATGGCGAGGCAGAACTCGAGCGCCTCCGGTCGACCGCCGCGCTGGTCGCTGCCGCCATCGAGGAAGACCGGCAGCTCTAGGTGGCAACTCTAGGTGGCCACGGGCGTGCCACCGAGTATCGCCCCGCCGTTCACGTATCGTCCGGCCAGGGTGCGCCCGTGCGCAGCGCCGTCGCGTACTCCTCGAGCCGCTCGTCGTCGTGGCCACGGACCTGCTCCAGGAACGGGAAGTCGGCGGGCGTCACCGCGATCTTCGCCAGCGGCCGCACGGGCACGGGGCTCGCGAGCTGCGCGATGTGCACGATGTTCGGCCCGACGACCATGCGAGGCTGCGTCGTGAACGTGCTGCGGGGAAGGAGGTAGACGGTGCCGGCCCGCCACGGCCGCAGGTGAAGCGCCTGGCGGCTCACCGAGAACTGGTAGTACGGTCCTCGAACGGTCGCCGAGCCGTCGGTCAGCCGGATGCAACCGTTGGTGGTGGACCCGATGCGGTCACGATCGACGACGGCGAAGAACATCGCCCACAGACCGTCCGCGGCCGCGTACACCGCCTTCTGGTTGCCGAACTCCTCGAGGTCGTAAGACTTCCGAGGCTCGAACTCGGTGATGTCGGGGTTGCCGGAGCCGTGCAGCGCGATGTCGTGGCGATCGGCCACATGGCAGAGGAACTGCCACTTCGGCCAGGGCAAGTCGTACGGGATGCTGGGGCAATCGGCGCGCCCAAGGACGTCGCCGAGCAACGCGTCGAACGCGGCCCTGGCTCGCTCGTCGACGTCCGCTGCGGGTCGCGTCAACCAGTAGTCGGGCAGTGGCATCGTCATGGCGTCGCCGGGCGGGCCCCGGTGCCCCTGCTCTGGAGTCGCTGGACATCGCGCGTCGCGGCGACCAGCAGAAGAGCGAACTCAGCCATGTCGCGCATCGTACCGGAGAGCGTCGGTCTCGAACCCGACGGATCGAAGGGGGCGGGGGCGGGACCGGGCCGCTGCCGTACGCTGCGTGCACGGCGGGCAGCTACCGGCTCACCTCGACCGGCGGGAGGCGATATCGAGCGGCGCGCCGTTGTGGGGCCCGTTGAGCGCGCGGCGGGCGTGACCTGAGCGGTGATCTCGTCCCGGACCGACCCCTGGTTCCGGGCCGGCGCTGCGCCCGGCCGCTCGGCTCCGATGGCTGCGTACCCGGGCCGGGTCGGCCGGCTCAGGCCCCGAGGGCGACCAGAAGGCAGCACACGGCAAGCGCGAGGTTCACGGGCGCCCACACTCGCTCGATGCGCGACCTGGAGATCGCGTTCATGACGGTCCCGAGCGCGAAGTACCCGAGCAGCACCCACATCACGACGGATCCGCCGGGAAGCCAAGCGACGTCGATCAACTGGGCCGCATCTGCGACGTACAGGGCGGCCAGGGGGAAGACGACGAGGCCCGACACGGCACTGCCGATGCGGTAGCCGGTCGGGAGCACCCCGGGATGCTGCCCGCCCCAAGCAGCGGCGCCCCACGGAGTGCCAAGCGCCAAGAGCAGATGGAACACGGCGACGACCCCGAAGAGGCCGATGGCGACGATCGCGGCGGTGGTCATCGTTGGAAGGTAGCACGCTCGACTCGGTGGGGGGCACGGGCGAGCCGGCATGGTCGATGCGCCAGGCCCGCACGCCTACCCATCCTCCGACGCCACCTCGAGGACCACGATGCCCGTCTTCTGTCCCGTCTCGACGTAGCGGTAGGCCTCGACGACGTCCTCGAGGGCGTAGCTGCGGTCCACGACCGCGCGCAGCTCGCCGCCCTCGAGCAGAGCGGCCGCGGTGTCGACGGCTGCCTTCGGCTTCTTCGGCAGCGGGAAGATGAAGCGTCGCGTCCGCATCCAAGGCGACCTCAGCCACAGCCAGAAGTTCTGGTTGCGCGGCCCGAAGTCGCTGGCGGAGAAGACGCCTGTCGGCTTCAGTAGCCTACGAGCCTGATAGTAGTCGGCCTTGCCCACCGCGTCGAGGACGAAGTCCAGGCTGTCGTCGACGCGGGTGTAGTCCTCCGTCGTGTAGTCGACCACCCGGTCGGCGCCCAGCGAGCGCGCGAGTTCCAGGTTCTTCGTGTCCACCACCGCCGTCACTTCGGCTCCACGCGACTTGGCGAGCTGCACCGCCGCGGTGCCGATGGCGCCCGATGCTCCGTACACCATGATCCGGTGCCCGGGCCCGAGCCCGAACGCGTCGACGTAGGTCTTCGCGTACCAGACCCCCTCGCAGACGACGGCCTCCGCCAGGCGCACCCGCGCCGGCACGCGCGCGATGGAGCCGTCGGCGGGTACGCACAGGTAGTCGGCATGAGCGCCGACGCCGCCCGGGGCCATCCCGAACACCCGGTCACCTCGAGCGAAGGTCGTGACGCCCGCGCCGACCTCGTCTACGACCCCCGCGAAGTCCAGCCCCAACACGGGATGCTTCGGCCGGAAGAGCCCCGTGCCGAGGCGTGCGATCCGCGGTCTGCCCCGCAGGTTGCCGCAGTCAGTGCGTGAGACCGTTGCGGCGTGAACTCGGACTCTGACCTCGCCGGGCCTGGGCTCCGGACTCGGCAGCTCTCGGATCTCCAGGTCCTCAGGCGCGCCGTAACGGTTGGCGTAGACGGCTCTCACGCCTCACCCCCGGCTCCGTGCCCATCACACCGTGCTGGCCCGCGCGAGCCGGGCCAGCGGGTGGACAGCGGGGCTCGGATCGACGAGTAGGGCGCCGGGCGAGCTCTCAGTTGCGATGACGATCCCACGCGTGAGGGTACGACATGCAGGTCGCGGCCGGGACGGAGGCGCCCGACCCTCAGGGCGCGTCGAAGAGCGCCACCCCCGTCACCCGGATGCCGTACGGGAACATGCGGACGGCCGCGAAGCCGACGTCGACGGCGGTCGCGGGCGCGTCGTACCTCGAGGGCGCCAGGTAGAGCTGTCGCATCGCACCGCCGGGCAGTCTGGCGACGGCCGAGAGGCGGTACGCGCCGATGGGGATGTCGTGAAGGTGCCGGGTCTGGTCGAGTGGTCCGCTCGTCGCCTCGAGCATGGCCACGGTCCGCGTGACGATGAGGGTATCGCCCGCCGCGCCGTCGATGAGGGCACCGAGCGGTTCGAACGTGAAGGTCACCACGGCGTCCGCGGGCAAGGTCGCGGTGTCGGCGGGATCGACGCTGATGGTGCCGCCGTAGTAGTTGTGGTAGTTCGTCGGGTCGCCCTCGAAGCAACTCTGGTACCCCGCGAGCCGGAGCACGAAGTCGGCGACGATGCCGCGCTCCGACATCGCCTGGTCGCACCTCCCGCTCGCGGGGTGCAGCGTAAGGTGGAACGTCTCCTCGCCGAAGGGCATCTCGACCTCGGCGCGGACGGAGTACAGGCCCGCCACCATCGGCAGCCGGTAGCGGCCTTGCGCGTCCGTGGTCGCCTCTTCGACCACGTTCGCGCCGTTGCCGTCGTAGCCGGCGATGGTGATGCGCGCCCCTGCGATGGGGGCGCCGGTTCGCTCGGCCACGACCACACCTTGCACCACGTTCGGTTCGGGCGCCGCGCTCGGGAACGTCGCGCCCGGGTGCTCCGGCGACGCGAACCCCGACCCGAACTCGGAGGCGAGCGTGAGGAGGTAGGCGCCGGTCTCGCCGGGAAGGGCCGACGTCACCACGATCCGGTACGTGCCGTCGACCGGCAGGACGACCGTCTCGACCACGTCGAGTCCCTGGCCGTCGGAGTCGTCGACCTCCAGCAACACGGTGCCGGCCGGATCGATGACCGCCAGGTACGGGTCGAAGTCGCTGGAGCGGAGCGTCACGGTGAGGCGCTCGCCGCCGCGCCCTTCGTGCTCCTGCATGTCGTAGTACCCGCCCGAACCGAGCTGTGCGTCGCCCGGCTCGAGTCGACCGTTCTGAGCGCTGGCGACGGCCGCGAGCGTGAGGCAGAGGACGATGACGAAGGCGCGAGCGGGTCGGATGGACATGAATCGCTCCAAAGGTCGCAGTCCGGGCACGGAGAGTGCGAACGCGATCAAAGTACCGCGCCGCGTGCACGCGGCCTCCGCGGACGAACTCGTCCTGCAGGCACTTCGTGGACGGATGGTGGGCCCTGCTGGATTCGAACCAGCGACCAAGCGATTATGAGTCGCCTGCTCTCACCGCTGAGCTAAGGGCCCGTGCGACCCGATTCTAGCAGTGGCGTCGAACGTGCAGCGATCAGCGCTGGGCCCGTGACGCGGAACGACGCCGCCCGCGCCCCGCAGCGCGCCCGATGCCCGACGCGACCGTCCGCAACGGCTGACCGCCGGTGAACGCAGCCGCCACCGCCACCATCGTGCGAGGCGAGAGTTCACGCTCGTCGCTGAGCAGGTAGACGGGCTCCCATCGGTCCGGGCGGAACTTCGCCTTGAACGCCTCGAGGCCGGCGAAGTCGTACAGCCAGCCGCCTCTCGCGTACGCCCAGCGGAACGCCCAACGCAGCCACGTGGGCGTCGGGTCGCGTAGCTCCGCGGCGGCGGCCCTGGCCGTCCGGGCTCCAGCCGCGATCCCCGTCCGCTTGGCTGCCCCATCCTCGTCCGACTCGACCCCCACCCGCCGCGCCAGCGGCGCCAGCCCGAGCGTGAGCCGCTCTGCACCCGTCTCCGCCAGGGCTCGCGCGCACGCGTCGACGAGGCTCTCGGTCGTGCCGTTCGGCGCGGCGGCCCCGCGCACCACCTGCTCGACCATCCACCCTCGTCGCGCCGGCACCGGCGAAGCGACCAGGTACGCCACGACCTGGCCGCGGAGGCGCGCCACGAACAGCCGTCGGTCCAGCGGACGGTATCCCGGCGCATCGCTGGCAACCGGCCCCTCCCGCAGCAGGCCGAGCGGGTCAGCCGCGGTGAGGTAGCCCAAGGGGGGCAGGGCGCGCGCCGCCAACCAGCTTCGCAGGCAGGCTCGCAGGTCCTCGGCGTCTCGCGCCGGCACGACGCCACCTTGCAGCGGCACCGCTTCCACTACGACGCCCTTGTTGCGGGCGCGATTGCGCTGCGCCCGAAGCGAGACCGTCCCTTCGAAGCGTTCGCGCCACAGACCCACGTCCCACACGGGCTGGAAGCCCACCACGGCGGCCGCGTAGCGCCCTGCCGTCAAGGCCCGGAACCGCTCCTCGGCGGCGAAGTACGCGACGCGGAAGCCTTCGGCGCGCGCCTGCCGTTCGAACCTGCGCGACGCCGAAACGAGCCGCTCCTCGCCGGTCACCGGCACGCCCGCCACCAAGCGCACGCCGGCGTGTTCGGCGTACCCCACCAGGGCGTCGCCGGAGGGTGAGAACCAGTGCCGCA
>CAZACZ010000073.1:0-14079 GCA_964483695.1 uncultured bacterium | reverse complement strand
GCCGAGGTGGCGGCCCTCCAAGGTCAGGACGTGGTGGTGGTGGGCGGCGGGAACTCGGCGGGGCAAGCCGCGATGCACCTGGCCCGCTTCGCGCGGAGCGTGACCATGCTGATCCGGGGCAACGACCTGAGCGCGTCGATGTCGCAGTACCTCGTCGACCGCATCGCCACCACCTCGGCCATCACCGTGCGGTGCCGCACGCAGGTCGCGGCGGTGGACGGGAACGGCCACCTCGAGCGAGTCGACGTCGTCACCCGCGGCTCCGGCGATACGACCGACGCTTCCTCGATCCCGGCCGCCGGGATGTTCGTGTTCATCGGGGCTCGGCCACGCACCGACTGGCTCGGGGAGCACGTACGCCGCGACGGGCAGGGGTACCTGCTCACCGGCCGCGACCTGGCGGGGGCCGATGGGAAGGTGGCCCATTGGCCGCTCGAGCGCGAGCCGTACCACCTGGAGACGAGCGTGCCCGGCGTGTTCGCCGCTGGCGACGTGCGGCACGGGTCGATGAAACGCGTGGCCTCGGGCGTGGGAGAGGGCGCCACGGCGGTGTCGCTGGTGCACCGTTACCTAGGGACGCTGTGACGGGCGGTCCCACCGGCCAGGACCCGGCCGCCACCGGCGGAGGCGGCGGCGTTGCCGACGGCGCTGCCCTCGCCCAGCGGCTGCGCATCGTCGAGATCTTCTCGGGCCTGGCCGACGACGAGTTGGCGTGGCTGGCTGGGAACAGCAGGGTGGTCGAGCTTGCGGCGGGAGAGGTACTGATCCGCCGGGGGGACCCCGCATGGACCATGTTCGTGGTCCTCGCCGGGGAGCTGCACTCCCGGCGAGAGGATGGCGTCTCCGACGGCCGGTTGTACGTGCGCCGGACGGGACATACGGGCGGCGTGCTGCCGTGGACGCGCCTGACGGAGGCACCCGTGACCATCCGCGCGGTGGTGCCCAGCACCGTCGCGTGCTTCGCCAGGACCGACTTCCCCGCGATGTTCCAGCGCATCCCGGTGCTCGAACAGCGGCTGGCGGGTCTCATGGCCGACCGCGTGCGGCAGACGGCGCAGATGGACCAGCAGCGGGAACGCTTGGCCGGGTTGGGGAAGCTCGCCGCCGGGTTGGCGCACGAGCTGAACAACCCCGTGGCCGCGATCCAGCGCTCTTCGGACGAGCTGCAGCGCTCCATCGAGGACCTCGTGGCCGTCGGGCGGGAGGTCTTGCTGGAGCAGCTGGGGGCGGGGGCCCTGGAGCGGGCGGAGGCGATGGGTCGCGTCGGCGTGGACGGCGGTCGGCGATCGGCGCCCGCGGACCGCCTGGCGCGGAGCGATGCCGAGGAGGCGGTGGCCAACACCCTCGACGACCTCGGCGTGCCGGACGCCTGGGCGCTGGCCGAGGGCCTGGTCGCGGCGGGCGTCCTGGCGGACGACCTGGACCGCGACTTGGCCGGGCTCGAGCCCGCCACGGTCTCGCGGGTGCTGCGCTGGCTCGAGGCGTCGCGTGCCTCCGCCGCACTGCTCGGGGAGTTGTCCGCCGCCGCGTCGCGCGTGGTGGGGTTGGTGGGGTCCGTGAAGGGCTTCTCCCAGATGGACCGGGAGCACTCCACGACCGACCTCGACGTGCGCGAGGGCATCGCGGACACGCTGGCGGTCATGGCGCACGCCATCCGGGACCGCGACATCACCGTGCACCAGGAGCACGCGCCCGAACTCCCGCGCGTGCGAGGCGTCGCGGGCGACCTCAATCAGGTGTGGTTGAACCTGCTCGACAACGCCATCGACGCCGCCGGTGACGGGGGCAGGGTGGCGCTGCGTACGCAGGCCGGCGAGACCGAGGTGTTCGTCGACGTCGAGGACGACGGGCCCGGCATCCCGCCCGACATCGCGGGCCGCGTCTTCGAGCCGTTCTTCACCACCAAGCCGGTGGGGGAAGGGACCGGCCTCGGGCTCGAGCTCGTGCGGCGCGTGGTGATCGAGCACGGCGGGGACGTGACCATCGACTCTGCGCCAGGGCGAACGGTGTTCCGCGTCCGACTGCCGGCGACCGGCTCGTAGCGTTCCGCATCAAGGCGTATTCAGCCAGGCGTAGGCCCAATCGAGTCCGTTGGCGTTCGAGCAGGTGCCGTCGCCGGACCAGTCGATGTCGAGGGCATCGCGCGCGGTGTCGAAGATGTCGGGTCCGAGCCTCAGTGCTTGCCGCGCACCGTTCGCCGTCACCAGCACGGCGGTCACGCGGTACGGGCCGGCGGGGAGGTCGTAGACGTCGTAGTCGCGCGATGGGTCGATGGTGCGGGTGAACGGGGCGACGCTCGAGCCGTCGATCCTGGGCCCGGTCGGGGTGAAGCTCAACTCGATCCGGTTGCCGCTGCCGGCGTAGGCGTTGGTGTTCATCACCCGCAGCATCCCGCCGAAGTACTCGTTGAGGCCGCGCATGTCCTCGATGGGCCCGGTGAGTTGCCAGCGGAAGTTGCGGACCGCCCCGTGCGACGGCACGAAGGCGTCGTAGTCGACGGGAGACTCCATGCCCAGGCGCAGGCAGAGCTGCCGCCCGCCGTACTCCACGTACGCCCACGCCTTGGCGTTGTAGGGCACGTCGATGAGGCCGGGTACGCGGTAGCGGCCCTGGGCGTCGGTGCGCACCTCCACGAGGCCCGTGGTGATGGCCGGCTGGATCCATACCCGGGCGCCGGCGATGGGACGGCCCATGGTGTCGACCACGGTGCCGGTGACGGTGCCGGGCTCGGTGTTCGTCGGGCTCGGGGAGGCCGGTGCCGGTGGGGTCTGGGTGGGAACCTGGGCCGGTGGCTGGGTCGGGGCCTGGGCCGGGGCCTGCGTCGGAACGCCCGATTTGCCGGGACCGGCCGCCGCGGCGCCGCCGCTTGCCGCCGAGATCGCCACGCGGTACGCGCCCGCCTCGCCGGGGCGAGCGCTGGTGACGACGATGGTGTACGTGCCCGCGGTCGTCAACCGAACGGTCTCCAGCACGTTCAGGCCCGCGCCTGCGCTGTCGTCCATCTCGAGCACGACCTGCTCGCTGGGATCGAGCAGGATCAGGTACGGGTCGAAGGCGGTCGAGGAGATCTCGATGACCACGCTGTCGCCGGCGACAGCCTCGAACGTCACGCGGTCGTAGTACTCCCCCGAGGCGAGCTGGGAGTCGCCCGGGGCCAACTGGCCCGCGTTGGCGGCGGCGACGGCAGGGAGCGCAAGGGTGAGGACGGCGAGCACCGCGCGGAGCTGGAGCGGCGACGCGGACCGCACCAGCAACGACCGCGCCGGGATGGTGGGGTTCCGGAACATGGGCGGATGATACTGCGGGGTGCTCGGGGGTGACGGACGAAGGCTGCCGGCTCCGTGAACGCCGGCGCTGGCGCCGTTCCCACGCGCCCAACGGGACCGTTCCGGTCGGTCGCCCACGCGCGATCGGGACGTGGGCGCAACCATCCGTCTCAGCGGTCCTTCGGGCCGCACCGGCGGTTCCTCTCCGCAGGAGGTTCGTCATGAGGCGTCCCCTTCGCCCGTCGCTTCGCCCTTCCCTTCGCCCCGTCCTGGCCGCCGCGTTGCTCGTTGCGCTGGCCGCGCGCAGTAGCGTCACGCCCGAGGCGTCCATCACGCCCCCGGTCACGTTCGGCCAGCCGGCCGCGAACGAAGGCCACGCGCACGTGGTCACGCTGGTGTTCCGTCAGAACGGCGCCGGGTACTACTCGTGCACCGGCACGCTGCTCTCGCCGACGGTCGTGGTCACCGCCGGGCACTGCGTCGAGGAAGCCGGGAACGTGAACGACGTGACGTACGTGCGGAACACGCAGGATGCGAATGAGGGACGCGATACCTACGCGGATACTGCCTCGTGGCTCGACGCCGAGTGGGTCAAGGCGGACGCCGTGATCCCCCACCCGGACTACGCGGACTACGCCGAGGTCCCGTTCACGTACGACGTCGGCTTGGTGATCCTGCCCGATGAGCGCGCGTTCGACGGCCTCGCCCAGTGTGGCGAACTGGCTCCGGTGGGCCTGCTCGACGGGTGAAGGGCGGCAAGCCCAAGGACCGGCAGTTCACGGTCGTGGGCTACGGCATGCAGGGCCACATCCCGGCGTTCTCCGGCGACACGAACCGGATCGCCGCGATCGTGTCGTTCGGCGAGACGCCGTGCATCGGGCCGGACCACCCGTTCCGGATGGACACGGAGATGGCGCAGGACTTCGTCTTCGGAGAGCGTCCCGAGCTCGAGTAGCTTCGCCGGCGCTCTACGTTGGAGGACCGGGGCCCGCCAGCGGGCGGGGCCCCGGTCCCTTCAGGGGCGTCGGCCCCGGGCTAGACCCGTAGAATCGTCCACCGTGCGCCGCGACCGGACCCCACGATTCGCGCTGCCCGCCATGCGGGTGTACCTCGTCCACGCCGCGGTATCGGCATTCGGCTTCGCCGTGTTCGCGACGCTGTCGTCGATCTACCGCTTCCAGCAGGTGGGGCTGACGCCGCTGCAACTGGTCCTGGTGGGAACGGTGCTGGAGGCGACGGTGCTCCTGGCGGAACTGCCCACTGGGGTGGTCGCCGACACCATCTCGCGAAGGCTCTCCCTGCTCATCGGCACCGTGTTGATCGGCCTCGGCTTCTTGCTCGAGGGGTTGGTGCCGCTCCTCGCTTCGGTGATGGTGGCGCAGGTGGTGTGGGGCCTCGGGGCGGCCTTCGAGTCGGGCGCCGTCGAGGCGTGGTTGTCCGACGAGATCGGCGAGACCAGGGCGAACCTAGCCTTCTTGCGCTCGGCGCAGGTGCGGCAGCTCGCGATGCTGGCGGGCATCCCGGTGGCCGCCTTCGCCGGTGGCGCCGGGTTGGGCCTGCCGCTGGCGATCGGCGGCGCGGTCTTCCTGGGCTTGGCCGCGTTCCTGGCGCTGACCATGAAGGAGTCGGCGTTCGAAGCGGCGCACGAGCCGACGCGCGACCCGCTGAAGGCGGCCGTCCTTACGCTCCGACGCGGCATCGCACTCGCGAGCGCACGCCCGTTGGTGTGGACCATCCTCGCCGTCGCCGTCTTCGCCGGAGCCGCGTCCGAGACGTTCGACCGGCTCTGGGAGGCGCGCATGCTCGCCGGGCCCGGGCTGCCCAGCGGCATCGGCGCGCCGACCTGGTTCGCGATCCTCGCGTTCGCGACCGCGATGGTGGGGGTCGGCGTGACCGAGGCGGCGCATCGTGCCCTGCAACGCAGCGATGCGGCGGGCAGAGGGCGAGCGCCACTGGTGGCGTGGCTGTGGATGGCGATGGTGGTTCAGGCGGTCACCGTCGCTGCCTTCGGCCTTGCCGGCCGCCTCGACCTTGCCGTGGCGATGTACCTCGTCGCGCGGGTGACCGGTCGCTTGCACGCTCCGCTGCATCGAGCATGGCTGAACCGCGAGCTCGAGCCGTCCACGCGCGCGACCGCCTTCTCGGCCGCGGGCGTCGCGGACGCGTTGGGTCAGGTGGCGGGTGGGCCTCTGTTGGGCCTGGTGGCGGCAGCGGCGGGCATGCCGGCGGCGTTCGTCGCTTCGGCGTTGGTGCTGGGACCGGCGGCGGGGTTGCTGGTGCGGAGTTGGCGTCGCGAGGCCTCCGCGTCGGCGTAGCGGTCCCGCACCTGATCTCAGGACGCGGCCTATCGCCGCGGACACATCCCGGGCGAAGGGGCGACCGACGAGACCGCCCCGCGACCCTCGCTCTATGATCGAACGCACGCACCGAGCGAGAGGGGAGCCTGGCATGAAGGTCAAGTGTTTCGGTTGTGAGGTCGTGATCGAAGCGGACGGGCTGACGGCGGTGGCGGACGCGTTCGTGGCGCACGGTCGTGAGGCCCACGAATGGACGTACCCCGAGACCGCGATCCGGAACTACGCCTGCAACTACGCCGAGGCGGTCGAGCGGATCTCGGACGACGTGGAGCGCCTGGGCGCTATCGGGGAGATCACCGTCCGGCCGGTCACCGCCGAGAACCTCGCTGACTGGCAGCGGTTCTTCGACCACGACGCCTTCGCCGGCAACCCGGACTGGGCCTCGTGCTACTGCCTCGAACCGCACGCCCCGGCGCCGCCCGAAGACCCCGAGCGTCCGTGGCGCGTGACGCGCTCGATGATGCTCGAGCGGTTCGACGCCGGCACGACGTTCGGGTACCTCGCCTACGTCGACGGCCGTCCTGCCGGTTGGGTCAACGCGTCCCTGCGCGCCGATTACGCGCTTTACCGCGACGTCGACCCGGGCGGCCCCGACCCCTCCGCCGTCATCGGTGTCTCCTGCTACGTGGTCGCGCCGCCGTTCCGGCGTCACGGGGTGGCGTCGGCGCTGCTCGACCGCGTCATCGCGGACGCTGCCGCAAGGGGCGCTGCCTGGATCGAGGCGTACCCGCACCGGGAACCCCGACCCAACGACGCCGGCCACTTCCGAGGACCGCGCGGCATGTACGAGGCGCGCGGCTTCGAGCCCGTGGAGGAGCGCGGGCGCTACGCGGTCATGCGGCGACGGGTCGGGTGATCTGCGTCGGGCGCTGCGCGACGTCGGCCACGCCCGCCGCATGCCAGACTCGACGACCATGACGAAGCGCATCGGTTTCTTGTCGTTCGGGCATTGGACGCCCAGCCCGCATTCGCAGACGCGCTCGGCGTCCGACGCCTTGCTGCAGTCGATCGACCTGGCCGTGGCGGCGGAGGAGCTGGGCGCGGACGGGGCGTACTTCCGCGTGCATCACTTCGCGCGGCAGTTGGCGTCTCCGTTCCCGCTGCTGGCGGCGATCGGTGCCAGGACCGAGCGCATCGAGATCGGCACGGCCGTCATCGACATGCGCTACGAGAACCCGCTGTACATGGCCGAGGACGCCGGCGCCGCGGATCTCATCGCGGGCGGGCGGCTGCAGCTGGGCATCAGCCGTGGTTCGCCCGAGCAGGTGGTCGACGGGTGGCGCTACTTCGGGTACGCGCCCGCTGCGGGGGCGACCGGCTCCGGAGCCGACGCCGGAACCGGTGCCGGAACCGGCACCGGAACCGACGCCGAGACCGACGCCGACATGGCGCGGCGGCATGCCGAGACGTTCCTGGAAGTGCTCAAAGGCGAAGGCTTCGCCCAACCGAACCCCACGCCGATGTTCCCGAACCCGCCGGGGCTGCTGCGCCTCGAGCCGCACGCGCCAGGGCTGCGCGAGCGCATCTGGTGGGGCGCAGGCTCGAACGCCACGGCGGCGTGGGCGGGGCGCCTCGGCATGCACCTGCAGAGTTCGACGCTGAAGTTCGACGAGTCG
The DNA here is from genome assembly GCA_964483695.1 of uncultured bacterium. GTDB lineage: Bacteria > Deinococcota > Deinococci > Deinococcales > Trueperaceae > CAZACZ01. The sequence goes on along the minus strand of CAZACZ010000073.1, from coordinate 6,840 downwards.
GGCAAGCCGTTCCACGTGCAGCAGGCCGAGCAGATCCGCGTGTTCCGCGAAGCGTGGCGCGAAGCCGGTCACGCGCGCGAACCACGGGTGTCGGTGAGCCGCAGCATCTTCGCGTTGGTGAACGACATCGACCGCGCGTACTTCGGGCGCGGCCAGCAGGACCAAGACCAGATCGGCTACATCGACCCGCAGACGCGCGCCATCTTCGGGCGCGGGTACGCCGCGGAACCCGACGTGCTGATCGAGGAGTTGGCCCAGGACGAGGCCATCGCCGAGGCCGACACACTGCTTTTGACCGTGCCGAACCAGCTCGGGGTGGACTACTGTGCGCACGCCGTCGAGGCGGTGCTGACGCATGTGGCGCCGGGGTTGGGGTGGCGGTAGGCGCTGCCGGACATCAGGCGCGCTGCTCCCCGCCGCGGAGCACGCCGCGGAGCACGCCGCGGAGCACTCCTCGGAGCACGTCGCGGAGCACCACGCGAAGCATGACGTCGCGAAGGGGACGCGGGCACTAAGACAAGTTCGCCAGCCGGTGGCGCTGGAAGCGGACGTGCGCCAGCCTGAGAAGCACACCTGTCACGACGGCGAGCAACACGACGAGCGCGGCGCGCCCCGCATCGCTCGCCAGCGCCGAGAACGCCTTCTCGACGACGTCCGAGCCGCTGTCGGCCAGGAGGAACGCCACCGGGCCGAGCACGGTAGGCACGAGGAACAGCACGGCCACCAGCGTCTGCTGCGCTTGCTGCACGGTGGCGGCACGCAGCGACACGAGCACGGCGAGGGCGGACGCCAGCACGGCGAGCAGGAGGGCGGTGCCGAGCATGGCAGCGACGCGTCCGACCCCGATCAGGATCGGCCCCTGGCCGGACGTCGCGAGGTTGACGGTGATCAGCGCCACGGATAGCGTCGCCAGGAACATCACCATCGCGACGAAGATGGCGAAGAGCAGCTTGCCGTAGAGGATGGCGCCATCCGGCAGACGGCTCGACAGCAGCGTCCTGAGCGTCCCGCGTTCCCGCTCGCCCGCGAACGAGTCCGGCGCAACGAGGCTCACGCTGAGCAGCGGCAGGATCACCGCGATGAACCATGGCATCGCGCCGGCCGCGAATCCCGCGCCTTCCTGCAGTGGGGCGACGACACCGAAGAACCCGACCGGGACCACCACGGTCAGGACCGTGCGCACCTTGCTGCCCGGCTGCCGGAACAGCGACCGCGCTTCCTTCCACAACACCGTACGGACGTCCTGGATCATCGGGTCTCCTCGACGAGTTCCACGAAGGCGTCTTCGAGACGCTTCCCCCGGACGACTTCGCGGACCTGGACCCCTGCCGCGACGACGTCGGCTACCACACCGGCCGGATCGGCCGACTTGAGGCGAACCCGCAGCTGGTCTTCGCCAGCGACGGCCGATAGCACGTCCTCACGGCGGCGGATCCGGTCCACGACCGTCGCGATCCCGCTTCCCGTGATCAGCACCTCGTGACCCGACGCGGCCAGCAGGGCCGACGGCTCGCCTTCGGCGACGAGCTTGCCTTGACGGATGACGGCGACCCTCGCGCAGAGCTGCTCGGCCTCTTCCATGTTGTGGGTCGTGAGGAAGATGGTGGTTCCCCTGCTGGCGATCTCGGCGAGTTCGCGGCGCACCTCGCGCGCCGACATGACGTCGAGCCCGGTCGTGGGCTCGTCCAGGAGCAGAAGCTCGGGATCGTGGAGTCGCGCTCGCGCCAACGCCAGACGTTGCTGCATGCCGCGGCTCAAGGTGCCGGCGCGGTCGTTCCGCCGCTCCCACAGTCCGAGTTGCTGTAGTGCTTGCGTCACCACGGCCGCGCGCGCACCGGCATCGAGGCCGCCCACACGCGCGTAGAACTCGAGGTTCTCGTGCGTCGTCAGCTGCTGGTACAGCCCGGTCTGGTCGAGCAGCACGCCGACACGGGACCGGATGGCGTCGGCCTGGTGCGATGGGTCCAGCCCCAGGACCCGGACCGAGCCGCTATCGGGGCGAAGCAGGCCCAACAGGACGTTGATCGTCGTCGTCTTGCCTGCCCCGTTCGGGCCGAGGAACCCGAAGACGATGCCCTTCGGTACCGTCAGGGTCAGCCCGTCCAGGGCTTGACGTTCGCCGTATGCCTTGGTCACGCCCTCGAGTTCGAGGGCGAGATTGTGATTTGAAGTCATTATGCGAGTATACATGCGTGCGTGCGCGCGTCGGCGGCGCAGTGCCACGATCGGTGCCATGCCGAAGAGGGAGTTGCACGACCACCCAATCTGTTTCGCCACACGCGGGACGGCGTCAGCGGCGCGCCGTAATGGGCTTCTGGCCGGGATCGATCTGGTCGAGCGGCCGGCCAGCAACGACCACGGCGTCGCGCTCGAGGTCGTGGATCACAGGCGGACGCGTCGCCAGCAGCCGTCTCAGTTCGGTAACCGAGACATCCGAGATGCCCGCATGGTTGCCCGTCCACGCGTACACGAGTTCCGACAGCCGGTCGAGGTGTGCCCGCCAGGCGGCTTCGTCCTCGTCGAGCTCGGGGCCGACGACGAAGATGTCGATGTCGCTTCGAGTACTGCCGTCACCTCTGGCAGCCGAACCGAACACCGAGGCGTGGACAGGCTGCGCTGACCACGAGCGGAACTCATGGCGGAGTCGCTCGAACAGGCGCTGCCTCATGTCGAACAGGGCGATGACGGGCTCGGCCGCGAGATGTTCACGGTTGAGCGAGTACAGCAGCGCAGCGCCAGATCCCGCCTCCTGAACGCGAACGATGCCATGGTCAGCAAGTCGTTGCAGTACCCGCCACGTGGTCGAACTCGATGCGCGGCTCAGAGTCGCCACCTCACGGCCGCTCAACGGGCGGGTGGTGCCCGCGAGAACCGCCAGGGTACGTCCTAGGTTTCGATCGAGGACCGCTTCGTGAGGGGCCGACAGGTTCATGTGTGCCAATATTAGCACACATGTCCCAGGAATGGGACAGTGTCCAGCCTCTTGTCTCCGCGGGAGCCCTCGACCCCGGTGCCCGTGTGCGGCGATGAGGACGCCGGAACCGTTCCGGCGTCCTCATCCTCGTCGTCACCTTGCGGATCCACGGCGTCGCGTCCGTCGCCCGCCCGAAGTGAACGGCGCGTCGTTACCTCAGCCCGTGTACGGGAACACGATGTCGCACGCCGGGTCGTCGTCTTGCAGCTTGCTCCAGTCCGCGAAGTAGACCTCGCGCGGGGAACCGGCGATCTGCTCGCCTTGCGCCTCAAGGTGCTTCTCCACGGCATGGAACGCTTCGAGGATGGCGGGGAAGGCGACTTGGGCCTTGGTGATGCGCGTGAACGCGGCTTGGTGGGCCGGCTCCACACGGACGCGCACGTCACCCACGGGGTCGAGGCTGCCTTGGAACGGCACGCACACCTCGACGGGGCCGTCGCTGTCCATGTCGACCTGGCCGTGGTAGGTCACGAACGGGTGCGGCTGAGGCGTGGCGCCGCCTTCGGCTAGAGCCTGGAAGAGACGGTTCATCCCGTCTTGGATGAACTTCGGCAAGTCTTCGGCGGTGACGTTCGTTTCGATGCTGGCCACCTTCTGCTCGGGCACGGCCCGGGTCTCGATCTGGAACATGGTGCCTCCTTCGCCTCCTAAGTAGGACTCGAGGAAGCGAACGAGCCTGCGCTTCTCGTTGGCGTCCGCTTCCTTCTCCTGCCAGTAGGCCGAGATGGCTCGGGACGCCTGCTCGCGGGGTAGCGCCAGGACGTCGCGGATGCGCTCCAAGGGCATCTCGAGCCTTCGAAGCAGCCCGATCAGCCGGGCCTGCTCCACCTGTTCTTCGCGGTAGGCCGGTACCCGTTGTCGGCGTCGACGAACGCGGGTTGAAGGAGCCCCATCGCGTCGTACAAGCGAAGCGCCTTGTACGACAGTCGCGTCCGGCGCGCGAACTGCCCGATGGTCATCGCTTCGGTGCTCGGCTGCGCGGTCCGAGTCCCGTTCTCGTTCGCAATGGCATTCGCGGTCGTCTTCGCCTGGTGCACGGGAGCAGTATGGGGCCAGCCCCAAGGGCAGGGTCAAGTGTTACGGTTCCGGGCTCGCGGCGCCTTCGTTGGCTGCCGGGTCGTCGCACGTTCGGCAGTCGAGCTCCACGCCCAGGAGACGGCTCCGGCCATCGTCGGTCAGGACCAGGGGCCGGTTCGTGAGCGGCGGGTCGTGCCGCACGTGCTGGCGGTGACCGCAAGCGAGCAGGGCAACCCAGTGCCCCTCCTCGTCCTGGACGAAGCCGGTGATGGCAGACCTCACCCGCGCAGGATACCCGCGTGTCGTCGTGCACCGTTCGTTCGTGCGGCGCCGGCGGCGCCGCCGCGGGGCCGTTCACGTCCGGCGCACCGGTCCGGGATGAGGATCGCCTCCCGGAGCGCGCCCGCGACTACGGTCTCACCGGGCACGGCGGGGTAGGTTCGACGTACGAACGTCGTCGCCGTCCCGTGTCTTCCCTACGCGAGGTACTCGTGAGCAAGACTTCCCGTCATCGTCCCGTCCTACACGTCGTCATCGCCAGCGTCCGTCCTGGCCGGGTCGGGTTTCCCGTGGGCCGTTGGTTCGTGGAGCACGCCGAGCAGCATGGCGCGTTCGGCGTGCGCCTGATCGACCTGGCCGAGGTGAACCTACCCCTGCACGACGAGCCGAAGCATCCGCGGCTGCAGCAGTACGAGCACGAGCACACCAAACGCTGGAGCGCCATCGTGAGCGAAGGCGACGCGTTCGTTTTCGTCACGCCCGAGTACAACCACTCGTTCGGCGCGGCGCTGAAGAACGCGCTGGACTACCTGAGCCGGGAGTGGAAGGACAAGCCGGCCGGCCTCGTCACGTACGGCGGCGTGTCGGCGGGCACGAGGGCGCTGGTGGCGTTGCGCCCCGTGCTGGCGGTGCTCGGCATGCCGATGGTGCCGACGTCGGTGAACATCCCGTTCGTCGCGAACTTCCTGAACGACCAGCGCGTGTTCGAGCCGAACGAAGCGACGCGCAAGGGCGCCACCGCGTTGCTCGACGAGCTGGCGCGTTGGACCGAGGCGATGGGCGTGGTGCGGGGAGGCGTCGCGGCGGCGGACTGACGGCCATCGCCGTTGCCCGACCGCGAGCAAGCGCGGCCGGGCGTCGATGCCTCGCAAAACGACCCGGGCAGGCCTCACCCCACCGACCGACCCGACCGCTAGCTCCCCGTCACCGGCGCGGCGACGTACGATTCGGCCATGCCGAACGATGCCGAGCGTCCCGAGTCCACGAGCGCGACCTCCACGACCGCACCACAGGCCATCGCAGCCGCCGCCCCGGCCCGCGTCCCGCAGGACAACATCGTCGTCACGCACCACCGCGTGACGATCCAAGGCATCGAGGTGGCGTACACCGTCACCACCGGCACCATGGTGCTGCGCGAGGAGGCGGTGGGCGAGGGCGAGCGCGCGGGGAAGTTCGAAGGCGTGCAACCCAAGGCCGAGGTCTTCTTCGTGGCCTACGCGAAAGACGGCGTGGACGACGTGAGCAAGCGGCCCCTCACCTTCAGCTTCAACGGTGGCCCTGGCTCGTCGTCGGTGTGGATGCACCTCGGGCTGTTCGGCCCGAAACGCGTGGCGCTCGACGATGACGGCTTCCCATCGAGGCCGCCGTACCGGCTGGTGCCGAACGACGCGTCGCTGCTGGACGTCACCGACCTGGTGTTCATCGACCCCGTCAGCACCGGCTACAGCCGCCCCGTCGAGGGGGTGAAGGCGAAGGACTTCCACAACGTCGACAAGGACATCGAGAGCGTCGGCGCCTTCATCCGCCTCTACACCAGCCGCTACGGCAGGTGGGGCAGCCCGAAGTTCCTGGCCGGCGAGAGCTACGGCACCACGCGCGCCGCCGGCTTGGCCGGGCACTTGCAGCAGCGCCATGGCGTGTACCTGAACGGGCTCATGCTGGTGTCCGCCATCCTCGATTTCGGCACCGCCCGCTTCGGCCCCGGCAACGACCTACCGCCGCTGCTGTTCCTGCCCACCTACACCGCCACCGCGTACTACCACGGCCGGTTGGCGCCCGAGTTGCAGGCGCTTCCGCTGAAGGACGTGTTGGCGCAAGTCGAGACGTTCTTGCACGACACCTACGCCCCGGCGCTGCTGCGTGGGGACCAGTTGCCGGAGGACGAGCGCGCGTCGGTGCGGCGTGAGTTGGCTCAACTGACCGGTTTGAGCGAGACGTACATCGACGCCACCGACTTGCGCGTAGACATCTTCCGCTTTACGAAGGAGCTGTTGCGCGACCAGGGACGCACGGTGGGCCGGATCGACAGCCGCTACACCGGGGTGGACCGCGACGCGGCCGGCGAGCGCTTCGAGTTCGACCCCAGCATGGCCGCCACCCAGGGCCCGTACACGGCGACGTTCAACGACTACGTGCGGGAGGAACTCGGGTTCGTGTCCGACCTGCCGTACGAGATCCTGGCGAACCTCTACGAGACGTGGAGCTACAAGGACGTCGAGAACCGCTACCTCAACGTGGCCGAGACGCTGCGCAAGGCGATGAGCATCAACCCGTTCCTGAAGGTGCACGTGGCGAACGGGTACTACGACTTGGCCACGCCGTACTACGCCACGTTGCACACCTTCGCCCACATGGGGCTGACGCCCGAGGCGCGCCAGAACGTGAGCATGAGCTTCTACGAGGCGGGGCACATGATGTACGTGCATCGGCCGTCGCTGTTGGCGTTGCGCGAGGCGTTGGCGGCGTTCATCGCGGAGGCGGTGGAGGGGTAGAGCGAAGGCAGCTTGGTTCTGGGGCGGTACGCTTGCCCATGGCCGACGCGTTCCACGCTCCCACCGACAGCCCGTACC
>CAZACZ010000072.1:11625-14686 GCA_964483695.1 uncultured bacterium | reverse complement strand
ATCCCGCGGGAGTTCCACGAGGCGGCGCTGGTGGACGGCGCCAACCCGTGGCAGGACTTCCGGTTCGTCACGTTCCCGCTGCTGCTGCCCAGCATCGCCATGGTCACCATCCTCACCTTCATCTGGGACTTCAACGCCTTCGAGCTGGTGTTCGTGATGCAAGGAGCCTCGGGCGCGCCGAACTACGCCTCGGACCTGCTGGCGACGTTCTTCTATCGCACCGCCTTCGGCGACCCCACCACCGGCGGCGAGCCCGGCCAGATCGGCCTCGCCGCCGCCATCGGAGTGCTGATGCTGCTCATCATCGGCGTAGTGTCCGCCTTCGGCGTGCGCTTCACCCAGCGCAGCCAGACGGAGTACTGACGTGGCCGCGCCTGCTCGCGCCTCCGCCGCCGCCGGTTCGCCCGCGCGCCGCACCCTCGCCCGCCTGGTCGTCTACCTGGTTCTGGGAACGATGGCGCTGGCGTTCCTCTATCCGGTCGTGCTGATGCTGCTGACGGCGTTCAAGAGCACCCCGGAGATCTTCCGCAACCCGTTCGGCCTCCCCGAGGGCTGGACCCTCGACGGGTTCCGCGAGGTCTGGCGCCGCGCCCACTTCGGCACCTACCTGCGCAACAGCGTGCTCATCACCGGCTCCTCCGCGCTGCTGCTGCTCGTCACCGCGGCGCCGGCTGCGTACGCCCTGGCGCGCTACTCGTTCCGGCTGCGCGCCGCGTTGTTCCTGGTCTTCCTGGCCGGCATCATGATCCCCATCCGGCTGGGCATCCTGCCGCTGTACCTGCTGATGCGCGACCTGAACTTGATCGACTCGCCGCTGGCGCTGATCTTCACCTACACCGCGTCGGGGATGCCGATGTCGGTGTTCTTGTTGTCGGTGTTCTTCCGCAACTTGCCGCGCGAGCTCGAGGATGCCGCCCGCATCGACGGCTGCACCGAGGTGCAGACCTTCTGGCAGATCATGCTCCCGCTGGTGCGCCCCGGGCTGGCCACCGTGGTGATCGTCAACGTCGTGCCGTGGTGGAACGACTTCTTCTTCCCGCTGCTGTTCCTGCCTTCCGACACCTGGCGCACCATCCCGCTCGGGATGCAGATCTTCTTCGGCCAGCACCTGATCGACTGGAGTCTGGTGTTCAGCGGGATGGTCCTCGCCTCGTTGCCCCTGCTGGTGATCTACCTGGCGATGTCGCGGCAGTTCATCGAAGGGCTCACGGCGGGCGCGGTCAAGGGATGATCCGCTTCGGCATCGACGCGGTCCTGGCGGAGCCGGGCCGGTTCTTGGAGGGACGGCGCGTGGCCCTGCTGGCCAACCAGGCGTCGCTGACCGCCGACGGCACCCCGACGCTCGAGGCGCTCCGCGCCGCGCCCGGGATCGAGCTGGTGGCGCTGCTGACCCCCGAGCACGGGTGGAGCGGCTACGAGGACGACGCCACCCCCATCGACGACCGCCGCGACCCGCGCACCGGGCTGCCGCTCGTCAGCCTCTACGGCCCCAGGAGACGCCCGAGTAGCGATGTGCTCCGCAGCGTCGACGCGGTCATCGTCGACGTCCAGGAGGTCGGCGTGCGCTGCTACACCTACGCGACCACCACCGTCCTGCTCGCCGAGGCCGCGGCGGAGACGGGCACGCGCGTGGTGGTGTGCGACCGGCCCAACCTGCTCGGGCCTCGCATCGACGGTCCTGCGCTCGATCCGGCCAGGCGCTCGTTCTTGGCGTACGTGCCGGTCCCGTTCCAGCACGGCCTCACGATCGGCGAGGTGGTGACGTGGTCGACGCGGCACCTGCCGGTCGATCTGCGCGTGGCGCCCCTCGGAGGTTGGCGTCGCGGCGACCCGCCCCCCGGGCCGTTCGTGCCGCCATCGCCGGGTCTGCCGACGCCCGAGGCGGTCGCGCTGTACCCGGGCATGGTGCTGCTCGAGGGCACCAACCTCTCCGAGGGGCGCGGCACGACGCTGCCGTTCCAACTGCTGGGCGCGCCGTGGATCGACGGCTACGCGCTCGCCCGCGACCTGACGGCGCTGGGCCTCCCAGGTCTGCGGTTCCGCCCCGTCACCTTCCGTCCGCATAGCGACCGGCACGCCGGCGAGGCGTGCGAAGGGGTCCAGCTCCACCTCACGGACCGGGCAGCGCTCCGCCCGCTCGAGGCGCTGGTGCGCGTCCTGACGCACGTGCGCGCCACGTACTCGGAGTTCGCCTGGGTGGACGCCGCCACACTCGGGTGGAGTCGGCTTCCGGGCGCGGGCGAGGTGTGGCACGAACCGGTCCGGGGGCTCCTGGTCGATGGCCTCACCGGCGACAGCAGCGTGCGCGCGGTGATCGACGGCGAACGCACCTTCGCCGAGGTGGCGGCCGACTGGCAAGGTGCCGCGGCAACCTTCGAGCAGGCGACGCGGGCGTAGAATCGCGTCGGGGGAGCCAGCCGAGCGAAGCGTCGGCGCAGCGTCCGCCCGATCGTTCGCGTCGCCCTACCAGCCCAACCCCTCGTCGCTCGCGCGTCGCGTGCGCCTTCCACCGGCCGCACCCGGGGTACGTATCGGCTCTCCCCGGCGGAGGTGGGTATGTTCTTCGTCGGCTACGGCACGTACCGTCTGATCTTGCATGGCATCGAGTACGACCTTGGCGAGCGCCGCCGGTGGGCTGCCAAGTTGACCGCCTTCCATCAGGCGATGGAGGCGCGTGCGCGGACGGCGGGGCCGAGCGAGCACCGTCGGTATCACCACCACCACCCGTACCCGCACGTCAAGGCGCGGCCGCGCCACCTTGCGCCGGCCGGGGTGCTTCCCGGGCACGCTGGCTCGTGAGCACGTCGCGCCAACGTGGGTAGCGGCGTGGCGAGGTGCCGACGACGGTCGACGCCACCTCCACCGCCACGGCCACGGCGCCCGACCACGGCAGCCCCTCGCCGATCGCCGCCAGCAGCGCGGCGTTGAAGGTGTCGCCTGCGCCCACGGTGTCGGCCACCGCCAGCGCCGGCGCCGCGACGATCTCGACCCGTGCGCCCTCCCGGTACGCGGCCCCTCGCGGCCCGAGCTTGAGCACGACCCGGCGCGCGCCCAGCGCTTC
>CAZACZ010000072.1:0-11525 GCA_964483695.1 uncultured bacterium | reverse complement strand
TCGATGGCCGCGACCAGAGCGTCGGGGGTGCTGGCGGCGAGGTGCCCGAGATGCGAGACGAAGGTGCGTTCGCCGTCGGGGTGCGTGAGCGCCACCGTCACGGAGGTCGCTGCCGCGACGACCCGCGGCGGGGTCCCGGCGCCGGACAGCTCGGCGCGCAGCCAGCCGCCCATGGCGTCGTCGCCGACGTCCCACACCAGGTCGGCGGCCACCCCCATGCCGGCCAGGGCGAGCGCGGTGTTGCCGAGCGCCCCGCCGACGCGCCAGGCGAGGCGATCGACCACCACCTCGGTGCCCGGCCGCGGCCACGGCGTCACCGGCCCCAGCAGGAGGTCCACGCTGGCGTTGCCTGCGACGATCAGACGCGGGCCGTGCCGCTCGGAGGCGCCACGCTGCGGCGACGAGCCGGCCGCGCCCACGGAGGGCGGGCGTTCGCTCGTCACCCCTTCACCCCCGTCAGCACCACCCCTTCGATGATCTGCCGCTGGAACACGAAGAACACGATCAGCACCGGCACGATCGCGAGCGCCGAGGCGGACATGATCAGGTTCCACTGGGTGGCGGCCTCGCCCGAGAAGTTCGAGATGCCGACCGGGATGGTGCGCATGGTGGCGCTCTGCCCCACGATCAACGGCCACAGGAAGGCGTTCCAGTTGCCGATGAAGGCGAAGATCCCGAGCGCCCCCAGACCCGGCCCGACCAGCGGCAGGCCGATGCGCCAGAACAGGCCGAACTCGCTGACGCCGTCCATCCGCCCGGCATCGAACAGGTCGGTGGGCAGCGTCTGGAAGAACTGCCGCATCAGGAACACGCCGAAGCCCGGGATGAGGCCGGGGAACATCAGGCCCCAGTAGGTGTTCACCCAACCGAAGTCGGCCGACATCACGAACCACGGGATGACCAGCATCTCGGTCGGCACCATCAGGGTCGAGAGGATCAGCACGAAGATCACGTTCTTGCCGGGGAAGCGCAGTTTCGCCAGCACGTAGCCCACCAGCGCGCAGAAGAACAGCACCGAGCTGGTGGTGCCCACCGCCACGATGACGCTGTTGAGGAACCAGCGCGGGAAGGCGGTGTGCGTCAGCACCTCGATGTAGTTCGCCAAGGTGAAGCGCGAAGGCCAGATGTCGAACGATAGGATCTCGCGGTACTCCTTGAACGACGACAACAGCATCCACGCGAACGGGAACACCATCGCCAGCGCCCCCACCGTGAGCAGCACGTAGCTCAGCACCGCCCAGCCGTTCACCGGCCGTCGGCGCGGTGCCGCTCGGAGCGCGCGCAGGCCGCGCTGGACGGTGGTGTCGCCTGCGAGCACCACGCTCGGTCGGTCCTGGATCCGGTCGCGCACGGCCATGTCAGTACTCCACGCGGCGCTGGGTCAGCCGCAACTGCACCAGCGTCACGATCAGGATGAGGACGAAGAGCACCACCGTGACGGCGGCGGCGTAGCCCATGCGGGCACGGCCGAACGCCTCCTGGTACATGTACACGGCGATCGACAGGGTGCGGTTCAGCGGTCCGCCTTGGTCGGTGAAGTTGATGTTGATGATCTGGTCGAACAGCTGCAGCGACGCGATGGTGGTGATGATGACGCTGAACACGATCACCGGGTTGAGCAGCGGCAGCGTCACGTGGCGGAAGAGGTGCCATGCGTTGGCGCCGTCGATGCGCGCGGCCTCGTAGTAGACGCGCGGGATGCCCTGCAAGCCGGCCAGGAAGATCACCACCTGGAAGCCGAGTTGCTGCCACACGATCACCGCGGCCACCGAAGGGAGCGCCATGTCGGGGTCGGTGAGGAAGCGCTGCGGCGCGATGGCGAGGCGTTCCAGCCCCACGCGCTCGAGCAGCGTCCACCACTCGATCAGCAAGGTGTTGATGATGCCGAAGTTGTAGTTGTACATCCAGCCCCACACCCAAGCGACCGCCACGGCGGGGGTGATGTACGGCGCGAAATAGATGGCGCGGTAGAGGGCGCGACCGCGACCGACGTTCTGTAGCAAGAGAGCGATGACGAGCCCGAGCACCATCGAGCCGGGCACGACGATCAAGGCGTACAGCAGGGTGTTCTTCAGCGCCTGATGGAAGACGGGGTTCTGCAGCAGCTCCTGGTAGTACTCGATGCCGACGAAGCGCCGACGCGCGGGGTCGACGTGCCAGGTGAAGAGCGACAGGCGGAACGACTGGATGGCCGGCCAGAAGCGGATGACGGCGAAGAACACCAGCGGGATGGCCAGGAAGACGTACGCCCACAGCGCCTCACGCTGCGCGAGGCGGAGCGACCGGCGCGGGCGGGTCGGGCGGTTGCTGATCACGGGCTCCCTCGGTGGGCGCGGATGGCGTCGAACACGGGGGCGACGGGACGGGTGGCGCCCGGTGCCGGCCGGAGCGCCGCCTTCCGCCGCCTTGCGGCGAGCGGGGCGGCAACGAGGCCGCCCCGCTCGCTCGAACGGTGACTACTGGGCGTTGGCCGCGTCGAGCAGCGCCTGGTCCTCTTGCGCTGCCTGCAGGATCGACGCCAGCGGGTCCTGGCCCTCGAGCAGCACGCGGTTGATGGCGTTCACCATGACGTCGCGCTGACCGGCTTCGTCGACGAACTGGGTCGCTTCCGCGTACGCCAGGCCGGCGATGAAGGCGCCGTAGACCGGGTCGGAGGTCAACTCGGGGTCGGCCACCAACGACTTCGCGGCGGGAAGCTCGCCGACGACGTCGAGCCACAGCTGCATCGCCTCTTCGCTGGTGACGAACTTGATGAAGCGCGAAGCGGCCTCGAGCTTGGCCGGGTCGGCGGTGGCGTTCGGGGTCAGGCCGTTCATCCAGAACGAGCCGAAGTTGGCCTTCACGCCGTTCTCGAACGTCGGCAGTTCGGCCACGCCCCAGTCGAACTGGGCGCCGTTGCGCACCGAGCCGATGGCGAACGAACCGTCGATGATCATCGAGATCGTCTCTTGGGTGATGAAGCCTTCGCGGTAGCCGTTGTTGCCGGGGACGAACTCGTTGACGCCGATCTGGTGCTCGGTCTGCCACGAGGTGTAGAACGCCAGCGCCTGCGCGCCGATGTCGTTGCCGTAGAGCACTTCGGTGTTGTCGGCGCTGTAGGGCGGCGTGCCCAGCTGGTTCATCAGCACCGTGCGCACCAGGTGATGGTCCTGGCCGTTCGGCGCGATGCCGTAACCGACGCGCTCGAAGCGCGGGCCGCGCTGGACCGTCAGCTTCTTGGCAGCGTCGAGGAACGCGTCCCAGGTGGCGGGCGGGTTCTCGGGGTCGAGCCCGACCTCGCGGAACTGGTCCTTGTTGTAGAACAGCGCCAACGCGCGCACGGCGGTGGGCAGGCCGTAGTAGTCACCGCCGATGTTCACCGACTCGACCATCGGGATGAAGTAGTCCTGGATCCACGCGTCGGCGAAGTACTCCTTCGGCAGCGGCTCGATGTACCCGGCGCGCTGCCACGCGCCCACCCAGCCGTAGAACAGCTGCACCACGTCGGGGCCTTCCCCGGCCGCCAGCGAGGCGGCGACGCGCTGCTGGTAGGCGTCGTAGGGGAAGGTCTCTTGCGTCACCACGATGTCGGGGTTCTCGGAGTTGAAGCGGTCGATGAGCTGGTTCATGGCGTCGATGCGGGTCGCGTAGTCGTACTGCCAGTACGTGATGGCGACCTGCGCCTGGGCCGTCGCTGCCAAGACGGCGGCGGCGACGAGGAGCGTACGGAGGAGGTGTCTCATGCGGGGGAGTCCTTTCCGGGCGCTCGCAGCTCGCGAAGCGCCACGTCGATCCGGGTGGTCGTAGCGTCTACGACCCGATGATACTCGGCCAGTTCGGCGCGTGAGCGCTCCAGCATGGCACGCACGCTGGTAGCGGCCGGACCGCCGAGGCCGTTCCGGCGCGCCACGAACGCGGCCGGCGAGAGCGCTTCGGCCATGACGCCGGCCTCGATGGCGGGCCCACCCACGGCGCTCAAGTCGCCGGGGTCGGCCTCTTGCAACGGCCGACCCTGGTGCGCCATGCGCTGCACCAGGGCGGCTACCGCGCGGTGCGCCTCGGGGAAGGCGAGGCCGCGCGTCCGCACGAGCTCGTCGGCGAGCTCGGTGGCGGTGGTGTCGGAGGCCGCAGCGACGGCGGCCAAGCGGGCGCCGTCGACCTCGGCGTGGACCAACGCAGCCACCAGCAGGTCGAGCCCGCCCTCGAGCGCGTCGAGCACGGTGGCGAGCGCCTCCTGCACGTCGGGGCCGACGTCGTTGACGTCGCCGAACGGCACGTTGTGCCCGGAGAACGCCACCGCCTGAGCGGCACCGGCAGCGCGCGAGAAGCGTGTGCGGGCGTGCTCCAGCACCACCGGGTTGCGCTTCTGCGGCATGATCGACGAGCCCTGCACCAGGTCGTCGGGAAGGCGCAACCACCCCTCGGCGGCGGCCGCGACGAGGTCGTGCACCAGGCGCGTCAGGCCGACGCCCATGGTCTGCCCGAGCGCGGCGATGTCCATCTGCCAGTCGGCGGCGGCCACCGCGTCGTAGGTGTTCTCGACCGGCGCCGCGAACCCCAACGCGGCGGCGGTGAACCCGCGGTCGAGCGGGTGGCTGGAGCCCGCCAGCGCCGCCGCACCGAGCGGGCAGCGGTCGAGCCGGGCGAGCGCCGCCAGCAGCCGCTGATGGTCGCGGCCGATCATGGCGGCCGCGGCGCTCAGGTAGTGCGCCAGCGTCGTCGGTTGCGCCGGCTGATGGTGGGTGCGAGCGATCAGGATGGTGTTCACGTGCGCCTCGGCGACGTCGAGCAAGGTGGCGCGCAGCGCCCCGGCCAGGCGCGCCACGCGAAGCAGCCCTTCCCGCGCCGCCAGGACGTAGACGGTCATGTCGAGGTCGTTGCGCGACAACCCCAAGCGCATCCAACCGAGGGCGTCGTCGCCCAGCTCGGCCGCCAGGCGTCGCTGGAGGCCGAAGTAGAGGTCGGGCACGCCGGCTTCCGGAGGCGGCGGCGGAAGGTCGCGCTGGCGCGCCAACGCTGCGTCGAGCCGCGCGACCACCGCGGCATGCGGCCGCGCCGTCGGGAGCCGCGCCACGGTGCGCACATGCGCCGTGAGCGCGTCGAGGAACGCGCGGTAGAGGTGCTGCGCGGCGAAGACGTGGTCGGGCGCCAACACGCGCTCGACGTACGCGCGGTGCCAGGCCATCTAGCCGTCACCCTCCTCGTCGATGCGCAGCAGCCGGGCGGCGTTGCCGCCGAAGATGCGGCGCACGTCCGCGTCCGGCACCCCCAGGGTGTACACCGCCCGCAGTTGGTCGAGCAGGTACCGCGCGGAGAAGCCGCGCGGGAAGTAGCTCGAGTCGGAGCCGAACACCACGCGCTCGGCGCCGACCGTCTCCAGCGCTTTGCGGAACAGGTCCTCGAGCGTGAGCGGGTAGGGCATCCAGCGCATCCACTGGTTCGAGCCGGAGGTGTCGATGTAGACGTTCGGTAGGCTCCAGCACAGCGCCAGCAGCTCGCGGAAGTACCCGGCGCCGAAGTGCGGGACGAGGAACGGCACCTCGGGGAAGTCGCGCGCGACCTCGAACAGCGACAGCGGGCTCATGCGCGGGTGCTGCACCACGCCGCCGCCCCGCCCCAGGAAGCCGAAGTGGATCAGCGCGGGCAGGCGCCGTTCGGCCAGGAACTCCCACACGCCGCGTAGCTCGGGCGCCTCGAAGGGGTAGTCGGTGGTGGGGCCGAGCAGCTTGTAGCCGCGCAGGCCGAGCTCGTCGACGGCCCGCCGCAGCTCGACGTCGGCGCCCGGTTCGAGGCGATGGTGGGCGAACCCGAGGAAGCGCTCCGGGTGCCGCGCCACGATGGCCGCCAGCGAGTCGTTGCCGCCGCCGCTGACGAACACGACCTTGCGCAGGCGGTAGCGCTCGGTCTCCTCCACCCAGCGCTCGAGCGCGCGGTCCACCTCCTCCGGGGTGCGGGCGGGCGGCTCGGCGGGCGCGGTGTCCCACTCGGCTCGCATGCGCTCGCCGCGCTCGCGTGCGTACGCCTGGAGCAGCGGGTGCTGGGGGGCGCGCTTGTGCTCGGGGACGCCCATGGTGTTCTCGATCGGGAAGTGGGTGTGCACGTCGATGACGCCCAGGTGGTGGTAGTTCACGTCGTCCTCCCATCGGCCTCGCCGAGGCCGCACAAGCGCGCCGTCAGTCGCTCGAGCGCGACGTGCGCCAGGCCGCGCAGGGCAGCGTCCGGTCCGAGCGTGCCCGCACGCACCTCTACCGGCACCGGGCCGGCCCATCGCTCGGCCACCGCGCGCGCCAGCCGACCCTCGGGATCGGCCGACCACGCCACCACGATCAGTTCCGGGTCGAGGGCGCACGCCACGTTGTGCAGCACCAGGCGCAGGCCGTCCGCCAAGCGCTCGAACGCCGCGCGACGCGCCGCGCCACCCAGGTCGAGCCTGCCGTGCTCGACGCACGCCGCCGCCACCTCGCCCATGTGCCGTTCGAGCGGTCCGCTGGCCCCGAGGTCGAGCCCATGCTCGGGCAACCCTGGAAGCAAGCTGTAGCCGATCTCGCCCGCCGCATCGTGCGCTCCGCGGTACAGCCCACCGTCGACCACGATGCCAGCACCGATGCCGGTGGCGCCGTTCCCGGAGATGGCGACGTACAGCACGTGGCGCCTGCCCGCGCCGGCTCCGTGGTGCAGCTCGCCCAACGCCACGGCGTTGACGTCGTTCTCGAGCACCACCTCGAGGCCCGTGCGCTCCGCCAGCCAGGCGCCCACGGGCGCGTCGTCCCAGCCGAGCGCGGGGGCGAGGCGCACGTGGCCGCTGCCGCGGTCGACCACGCCCGGCACCGCCACGGCGAGGACCGCCACCGGCGTGCCACCGCGCTGCTGAACTGCTAGTTGCTCGCACAGCCAGTCGAGCAAGGCGCGGTCGGCGCCGGGCCCGATGGGCGGGCCGTCGACCAGCGCGTGCATCGCGCCGGCCAGGTCGGCTCGCGCAGCGCGCACGCGCGGGGCAGCGAGGTCGATCGTCAGCACGTTGTGAGCCTCGGCGTGCAAGGCGAGCGTCCGCGCCGGCCTTCCGCCGCCGACGCGCGCCGGCGCACCCTCGCGGACGAGACCCGATGCCAGGAACTCCTGCCCGATCGCCGCCACCGTCGGCACGCTCAAGCCGGTGGCGCGCGCCAGCTCGGCGCGGGACGCCGCGCGGCGCCGCTGCAACACGCGCAGCACGGCGTAGCGGTTGTGCTCGCGGACGTTGTCGTGCTGCACCGTGCGGAGGACCACGCCGAACCTTCCCGAACCCTTTTTGCAAAACCCTTTCGGAAAGGCTAGGTCATGCGCCAGGGCCGCGTCAAGCCAAGCGCCGAGGCGCCCAGCGCGGCGCACGAGCGTCGCCGCGTGGGCGCTGGCCCGAAACGTCCCGCCGGCTCACCGCCATGGCAGGCCGACGCGCGTCCAGGCCGGCCGCACGGCGCGTAGCAGGTCGCGGGTGCGCCACGCCTTCGACTCCTTCACGCGGCGGAGCAGCAACCACGCCAGCATGCGCCCCACGCCGGTGATCACGAACAGGCTGTGGAAGCCGGTCCATGCCGGCACCCACGACGTCGGCCGGTGCGCCTCCAAGAAGACCAGCAGCACGCCAGATACCGAACCGCCGACGAAGCCGGCGACGCCGGCCACCAGGGCGTACATCGCCACGAACGCCACCCTCCCCGCGCGCGGCGCGGAGACCAGCGCCAGGTTGAACACGGCCGGCCCGATGGCTCCCCACGCGATGGCGTCGAACACCGCCGACGCCCAGATGAACCCGAGGTTGCCCGACAGCCCGGCGGCGATCCAACAACTGGGCAACCCCGCGCCGGCGACGAACGTGCCGATCGCCAACACCCCCTTGTTGCCCACGCGGTCCGCGGCGCGCCCCCACAGGATGGTGGTCACCAGCGCGGTGGACGCGGCGATCGCACTCCACACCGCGACCTTCGTGAAGCTCATCGACAGCTGCTCGAGGAAGTAAGGGATGACGAAAGGCGCCCCCAGCATCACCACGAACTGCCAGTAGCTGGCGAACACCAGGAACCGTCGGAAGTTGCGGTCCTTCAGCGGTCCCCCGAAGACCTCGCGCAACGACGGCACCTTGCGCTCGGTCGGGGGGTCGTAGTGCACGAAGTAGAGCGCCACCCCGACGCCCGCCAGCAGCACCGACACGCCGAGCACCAGCTGGAAGTTGAGCGGGGCCGCCACGCGGTCGAGGAACGCTCCGGCGCCTAGGTTCGCCACCATGCCGACGACGCCGAGCACGCCGGTGCGCATACCGAAGTAGCGGCCGCGGCGCTCCTCCGGCACCACGTCCCCCATCCAGGCCGTCCACAACGTGCCGGTCGCCGATTGGAACACGCTGGCGACGAACACCAGCAGCACCAGCATGCTCGGCCGCGCCGCGTCGGGCAGCGGGAGTTGCGGCAGGAACGCCGCCACGATCCAGGTGGCGCGGCCGATGGCTGCCATCGTCGCGGTCAACGCGCGACGCCTGCCGAGGGCCTCGGCCAGCAGCGCGGCGAACGGGCTGGCGACCTGCGCCAAGAACGGCACGCTGGCGACCAACGCGATGTGCGCGGGCGTGGCGCCGAGCGCGAGCAGATACCCGACCAGCACGCTGCCCGACGTCCAGTTCAGGAACACCTGCACCAGTCCGCCCTCGATCAGCGACACGCGCATGGTGCGGCGCACCGGCTCCGGCAGCGCGGTCGGCGCCGTGGGCGGTTGGCTCGGGTTGGTGGGGGAAGTCGGGAGCGCCATCGACGTCACGCGAGTGTACGGCAGCAGAGGCGCCTCCGTAGGACCCGAGCGCCATCCGCTTTGACGCCTGCTTGACGCCCCTCGGTGCATGGTCGCTTCATGGACGAGCGCGATCGGTTCCCCTCCGACGGCCCCGAGTCCCCGTGCCCCGCCGCCTGCCCGCGCGCCTCGCGTCGAGCGCGGTCGGTCAGCGCCCTCTGGCTCGTCGCCGCCGCGCTGGCGGCAACGTTGTCGGCCTGCTTCACCGCGTCCGAGCCCCGCACGGGCGAGCCGCCGAACGACCTCGAGTCGTACGCGCCCGGCAAGACCGGCGAGCTCCGCGTGGTGGAGCTGACCCTGCCGGGCGAGACGACGCCGACCATGGTGAGCGTCGAGGTCATCGACGGGCGGATGATCTACCAGGGCGACATCGTCCTGGGGGTGGCCCCCTCCGCCGTAACCCTCGCTCCCGCGTCGGTGGTGATCACCGAGGAGGACGCGCGCTGGCCCGACGCCACCGTGCCGTTCGTGGTCGACGCCAGCATCGACGCCGCCATGCAGACGCGGATCGAGGACGCCATCGCCCACTGGGAGGCGACCACGAACCTCACCTTCGTCGAGCGCACCGCCGAGGCCGACTACGTGCGGTTCCGCTCGGGCGACGGATGCTCGTCGGCCGTGGGGCGCCAGGAAGGCGAGCAGCTCGTCCACCTGCGGTTGGACACGCCGACGCGCTGGGGCTGCGGCACCGGCAACGTGATCCACGAGATCGGCCACGCCATCGGCCTGTGGCACGAGCAGAGCCGGGCAGACCGCGACCAGTTCCTCGAGATCGTGTGGGACGACGTCATCGAGGAGAAGAAGCACAACTTCGACCAGCACATCGACGACGGCACCGACGTGGGACCGTACGACTTCGGCTCGGTGATGCACTACCCCGCCAGGGCGTTCGGCATCGAGAACGCCAACGGCGTCGCGGCCGTCACCATCCGCACCAAGCCGCCGGGGCAGGCCATCGGGCAGCGGAACGGCCTCTCGGATCTCGACCGCGCGGCGGTGCGCCGCATGTACCCGGAAACGCCGCTACCGTTCGTCGACGTCACCTCGCCCGGGACCGCGTTCGCGGTGGACGAGGGCGTGCCGGTGGCGTTCGCCGCCGACGTCATCGCCGACATCCACACCGACCTCGAAGGCGCCATGGTGCGCTGGAGCTACGTGCGCGTGGGCGACGTCGTGCCGTTCTCCTTCGCCACGGTCGACGCCGGCGAGACCGCCGACCACGCCTTCTGCGACGGCCTCTACGACGTGACCGCCGAGGGGCTGAACGCCGCCTACCAGACCATCGCGGAGACCACGTTCCGTCTCACCGTGCACGACCTCGGGATGACCAACCCACCGGCGACGTGCCCCGTCTCGGTGGCCATCACCCAACCCGTGGAAGGCGGGGCGTACGCGGAAGGCGACACGATCGCGCTCGCGGCCGTCATCGGCGACGACCATCCCGAGACCGACGCGCCGCTCTACCCGGTGACCTGGCGGGTGGACGATCCCGTGAACGGGACCATCGTGACCACCGGCCTCACCGGCAGCACCAAGCTCGGCGTCGGCCAGCACACGCTGTACGTGGCGTACGGTTCGGCCGGCGACAGCGTGACCATCGACGTCGTCGAAGCGAGCCTGACCCCGCCCACGGCCACCATCCAGGCGCCCGCCGACGGAACCACCTTCCACTGGTCGACCGGCGACGGCTCCACCGTGCCCGTGAGCGTGGCGGCTACCGCCTCCGACGCCGAGGACGGCGCGCTGAGCGGCGCTGCGCTGGTCTGGTCGGCGCGTCGTCAGGACCTCGCGTCGTACGTCCAGCTGGGTACCGGCGCCTCGGCCACGCTGTCGTTCCCGATCGTCGGCTGCACCACGCAGTACTACGACCTGCGGCTCCAGGCCACCGACTCCGACGGCATGATCGGCATCGACGAGATCGAGATCGGCATCGTGCCGCCGTTCTGCTGAACGCCCACGGCGGTCGCGCCCGACCGCCGGCATCGACGCGAAGCGGCGCCCCAGGGGTTCCCTGGAGGCGCCGCTTCGTCGTCGCGCGAGGAGGCGTGGCGAGCACGTCAGCCCAACGACACCCCGCCGACGTACACGGCCTTGCTCTCGAGGTACTCGAGCAGACCCTCGGATCCGGTCTCGCGACCGACGCCGGAACCCTTCATCCCGCCGAACGGCGCCTCGGCCGTCACCGGCATCCAGTCGTTGATGGCGACCATGCCGAACTCGAGGCGCTCGGACATGACGATGGCGGTGTTGAGGTCCTCGGTGAAGACGTACGCCGCCAAGCCGTACTCGGTGGCGTTGGCCTCCGCCAGCGCCTGCTCGGGGGTGGCGAAGGTCGTGATGGGCAGCACCGGACCGAAGATCTCGTCGTCGTGCAGCGCCATGCCGCCCACCACGCCAGACACCACGGTCGGGGCATAGAAGTAGCCGGGGCGCTCCAGCCGGTGGCCGCCGGTGAGCACGCGCGCGCCCGCGGCGCGGCCCGCCTCGACCATCTCCTCCACCCGGCGGCGCTGCTGGTCGTTGATCAGCGGACCGACGTGGACGCCTTCGTCGAGGCCGTGGCCGACGCGAAGCTTCGACATCGCCTCGACCACGCCCGCCTCGAACGCTTCCGCCACGTCCTGATGCACGTAGAAGCGTTGCGGCGCGATGCACACCTGACCGCAGTTGCGCACCTTGAAGCGGGCGGCCAGTTTGGCGAGTCGTCCGATGTCCTTCACGTCGGGGAA
>CAZACZ010000071.1:5013-14900 GCA_964483695.1 uncultured bacterium | reverse complement strand
CTTGGAGCCAATGGTCGGATTTGAACCGACGACCTGCCGATTACGAATCGGCTGCTCTACCGCTGAGCTACATTGGCGCGCCTCCGCGCCGCGGCGCCCCCGGCGAGCCGGGAGCTCCGGCGGGCCGGAGGGTGGGCGCGCCGCCGGACGCGCGCCCGTTCGCTGGTGGCCAGGGGCAGAATCGAACTGCCGACACTGCGATTTTCAGTCGCATGCTCTACCGACTGAGCTACCTGGCCGTGTCCGAAGGCCGCCGCGGGTGCGGTTGGCGAGGAGGCGCCTGGAGGGGCGCCGGCCCAGGGTGGCCTTCGGGGATTGGCGGAGCCGACGGGATTCGAACCCGCGACCTTCTGCGTGACAGGCAGATATGCTAACCGCTACACTACGGCTCCGCGCTTCCGGCTGCATCCCGGTGCCCGCCCGACCCGTCGGGCCTCGCGAGCGTTCCAGGACGCGCTCGAGCGCCGTCTCCGTCGCCCAAGCGAACGACAGGATACCCGTGCGGTCACGGACGTGTCAATCGCGCTGCGCGGCGTGCCTCGCCCATTCGAGTGGGGGTCGTGGCGGGTCGCGAACGCCACGTGACGTGGCCAGCACGACGTGGTCGAACGGCCGGCGCGGCGACGCACGCTGGCCGCTACCTCAGCGCTTGGTGAGCGAGAAGCTCCCGCTGCCGGTCAGCACGCAAGCGGACGCGTACGTGCCTTCCAGGCGGGCGCCGTCCTGCTCGGCCACCACGTTGTACGGGCAGTCGGGCAGCGCGGTCGGGGTCAGTTTGAGCGCCACCAGGTCGTCGACGATGCCTTCCACCGTGCCGCTCACGACGGCGCCGGGGAAGCTCGACTCCCACGTGCCGGAGACGTCGACCCCGGCCACCTCGAGGTTCAGCAGCAGGATGCCGCCACCGCCCGAGGTGGCGCTGTAGGTTCCCGACCACTGTCCGGCCAACGACGTCCCGAAGATGCGCGCGCATCCGCTGCCGAGGAGCAGCAGGAGCACGGTCAACGCCAGCCCGGACCAGCGCCCGAGCCGCGCCGCACCGTGGCCGCGAACCCGTCCCTGGTGGAGGAGCGGTGCGCGGCCGGCCGCATGCCGCCGCCGGTTCACCGCTCCGCTCCCTTCCTGCCGCCGCGCGCGTGCACCGCGCCATCGGCCGCCTGTACCCGCGCCGCGGGCGCCTCGGCGGCTCCGGCCGCACCTCGGTGCGGCGCGGACCCTACGGCCACGCGTTGCGATCCGATGCCCAGCTCGGCGAGCACCGAGGCGATCGCCCTCGGCCCGTAGCCCAGCTCCTCGTGTTGCGTCTTCGGCTCGCCGTGCGCCACGGTGACGTCCTGCACGCCCAAGCGCACGACGGGAACGGCCCACCCCTCCTCCGCCAACGCCTCCAGCACGGCCGACCCGAGGCCGCCCACGACGGTGTGGTCCTCGACCGTCGCGATGGCGCGAGCGCTGCGGGCGATCTCGCGCAGGACCTCGCGGTCGAGCGGCTTGACGAAGCGGGCGTTCACCACGCCCACGTCCGGATGCTCGGCGGCGGCCTCCAGGGCGTAGTCGACGGTGGGTCCGAGGCCCAGCAGCCACACGCCGTCCCCGCGGGGGCGCTTCAGCACGTCCCAACTGCCCCAGACGATGTCGTCCCACGCCTTCACCGGCGAGTCGGGCGCGGGCGCCACGCCGCCGCGCGGCCAACGCACCGCCTTCGGTCCGCCGATGGTGAGGGCGGCCTTGAGCATGGCGCGCATCTCCCGTGCGTCGCGCGGCATGGCCACGCTCAGGTGCGGCACGCTGCGCAGGTAGGCGATGTCGTAGAGGCCTTGATGGGTGGCGCCGTCGCCGCCCACCAAGCCGGCGCGGTCGATGGCGAACACGACGTCCAGGTTCTCGAGGGCCACGTCGTGGATCACCTGGTCGTAGCCGCGCTGCAGGAACGTCGAGTAGATGGCGACGATCGGCTTCTCGCCGCGCAGCGCCAGGCCAGCGCCGACGGTCACGGCCACGTCCTCGGCGATGCCCACGTCGAGGTAACGGTCGGGGTGGCGCTTGCTGTACTCCACCAGGCCGCTTCCTTCGCGCATCGCCGGGGTGATCACCCAAACGCGGTCGTCGGCGTCGGCCAGGGCGCTGGCCGCGTCGCCGAAGGCGTTCGCCCAGGTGTAGCTCTTCCCTTTCGCCACCGGGTTGCTGGGGTCGAAGCTGGAGGCTCCGTGCCAGGTGATGGGGTCGGACTCGGCGACCTTGTACCCCTTGCCCTTGCGGGTGACGATGTGCAGCATCGTCGGCCCTTCCAGTTTGCGGATGTGGTCGAGGTAGTACAGCAGCTGCGCGATGTCGTGCCCGTCGATCGGGCCGACGTAGCGCAGTCCCATGGCGTGGAACGGGTTGTTGCTGGCGGGGTCGAAGAAGCGCCGCGCCGCCTTCTTGGCACGGCTGCCGAGGTCGGCCAGGGGCCCCCAGACCCGTCCGAGCGCCTTCTTGGAGCGGTCCTCGGCGCGCTGGAACCACGGCTGGACCTGCAGCGTGCGCATGTAGTGGTTGATGGCGCCCACGTTCTCGCTGATCGACATCTCGTTGTCGTTCAGCACGATGGTCATGCGCGGCTTCAGATGCCCGATCTGGTTGAGCGCAGCCAGCGCCATGCCGCCCGTCAGAGCTCCGTCGCCGATCACGGCCACGACGTCGTAGTCCTCACCGCGGGCGTCACGCGCCAGCGCCATGCCGAGCGCGGCCGCCAAGCTGGTGCTGGCGTGCCCCACCGTGAGCGCGTCGTGCTCGGACTCGCTGACGGTGGTGAAGCCGGCCAACCCGCCCGCCTGCCGGATGGTGTCGATGCGGTCCTTGCGGCCGGTGAGGATCTTGTGCCCGTAGGTCTGGTGGCCGACGTCCCACACCAGGCGGTCGCGGCGCGAGTCGTACAGCGTGTGCAGAGCGACCGTCAGCTCGACCGCTCCGAGGCTCGACGCCAGGTGCCCGCCGGCCAGCGAGCACACCCGGATGATCTCGCTGCGAAGCTCCTCCGCCAGCGCCGGGAGCTGCTCCCGCGGGAGGCGTTTGACGTCTTCGGGGGCGTTGATGCCGGCTAGCAGGCCCATGGTTGGTCGGTGTCCTTCCGCGCGGGGTCGGAGCGGCTCGCGGCCGCGGCCGCGGCGTGGGTCGTCGCGTCGGGCGGATTGTAGCAGGGAGCCGGGCATACGGAAGGTAGCCGGGCGCCCCGTACCGTGGCCGCCCTGCGCGTGGTCACGACCCGCCGCCCTCTGCCTCGCGCTCGGCCGGGATGACGTTCGACTGCACCAGCACCTGGCCGTTGCGCGTGCGTACCTCGCCGACGTACGGCGCGAACCAGGTCTGCTGGGTGAGTTCCTCGGTGACGGTGCCGTTCTCGTCGGTGGTGCGGGTGGTGAAGTCGATGACGAAGACGTCGAAGGCGCCCGCCGGAACGGTCACGGAGCGGCGGTCGACGACGGTGAACACGTAGTCGATGCCGAGCGAACGCTGCTGCTTGCCGGCGTCTGCGCTCATATGGACCGTGGTGGTCCCGCGCCACTGCGCGCCCACGCGCATCTGCTGCTGCGGCGGGTACTCCTGCAGCGGCGGGTCGAACGTGAAGGTGGTGCCGAGCCGCTCCTCCTGCTTCAGGAACACGCCGTCGGCACGCACTTGCCGGTAGCTGCGCTGGTCGAGCCCCCGGCCGCGCGTGTGCCACGACACCCACACCTCGTTGGCGACGATGGTGGGCCCCTCCACCACCAGGGCCGTGGTGGGGTCGGACAGGCGAGCGCCGTCGGGCAGGTACTGCCAGCGGGCGCCGGTCTGGTAGGGGTAGTAGCTGATCGGTTCGGTGAGCTGTTCGACGGCAACGCGCTCGTTGGTGGTGGTGCTGGCCGGTGTGCAGGCCGCCAGCGTCAACCCGAGCGCGATCAGCGCCAGCAGGGTGCGTCGCATGCGGATACTCTACCGCGCCGTCCGGGCGCGGTCCGCGCCTGCCGCTCGGCCGCCGCCGCACCCGGAGCCTCTGCGGGCACGCGCAGGGTCAGCTCGGTAGACGCCCGCCGATGTCGCGCCGGAACGTCGCGCCGGGGAACCCGATGCGATCGACTACCTGGTACGCGCGCGCCACCGCCTCGGCGCGGGTGGTGCCGGTGGCGACGACGTTCAGCACCCGGCCGCCGGTGCTGCGGAAGTGCCCGTCCGCGCGCTCGGTGCCGGCGTGGAACACCGTCGCCCAAGGGGGCAGGTCGGTGGGGATGCGCAGCGCGATGCCCTTGGCGTAGGCGCCAGGGTAGCCCGGCGCGGCCAGCACCACGCACGCCGCATGCTCGTGGCTCCAACGCGGCTCGACGCGGTGCAACGCGCCGTCGGCCGCGGCGCTCAGCAGGTCGGCGGCGTCGCTGACGAGCAGCGGCAGCAGCGCTTGCGTCTCCGGGTCGCCGAACCGCACGTTGTACTCGAGCACCTTGGGGCCGTCGGCGGTGCGCATGAGGCCGACGTAGAGCAGGCCGCGGAACGCGATGCCTGCGCGCTTGAGGCCCGCCAGCGTGCGCTCGACCACGGCGCGCCGTAGGTACGCCAGTTCGCGGTCGTCGTCGAAGGCGATCGGCGCGACCACCCCCATGCCGCCCGTCATCGGCCCAAGGTCGCCGTCGAGCGCCTGCTTGTAGTCCTGCGCCGGCGGCAGGATGCGGTAGGTGTCGCCGTCGGTGAGCACCAGCAGGCTCATCTCCTGGCCCACCAGGCGCTCCTCCAGCACCACCTCGGCGCCCGGCTGCTGGAACACCGCGTGCACGGCGGCGCGCGCCGTAGCCAGGTCGTCGGCGACGGTCACGCCCTTGCCGGCGGCGAGGTTCGAGTCCTTCACGACCACGGGGGCGCCGATGTCGTCGAGGTACGTCAGCGCCTCGGCCTCGTCGCGGAACGCGCGGAACGCCGCGGTGGGGATGCCGTGCTCGTCCATGAAGCGCTTGGCGTAGCTCTTCGAGCCCTCCAGCTGCGCCCCGTCCCGCCCGGGGCCGAACACGCGCAGCCCGTCGGCGCGTAGGTCGTCGGCCAGGCCCTCCACCAACGGCGCTTCGGGGCCGACGACCACCAGGTCGGGCGCCTCGGCGCGCGCCACGCGGCGCAACGCGGCCACGTCGACGGAACCGCCCACCACCCGCGCCACGTCGGCCATGCCGTCGTTGCCGGGGGCCACCACCACCTCGACGCGGCGCGCCGCTCCCTCGGGCGCCTCGCCGTCTCGAGCGGCGCGCTCGCCGCCGCGGGACAGCGCCCACGCCAGGGCGTGCTCGCGTCCACCCGAGCCGATCACCAGGACCTTCATGCCGATGCCTCCGAACGGCCCGTGGCGCCCTGGGCGAGGCTCGGCGTGACCTGGCCTCGCAGCACGCGCGTCACCGCCTCGGGGTACGCGATGTGCTCTTCGCGCAGGATGCGGGCTGCGAGCGCGGCTTCGTCGTCGCCCGGCAGCACCGGCACGCTGCGTTGCAGCACGATGCGTCCGGTGTCCACCCCGGCGTCGACGAAGTGGACGGTGCAGCCGGATGCGGGCACCCCGGCCTCGAGCGCCTGGCGTTGCGCATGGAGCCCGCGGAACCGCGGCAACAGGCTGGGGTGGATGTTCACCAGCCGGCCTTCCAGGCGCTCGGTGAACGCAGCCGAGAAGAGCCGCATGAAGCCGGCCAGGCACACCAGGTCGATGCGAGCGTCCTCCAGCAGCCGCTGCGCGCCCTCCTCGAACGCCCGTCGTGTGGTCCACGACACGTGCTCGGCGCGCACGCCGGACTCGCGCGCCCGGTCGAGCGCCGGAGCGTCGGGCACGTTGCTCACTACCAGGGCGACCGCCCCCAAGGGGTTGCTGCCGTCGGGCGGGAAGGCCGCGAGCAGCGAACCGAGGTTGGAGCCGCGGCCCGAGGCGAACACCGCGATGCGCGCCGGCCGCCCCAGCGGGAACGGCGCAGCGAGCCGCTCCGGGTGACGCTTGGTCCAGTAGCGCGTGACGCCCATGACGGTCATGGCGGCGTCGGAGGTGACCTTGTAGCGCATGCGGATGCCGGGCAGGACGCCGGAGGCCGCCAGCTCGTCGTCTTCGCGCCGCTGCATGCGCGTCACCAGGGCGGCGTCGTCCTCGCCGGCGCGCATGCCGCGTAGGACCTCCTCGGCCCACGCGCGGGTGCGCTCGGGCACGCGCGCCAGGTGATCGTCGGCGTCGTCCACCACGCCGAAGTGCGTCAGCACCAGCCGGTCGGGACGGGCGTCGCGCATGCGCTGCACGCTCGCTTCCCACGCCTCGAGGTCGAGCTCGGGCGGCGGTACGGCGGGGCGGATGAGCGAGGCGCCCGCCAGGCGCACGCCGGCCGCGTCGCCGGTGAACAACGTGCCGTCGTCGAGCAGGTAGCTCACGTGATGCGAGGCGTGGCCGGGCGTGGCCAGCACCCGCACGGTGAGGCCGCCTACGTCGAGCGTCTCGCCGCCCTTCACGGTGCGCACGCGATCCTGCCGTACCGGCGTCATGGGCCCCCAGAGCGCGTCCATCTCGTCGCCGTAGATGCGCTTGGCGCTCGCCAGCAGGCGGCTCGGGTCGACCAGGTGCGGCGCCCCGATCTCGTGCACCACCACCTCGCCGTCCTGCGCCAGGGCGCCCGCGGCGCCGGCGTGGTCGAGGTGGATGTGGGTGACGAGCAGGTAGCGCAGCTCGGCCGGGTCGAACCCCGCCCGTTCCAGGCCGTCGAGCACGGACGCCCGCGTGGAGCCCGGTCCGCTCTCGATCAAGGCGAAGCCGCCGCGCGGTAGCGCAAGGGCGAACACCGCGATGGTGCCGGGGTGCCCGTAGTGGCCGGTGTCGATCTGCACCACGCCGCCACCGACGTCGCGGACGCGTGGGTAGTCGGGCGGCACCGATGGTGGCGGCGCACCGGCCCGTCCTGTGGCCGCTCGCGCCTGGTCGTGGGTCACGCGCGCTCGTCCTCCAGGAACGCCCCGATCTCGCTCTCTGCCGTCACCGTGTTGGTGAGGGTGCCGATGCCGTCGATGATCACCTCGACGGTGTCGCCGGGGTGCAGCGGGCCCACGCCCTCGGGTGTTCCGGTGAGCACCAGGTCGCCCGGGGAGAGCGTCATGAAGCGGCTGATGTACGCCAGCACGTCGGCCACCGGGAAGATCATGGAGCGGGTGCTGGCGTCCTGCTTCACCGCGCCGTTGACGACCGTACGGATGTGCACGTCGTTCGGGTCGAGGTCGGTCTCGAGCCACGGGCCTACCGGGCAGAAGCCGTCCGCCGACTTGCCGCGCACCCATTGCAGGTCGCTGCGCTGCTTGTCGCGCGCGGTGACGTCCACCGCGCAGGTGTAGCCGAGCACGTACTCGAGCGCGTCCTCGGGCGTCACGTTGCGCATCTCGCGGGAGATGACCACGGCCAGTTCGCCCTCGTAGTGCAGCTCGTTGGTCCAGTCCGGGTAGGGGATGTCGTCGCCGGGCCCGGAGAGGGTGTTGATGCCCTTCAGGAACAGGCCGGGTTCGCGCGGGAGGTTGCCGCGGTCGCCCCCCATCTCGAGGATGTGGTCCGCGTAGTTCTTCCCGACGCACACGATGATGCCGGGCTCGCACGGCGGCAGCAGGGTGACGTCGCTCAGCGGCACCCGGTGGCCGCCGGGGCGCCCCAGCATGTGCGTGAGCTGGTGGATCATGCCGCCCTCGAGCTCGCCCCAATGGACGCCGTCGAAGCTCCGGTACCGCACTCGTTGCATGGCTACGCCTCCTCGCGTCCGACGGGTCGGCCCGCCGGGAACGAACGACCCTACGCTTCGGCCCTCGGGGCGCCGAGCCGGTCGGTGATCTCGTGCCACTCCTCCATCCGCGCGAGGAGCTCTGCTTCCAGCGTGGCATGCCGCGCGCCGAGCGACGCCAAGATCTCGGCGCGGGTCGGCGGCGGACCGTCACCGGCCCGGGCGTCGGCCTCCGCTCCGGCGCCGGCGACCTCCAGGGCACGCGCGTCCAACTCCTGCGGCGCCGCCAGCAGCGTCACGACCGTGTGCACGTCCTGTTCGAGTCGAGCGATCTCGCCCTCGAGCGCCTCCAGGCGTCGCTCCAGCTGCCACCGCGATGGGCCCCGCTCCGCCTCGGCGCCGGCCGCGATGGACTCGGATGGACCGGTCTGTCCTGCGGCGCGCTCGGCGCGTTCCCTGGCCCATTCGGCACGCTTGCGCTGGTAGAACGCCCAGTCGCCGTCGAAGGTTCGGAAGTCCCCGTCGCGCACGTCCCACACCCGCGTCGCCAGGGCCTCGAGGAAGCGCCGATCGTGCGACACCAGGAGCAGCGTGCCGCGGTAGACGCGCAGCGCCGCCTCGAGCGCCTCGATCATCTCGACGTCGAGGTGGTTGGTGGGCTCGTCCAGCACCAGCAGGTTGTAGCGCCCCAAGGTGAGCTCGAGCAGCGCCAGCCGCGCGCGCTCGCCGCCGCTCAAGTCGCGCACGCGCTTGAACTGCGCCTCGTACGGGAACAGGAAGCGCCCCAGCAGGTTGTGCGCTTCGACGTCGCCGACGCGGCGGAGCAACTCCTCGAAGAGGGTGGCGTCGGGGTCGACGCCGCGCAGCTCCTGGTCGTAGTACCCCAGGCGCACGCGCGCCCCGGTGCGCGCCTCGCCGCGCGGATCGTCGGACGCGACGTCGCCGAGCAGGAGGCGCAGGAACGTCGTCTTCCCCGCCCCGTTCGGCCCCACCAGGGCGACACGGTCCCCTTGTCGCAACTCGATCGTCACGTCGTGGAACAACGTCCGGCCGTCGAACGCCTTGCCAAGGTGACGCGCGCTGAGCACGATGGCGCCGCTCTCGTCGCAGTCGAAGCGGAAGCGCACGTTGCGCTCCGGGCCGTCGAGCTCGTCGACCATCGCGTCCTCGTAGCGATCGGCGCGGCGCTCCATGGCGCGGGCGCGGCGGTGCAGCTTCTCGCTCTGCCCCGCCCACTTGCGCATCTGCGCGGCGGCGGCGTCCAGCCGCGCCAGTTCGCGCTCCTGGTTGGCGCGTGTGGCGGCCTGGATGCGCTCGGCTTCCTCGCGTGCTGCGCGGAACGCGGTGGGGTTGCCGTCGGCCACGCGGACCTCGCCGCGCCGCACCTCGGCGGTGCGGCTGCACGCGCCGTCGAGGAACGCCCGGTCGTGCGAGACGATCAGAGCAGCGCCCGGGTAGCGCGACAAGTACCCCTCGAGCCACGCCCGCATGTCGATGTCGAGGTGGTTGGTCGGCTCGTCGAGCAAGAGCACGTCGGGTTGCGCCATCAGCAGACGCGCCAGTCCGAGGCGGGTGCGCTCGCCGCCGGACAGCTGCCGCACCGGCTGATGATGGCGCCGAGCGAACCCGAGCGCGTCGAGCACCGCGTCGCGACGCGCCCGCCGAGCGTAGCCGCCGCGACGCTCGAACGTCGCGTGCAGCCGGTCCCAGCGCTCGTAGCGCGCGGGATCGTCGAGGCCGGCGGTCTCGAGCTCCTTCAGGCGCTCCTCCAACGCGTCCAACTCGGCGAAGGCGCGCTCCGCGACCTCGCGCACCGTCTCGCCCTCGTCGAACGTCGGATCTTGCTCCAGCATCGCCAAGCGCGCGTCCTCGGCCCGCAACACGGTGCCCGCGTCCGGCTGCTCGACGCCCATCAGCAAGCGCAAGATGGTGGACTTGCCCGAGCCGTTGCGGCCGATCAGGGCGATGCGCGAGCCGTCGCGCAGCTCCAACGACGCCGCCTGGAGCACGACCTGTTCGCCGTACACCTTCTCGACGTTCTGGAGCGCGGCCAGCAGCATGCGGCGACCAGTCTACCGCGGGGGCCGGCGGCTCGCGGCCGGGGTCCGTGCCAGGCCCGAACGCACACGGCCAGCCCCGTGCCAGGTCCGAACGCTCGCGTCCGGGGCC
>CAZACZ010000071.1:0-4913 GCA_964483695.1 uncultured bacterium | reverse complement strand
GCGATGACGTGCGTCTCGGCGCCGAGCGGTTCGACCACGTCGACGGTGGCCTTCACCACGTTGTCCTTCTCCTCGATGCTGGTGTAGCCCTTGAGGTCGAGGTTCTCCGGCCGGATGCCGAGGTAGACCTTCTTGCCGTTGTACGGCTGGAGCCTCTGCGCCAGCTCGCCGCTGGGCTTCATGTCGAACTGGGAGCTCTTGAGGCGGCCGTCTTGCACCGTGGCGACCATGAAGTTCATGGCCGGCGAGCCGATGAAGCCGGCGACGAACTTGTTGACCGGCTTGTCGTAGAGGTTGATGGGGCTGTCGACCTGCTGGATGAAGCCGTCCTTCATCACCACGATGCGGCTGCCCATCGTCATCGCCTCGATCTGATCGTGGGTGACGTAGACGGTGGTGACGTTCAGGCGCTGGTGCAGTTTGCTGATGCTGGCGCGCATCTCGACGCGGAGCTTGGCGTCGAGGTTCGACAGCGGTTCGTCCATCAGGAAGACCTTCGGCTCGCGCACGATGGCGCGGCCGAGGGCGACGCGCTGCCGCTGACCGCCCGACAGCTCGCGCGGCCGACGCTCGAGCAGGTGCTCGATCTGCAAGATGCCGGCGGCCTCACGAACGCGGCGGTCGATGTCCAGCTTGGGCGTGCGGCGCAAGCGGAGGCCGAACGACATGTTCTGGTAGACGTTCATGTGCGGGTAGAGCGCGTAGTTCTGGAACACCATGGCGATGTCCCGGTCCTTGGGAGGGACGTCGTTCACGACGCGGTCACCGATGCGCACGGTGCCTTCGGTGATCTCTTCGAGGCCGGCGATCATGCGCAGGGTCGTCGTCTTGCCGCAGCCCGAAGGTCCGACGAACACCATGAACTCCGCGTCGGCGATGTGCAAACTGAAATCGCTCACGGCGGTGACGTTGCCGAACCGCTTGTAGACGTTCTCCAGGACAACCTCTGCCACGTGATGGCCTCCTCGCCTTCGGGAAGTGCGTCTGCGATGAGGATAGCACGGGGTTCGTGGGCGTCGCAAAACGGCGCGCCCGAGCCCCCGTCAGCCGGACAGCGCCAGGATGCGCCGTGCGCCGTTCGCGACCACCAGCGCGATCAGCGTGCCGATGACCAGGTCGGGAAGCGGCGAGCCGAACGCCACCACCAGGATCCCGGCCACGATGACGCCAAGGTTCGCCAGCACGTCGTTGGTCGAGAAGATCCAACTGGCCCGCATGTGGGCGCCCCCACCGCGGTGGCGCGACAGCAGCGCCAGGCTGGCCACGTTCGCCGCCAACGCCACCGCGCCCATGCCCATCATCAGGGCGGACACCGGTTCGCTGCCGAAGACCGCGCGGCGCACCACCTCGACGAGCGCGCCGGCGGCCAGGGCCAGCTGCAACCACCCGGCCAGGCGCGCGGCTCGAAACTTCACCACCGCGGCGCGGCCGACGGCGTAGAGCGCCACGCCGTAGACGCCGGCGTCGGCGAACATGTCCAGCGCGTCGGCGATGAGGCCGGTGGACTGCGCCACGAACCCGGTGACGATCTCGATCAGGAACATCGCGCCGTTGATGCCGAGCAGGTACGTCAGCGCGCGCGCCTGGCCCGCCTCGGCGTCACCGGCCACCGCTGCGTCGGTCGCTCCTGCCGCGGCGAGCGCGGCGCGCTCTTCCGAGTCCAGCGGGCGGCTCTCGCGGAGGCGCGCTCCCAAGCCGAGCGGCACGAGGGCCGCCGTGAGGGCGTCACTCGAGGACGCGTGCACCACCGAGAGGCGGCGGCGTTCCAGGTCGAACTCGAGCCGGCGCACGGACGAAGCGACATCGGGCCGGCCGAGCGCCATGCGCACCATCTGCTCCTCGGCCGCGCAGTCCATGCGCGGCACGTCGAAGTCGCTACGGTGGAGTGCCGTAGCGTCCGACGCCGCCGGCGGGCCGGACGTGCCGCGCCGCGCCTCGACCTCGGCGGCCCGTTCGGCGGCTACCCTGGTGACCCGGGCCTGTGCACCGGTCGGAACGCGCGTCATGATCGAGGCCACTCTACCGGAGGTTCGCCATGACCCATTCGGCAAGACCTACCAGGAACCCGAAGCAGGAACGCAACCAAGACCGGTCGCTTCGCTGCACGGTCTACGTCGGTTCCAGCATCGACGGATTCATCGCCCGCAAGGACGGCGCCATCGACTGGTTGCACCAGAAGCCGCTACCGGGGGAAGACTACGGCTACCAGGAGTTCTTCGACAGCGTCGACGTGATGGTGATGGGGCGGGCCACGTTCGACCTGGCCCTGGGCTTCCCGGCCTGGCCGTACGCCGGGAAACCGGTCACGGTGCTCACGACCCGTGCCGTGCCTGCCGCGCTACCGGAAGGCGTGACGGTCGACCGCGGCACGCCCGAGGAGGTCGTCGCGCGCCTCGAGACCAAGGGGTACCGCCACGCCTACGTCGACGGCGGCATCACGATCCAGCGCTTCCTCGCGGCGGGCCTGATCGACCAGCTCGTCGTCACGCGCCTCCCGGTGCTGATCGGCGAGGGCATCCCGCTGTTCGGGTCGCTCCCGCGCGACTTGTGGTGGCAGCACCAGGAGACGCGCACGTTCGCGAACGGGTTCGTGAAGTCGACGTACGTGGCGGAGCGGTGAGGCGAACAGGACCGCCCGCCGCGCACGATGCGCGGCGGGCGGCCAGCTGGTGGAGGCGGCGGGAGTCGAACCCGCGTCCGGAACCCCCTCGGGTGGGCGTCTACGCGTGTAGCCGTCGATCGATTGTCGGCGCGCGGCTGGCTCGTCGGCAGGCGCTGCCGCGCGCGTAGACGTCAGAAGTCTCGCCTTCGGGCCAACGTCCGAGCCCTCCGGCCAGCCCACTTCAGGTCGTTCGATCCGGCGAGCCATGGGCGGGGCTTCCGGGGAACGCTAGCTACGGTTACGCAGCCAGAGCGTAGGTGTTGTTGCCAGTTATGGCGTTGCAGCTTGTTGACGCGGCCAGCTGCATCCGCGACGCGCAGCCTCACCGTTGGTCGAGCCCCGTCGAAACCGTGTCGCCCCCGTGGGTTGGTGGCCCCGGTGGCCTTCGTGCGGCGCCCGCCCTCGGGCGGCGTGCCTACCACGTCGGACCTACGCCTCCGACGCGTTCGCCAGTATACTTCGGCATGGCCCTTGCCGTCCGTATGCGGGACGTCACCAAGCGCTTCCCGCTGGTCCTCGCCAACGACGCCGTCGACTTCGACCTCGCGTGGGGCGAGGTGCACGCCTTGATCGGCGAGAACGGCGCCGGCAAGAGCACCCTCATGAAGATCCTCTACGGTCTGCAGGCGCCCGACCGCGGCAGCATCGAGGTGGACGGGGCGCCCGCGCAGATCCACAGCGCGCGCGACGCCATCGAACTCGGCATCGGCATGGTGCACCAGCACTTCATGCTCGTCGAACCACTGACGGTGACCGACAACTTGATCCTCGGCGCCGAGCCGCGACGCGGGCCGGTGATCGACTACCCCACCGCCCGCAAGCGCGCCGCCGCGTTGATCGAGGAGTTCGGGTTCGACATCGAGCCCGACACGCGCATCGAGGACCTCCCGGTCGGGTTCCAGCAGCAGGTCGAGATCCTCAAGGCGCTCTACCGCCATGCGCGCATCCTCATCATGGACGAGCCCACCGCGGTGCTCACGCCGCAGGAGACGCGCGGCCTGTTCCGCTTCCTGAGCGACTTCGCCGCCAAGGGCAACGCCGCGGTGTTCATCTCGCACAAGCTCGACGAGGTGATGGAGGTGTGCGGCCGCATGAGCGTGATGCGCGACGGCCGCATGGTGGGCACCGTCGACCGCGCCGACACCGACCAGCGCCGGCTGGCGAACATGATGGTGGGGCGCGACGTGCTGCTGCGCGTGGAGAAGGCAGCAGCCACGCCGGGTGACGTGGGCCTGGAGGTGCGCGACCTCCGCTTGAAGCACCCGGTGAAGCCCAAGATGGTGCTCGATGGCGTGTCGTTCGCCGTGCGCAAGGGCGAGATCCTCGGCATCGCCGGCATCGAAGGGAACGGCCAGTCGGAGCTGGTGGAGTGCATCACCGGCTTGGCCGACGCCGACAGCGGGCAGATCCTGGTGCGCGAAGGCGGCGAGTTGAAGGACATCGCGCGCGACAGCGCCCGCCGTCGACGCGAGGTGGGCCTCAGCCACGTGCCGGAAGACCGCAACGGCCGCGGCCTGGTGCTGCCCTTCAGCGCCGCCATGAACGCCATCCTGGGCGATCATCACCGCGCGCCGTACGCCGGTGCCGTGGGCCTCTTGAACGAGGCCGCCATCGAAGAGCACGCCAGGAAGATCATCCACGACTACGACGTGCGCCCCACCAGCACCACCATCAGCGCCGCGCACTACTCGGGCGGCAACGCGCAGAAGCTCATCGTGGCGCGTGAGATGGAGCGCGCGCCGAGCGCCTTGGTGCTGGCGCAACCGACGCGCGGCGTCGACATCGGCGCCATCGAGTTCATCCACCGGCAGATCGTCCGCGCCCGCGACCAGGGACTACCGGTGCTGCTGGTGTCGGCCGACCTGAACGAGGTCATGAGCCTATCGGATCGGATCCTGGTGATGTACGAGGGGCGCATCATGGGCGAGTTGCGCCAGGAAGAGGCCACGCCCGAGCGGCTGGGCTTGATGATGGCCGGCTCGACGCTCAGCGAGGCCGTGGCGGAGGCGGCTGCCGCCTCGGCGTAGGCTCCGCCGTCAGTCGTCGGCCAGGAAGCGCCGCAGCTGCGCCGCCACCTGCGGGAACTCGATCAGGAACGCATCGTGCCCATGCGGCGAGGAGATGCGCGCGTAGCGCGCGTTCGGCAAGTGCTCGACCAGCGAACGCGCTTCGGCTTCCGGGTAGAGCACGTCGCTATCGATGCCCAGCACCAGCGCCGGCATGGTCATGCGGCGCAGCACGTCCTGTACGC
>CAZACZ010000070.1:0-15015 GCA_964483695.1 uncultured bacterium | reverse complement strand
GTGTCGGCGTGCGTCGGACGGTGGTGGTGCCGTCGCCGAGCTGGCCAGCGAAGTTGGCGCCCCAGGTGTGAAGGGTGCCGTCGTCGAGGAGGGCGGCGGTGTGGTCGCCGCCGAGGGCGATGGCGGTGACGCGGGTGCCCGGGGGTGGGAAGTTGGGGACCGCCGTGGGGGTCGTTTGGTCGGTGAAGGCGCCGTCGCCGAGTTGGCCGTCAAGGTCGTAGCCCCAGGTGTAGAGGGCGCCGCTGTCGAGGAGGGCGGCGGTGTGGAGGCTGCCGAGGGCGATCGCGGTGATGCGGTCGCCTTGGGATGGAAGCGTGGGGATGAACGTGGGGGTGGTGCGGTCGGTCGAGGTGGTGTCGCCGAGCTGACCGTAGTAGTTGTAGCCCCACGTGTAGAGCACGCCCCCACTGACGGCGGCGGTGTGGTATCCGCCGAGGGCGATCTTGCCCGTGGCGGTGGGGTTGGGGGTGGGGGTTGCGCCGCAGGCGGTGAGGGCCGCGAGCAGGAGTGTCGCCGCGAGGAGGTGGATGGCGGGTCGTGGCCTGCGGCGCGCGGGTTGCATGCGCGAGCATAGAGCAGGTTGGGCCGCGGGCGACGTGATGGTCTCGCCCAACGGCATGCATGTGTCGATCTGACGTCGGGGACGCTCTTGGCGTCCGTCGATGTACCTGTCCGGGACGCTGTGGTTCACGCCGTTCGGAGCGTCACGCCGAGGGGTCGCAAGTTCGAGTCCTGTGTCGCCCACCATAGAAACAACGTGTAGGACAGGATCCTTGTTTGCGCAATGATGCCTGCGTCGCTTGGTTCCGAGCCGGTTCTGTGACTCAACCACAGCGTTCAGGCGTCCACGAAACGGTCGTCACGCCCATGGGCGATGGCACTACGGGCTTATCGCCGAGGTCATCCTTGCTCGGGCGAGTGCCAGGTCAAGGCGATCCCTTCGCGCGCGAGTAGGCTGGCCAGGTCGTTCCCGTTCTGGGAGAGTTCGTTGATCAAGGCGTGCGTCACCGTGAGCGCGGTCGCTGCGTCGGACGAAGCGATGGTTCCGCCTTGGATCGCCTCGATCAGTTCACCGGTGTCCAGGATGTGAACGTGAGCCTCGTGCCCGATGGCAACGTCGAGGATCAGGTCCTTGACGAGGAACTCCGTGCCGCGGTCTTCGGCCTCGACGACATCGATGTAGTACTGGCACCACCACCGCCCTTCGTGAGGTCGGTAGCGGCAGATCTGTACGTGCCGCTCGGGGAGGATGTGCGCTTCCCACGAATGGATCTTGGGGTGGCCGCGGAACTGCCGGCGTACGTAGAGCCCATGATCGCTACGGCGATACTCCTCGACCGGGAAGGCCCCAGCGTCGGTGCGGTGCATGCCGTCACGAAGGTCATGAACTTCGGCTTTCAGCATGCTGTTGAGGGCGCGGTCGGGAGCTTCGCGGCAGGGACGATCGAATTGAGGCGTGACATGGGAGACCCTATCGCAATCTCCCTGGTCGAGGCGAGGCCTGTTCTCGTCTACCGCCACGAGTCGTCAGACGGTGTCAGGCTCGGGTGGTCGCGGCCAGTGCCTCGGCCCTGCATTCGGGAAGGACGTCGAGCCGATCAAATCAACGAGCCTCGTTGGCAAGCGCGCTACGCGAGACCGCTGTCAAGAGCTTGAACGTGAACGCAAGCGGTGCCTCGGTCGCGAATGCAAGCTCGGCTTAGTCCGAAGGGAGGCCAACTACTAAGGTCTCATCGGAGGCCGTTGCTAGGGAGTAGCATCGGAATATGGCGAAGCTAGCACTTGGCGGGGTTCTGATCGTCGCCTTTGTAGTACTGGCTACTACCGTTTCTGGAGTACTTGAAGCGACCCCATTCTGGTCCAGAGTAGTAACTATCGCGCTGTGCATTGCCTTTCTCGCGCTCGCACGATTCCTAAGGTTGTTCTCCAAGGACCGTAGTTGACCCACAGAGAGATCAGGGTGGTTGCCGAGGCCGTGTCACGCGAATCAGCCGCTCGAGCGTTCTCCACGCGAGGCCTACCCGCATGTCGTCTTGGCAACGGCAATCGCCGCAGAATGAGTCGGTGCACTACTGGTGCCACCACAGACGAACTGTTGGCGCATTAGGCTGTTCACTGCAGTACCGGACGCTCTCGTCAACTCCAGGCTTTTTCACACGCCTCACTTTCGGGCTGTTCGCACCTCTTCACAGGTTCCGTCCTCTTCTGCGTGGACTCTGACGACAACGCGCCACCGAAACTTCCCACTGGGCCGACCAATAAGTTGTTCAAGTATCAGCAAGCAGGGTGCATTCCTAGAAGTGCATGCCAGAGATCGGGGGACACCAAGTGGACGCGCGAGCACGCGGATCGACGAAGCCGCTGGTAGCCGGCTACCTACTGGTTCTCCTGATTCTGGCGCTCACGCCGGATCCGCCGACCTCGACTCGCGCCGGTTCTATCGCCGCCCTGGGCATCGCCTGGGCCTTCTTCGGCCTGTCGATCGCAGCCGCCGTCTCGATCATCCGCACGAGGGGGCGTCGCGAACGTTCCATCGGCGTTGTCGTCGTGGTCCTTGCGCTTCTAGCAGCCGTTCCGCTACGGTTCCTGGCTGCGTACATCACGGGGCCGGGAGTGCCGTCGGAAGCCGGCTCGGTGGGGCACTTCCCGCTCCTCATCCTCGTGACGGGCGTCATCGGCTCGTGGGTCATCGCCCCCTTCGCCGAAGAGTGGGTCTTCCGAGGGTACCTACTGCCTTCGGATCCGACCTGGCGCGACGTTTCCCTGAACGCACTGGTGTTCACGGCGTTCCATCCGTGGAACTTCGCTCACGTTGGGCCATCGCTTAGGGCCCATGCGGCCGTACTCGTTCTCGGTCTCGCCCTTGCTACCACCAAGAAGCTCACGCGTAGCACCTGGGCCTGCGTTGCGCTTCACATCTTCATCAACGTGTCAGGGCTCCTGACGATCCGGTGGGTCACGGAGGTCGTGAGCTAGAGGGAAGGTCGTCGCGGGCTCCACTCGCTTCGATAAGGACAACTTGCGAACGAGCGTAGCGTGGCCCGCAGCGTGCAACCGTCGCGGCCTTCGTTCCTATCGAATCACCTGAGGTAGGCGAGCGACCCCTTGCCCCTTGCGCCTCATTGCTTCGGCCAAGTCGCACCGCGCGAACCGCTACCGTATTCGCATGAAACTCGACCCTTCGCGTGCGCTCGCCTGGCGCCTCCAGCAGCACGCACTGGAGCCGGTGGCGGCAACGACCGTCGTCGACGTAGCCGAACGCGTCGTCGCATTGCGCGGTTGGCCGGCGGACCTGGCCGACCTATCGGTTCGCATCCGGCAGTCGACGCCGGAGGTGAACGGCCTCGATCGAGCGCTCGCGGCAGGGGACCTGATCCGCAGCTACGCCTTCCGAGGCGGCTCCTACGTGTTCACCCACGAGGTCGCGGCTGCGTTACTCGCTTGTCGTACGACGACGCGCGTCTGGGAGACGAGGCGCTACCAGCAGCAGGGGCAGTTCGCGCTGGACGACTGGCGGCCGTTGCACGAGGCCGTTCGCGACGTCCTCTCCAATGGCCCCGCCACGCGCGAGCGGATCGGAGCCCATCTCTCCCGGATCCCGAGCTTGCGGCACCTCGCCGTGGCGGCAACGGGCGTGGGCTCGGACAGCCTCTACAAGCCGCTGCATTGGTGGGGCGACATCTGCTTCGGTCCGAGCGAAGGTTCGCAGGCGACGTTCCGGCGCTTGGACGATGATCCGCGCTGGCCGGGTCTTCCGGACGTCGACGATGCTGGCCGCCGCGCCATCGTGCTGTACTTGCGCAGGTACGGGCCGGCGACGCTCGAGAACCTCGTGTACTGGCTCACCGAGGGCCTAAGCGTTCCTCGCCGGCGCCTCGAAGCGTGGCTTGCCGACCTTGGCGACGCCGTGACCACGGTGGACATCGGGGGCGTCACGGCGTACGTGCTGACGGAGCACCTCGAAGCGATGAGCGGGGCCGAGCCTTCGCGCACGGTCCGCTTGCTGCCGGGCTTCGACCCGTGGCTGTTCGGGCCGGGCACTGCCGACGGTCGACTGATCGCCCCGGAACGTCGGGCACTGGCGACCAAGGGCGCGAACCTGGTGATCCGCGGGGGTGTCGTGTCAGGGACCTGGCGGGTGCAGGGTGACGACCTGGCGGTGACCTGGTTCGCCGAGGCTGGTCCTGCGCCCATTGCCGACCTCGAGCGCGAGGCGCAGCGGTTGGGAGGCATGCTCGCGAAGGCGTTGCGCTTGACGGTGGCTGACGGGTGAGGACGCCGCTGCTCTTAGGGTGCGCCTGCGACTGCTACTCGCCCTACCCGGGGGCGCCGGCCTGACGCTCGCACCGGTTCGCCGGGCCGGCACGCGTCGGGCCGTCGCCACATGCGGCATATCGCGCGACCGTCACCGCGCGCACTCAAGCGCAGCAGGCAGACGCTACCGTCGGGGACGACTTGGCGCCGCAGCATCCTCCCGTCGCGGATGGTGCTGACAGGGTCACGGGCTCCAGCAGCACGGGAACGTCCCCGAGGGAAACGCCGGATCCCTTGCAGGCAACCGCGGGCGGCCGAAGTCGAACCGCGACGCCATCCTCCTCGACGTCGACCGACTGGACGAGGTATCCGATCGCCGGAGCGCCGATCTCGCCGTACTCCACCCGTACGTGCGCGTCGTCCGCGATGGGCACCGCCGAGGCGACTCGATCGAAGATCGACAGGAACTTCGCGACGCTCATGGGCGACGCGGCACTCGCGCCACTCGGCGGCAGGACCTGCAGCACGGTCTCGCGCCACTGCGCGGCGGCGCCTCCGCAGTCCATCGATTGCACCGAGACGGACTTGATCTCGGTGACGTGGTAGCCGCCGGGCACGGGTTCCGTGCCGGGATACCAGCGAAGGGGGCGGTTGCCGAGGGTGACTAGGCTGTCGAGGAACTCTCTCGTCGTCATGGGTAACGCTCCTGCCTGAACTCCGTCCGACCCTGCCGGTAGGGCGGGCCCATCACGGTGATGCGACAGAGCGTACGCGATACATCGATGGCTGTCAATGTAAGAGATGCGGTGCCGTGAGGGACGGCCGTCCCTGGAAGGCTTGGCGGCGGCCGGGGATGATTCGATCATGGTCGATTCAACGGATGTTGATGCGATCGACGGGGCCGTGCAGCGCTTCAAGGCGCTGGGCGATCCCACGCGCCTGCGCATCCTGCAGGTCCTGGCCGCAGGCGAGCGCTGCGTCTGCGAGGTCCAGGACGAGGTAGGCGTCGCTCCGAACCTGCTCTCCCACCATCTCAAGGTGTTGCGCGAGGCGGGCCTCGTCCTGGCCAAACGACGTGGCCGTTGGATCGACTACCGGCTCGACCCGGACGGACTCACGGCGATGGCGGCCGCGCTTCCTGCGCCGATGGCGTCGGCGATGGCACCCGCGTGCGCGTGCCGCGACGAGGTTCAGGAGGTACGCGCATGAACCAGGCGCTCGGCCCGGCTCGGATGCGGGTTCCCGCCGCGGCCGTGGTGGCGGTCGGGGCCGCCGGGTGGCTCGTGCTGTGGTTGGCCAACGCTCCGTTCTTCGACTGGCTGGTCCATGGGGTGTTCGGCCTCTCGGCCGACACGCGCGTGGGTGACGCCCTTCACTTCTTCCTCTACGACACCGTCAAGATCCTCCTGCTGCTGTCCGGTGTCATCTTCGTGATCGGCGTGCTGCGCAGCTCCGTGAGCGTGGAGCGGACCCGCGCGTTGCTCGGTGGGCGTCGGCAGGCCGTGGGCAACGTCCTCGCCGCGTTCCTGGGCGTGGCAACGCCGTTCTGCTCGTGCAGCGCCGTGCCGGTGTTCATCGGCTTCGTCTCGGCCGGCGTGCCGCTCGGCGTCACGCTGTCGTTCCTGATCGCGAGCCCACTGGTCGACGTCGTGACCATCACGCTGCTGATGGGTCTCTTCGGTTGGCGCGTGGCGGCAATCTACGTCGTTGCCGGCTTGATGCTCGCGATCGTCGCAGGCTCTTTGCTAGGGCGCATGAACCTAGAGCGCTGGGTAGAGCCGTTCGTGTACGGCACGCGCGTCGGCCAGGCGGCCGACCTCGGGCGCGGCCTCAGCTGGGGAGATCGCTTCCGGATCGGCAGGGACGAGGTCGTCGACATCCTGCGCCGCATCTGGCCGTTCCTCCTGGTAGGGATCGGCCTAGGAGGCGCCATCCACGGCTGGATGCCGGAGGCGTTCTTCGCTCGCTGGGCTGGGCCCGACCAGCCGCTCGCCGTGCCGTTCGCCGTACTGCTCGGGGTGCCCCTCTACTCCAACGTCGCAGGCGTACTGCCGCTGATCGAAGCACTCCACGCCAAGGGCATGGCGATCGGCACGTTGCTGGCGTTCATGATGGCGGTCGTGGCGCTGTCGCTGCCCGAGACGATCCTGCTTCGGCGGGTGCTCAAGCCGCGGCTCATCGCTCTGTTCATCGGCGTCGTCGCCGGCGGCATCTTGTTGCTCGGCCTTGGTCTCAACCTTCTCGCCCCCGTCATCCTCGGAGGATCGACATGACCCTGAAAGTGCTCGGACCCGGTTGCGCCAACTGCAAACGCC
Organism: uncultured bacterium; assembly: GCA_964483695.1. Lineage (GTDB taxonomy): Bacteria > Deinococcota > Deinococci > Deinococcales > Trueperaceae > CAZACZ01. The sequence continues at coordinate 8,446 of CAZACZ010000070.1, read as the reverse complement.
TCGAAGCCCACGTGCGTACGGCGGTCGAACTGCTGGGCGTCGAGGCCACCATCGAGAAGGTCGAAGACTACGCCTCGATCCTCGCGTACGGCGTACAGAGCACGCCTGCCCTGGTTCGCGACGAGCGGGTGATCGTTGCCGGCAGGGTGCCGTCGCCGCGCCAGCTGGCCGAGATCCTCGCCGCGGACTGAGCCGCTTGCCTTGGTGCAACGCGCGGGGCCCGCTGGGCGCGCGTCCCATCGACGTCCATCGATATGAAGGATAGACTCTAGCCATGACCCTCGATGCCGCCCTGAAGGTGCTGGCCGACCCGACCCGCCTGCAGATCCTCGAGTTCCTGCGCGAGCCAGTCCAATCGTGCTGCAGCCGCGAGGACGGCGTCTGCGCGTGCGACGTCGAGTCGTTCCTGGGGCTCGCCCAACCGACGGTCAGCCATCACATGAAGCTTCTGGTGGCCGCCGGCTTCGTCCGCGCCGAGCGCCGGGGCCGCTGGGTCTACTACGAACTCGACGCGGACCGCTTCCGGCAAATGGCCGCCGCACTGCGGGCGTTCGCCGAAGCTGCGGACCTGCGCCCCGCGGCGGTTCCGGCGGAGTAGGTGGCCTCGTGACGCGCCGCCTGTCGTTCCTCGATCGCTTCCTGACCGTGTGGATCTTCGCTGCGATGGCGCTAGGCGTGGCGATCGGCTGGGCGGCGCCTGCGGTGGGGGCTTGGCTCGACGGTCTGTCGGTCGGGGCGACGAACGTACCGATCGCCATCGGCCTCATCGTGATGATGTACCCGCCGCTGGCCAAGGTGCGCTACGGGAAGCTGCCGCGGGTGTTCCGCGACGTCCGGGTGCTGGGACTGTCGTTGGTGCAGAACTGGGTGGTCGGGCCGGTGCTGATGTTCCTGCTGGCGATCACGCTGCTGCGCGGGCACCCCGAGTACATGACGGGCGTGATCCTGATCGGCCTTGCCCGCTGCATCGCCATGGTGCTGGTCTGGAACCAACTCGCGGAGGGCGACAACGACTACGCCGCCGGCCTGGTCGCGTTCAACAGCGTCTTCCAGATCCTCTTCTTCGGCGTCTACGCCTGGGTGTTCCTCACCGTCCTACCGCCGTACTTCGGGCTGCAAGGGCAACTGGTCGACGTGTCGATGGCCGAGATCGCCCGCGCCGTGCTCACGTACCTAGGCATCCCCTTCGCCGCCGGCATCCTCACGCGGGCCATCCTGATCCCGCGCCTAGGTCAAGCCTGGTTCGACCGCGAGTTCGTGCCGCGCGTCTCACCGCTCACCCTGATCGCCTTGCTCTTCACCATCGTGGTGATGTTCTCGCTGAAGGGCGACGTCATCGTCGAGATCCCGCTCGACGTGGCCCGCATCGCGCTGCCGCTCCTGGCGTACTTCGTGGTGATGTTCCTGGTGAGCTTCGTGATGGGCCGCTTACTCGGCGCGGACTACGCCAGGACGACCACGCTGGCGTTCACCGCGGCCAGCAACAACTTCGAGTTGGCGCTCGCGGTCGCGATCAGCGTGTTCGGCCTCGGCTCGGGTGTGGCGTTCGCGACCGTGGTCGGGCCGCTGGTGGAAGTACCCGTGCTGATCGGGTTGGTGAACGTGGCGTTGTGGTTGCGTCGACGGTGGTTCCCCGAAGCCTTGCGCGCGCCCGCGGCGCTGGAGGCAGCCGCATCGGAGGCCTGCGCCACGCCCGAGCGCGTGCTCGGCCGCAGGTCGCCGTGACCACGCCCCCGCGGCCGCTGCGCCTGCTCGTGCTCTGCACGCACAACAGCGCCCGCAGTCAGATGGCGGAGGGCTGGCTCCGTCGTCACGCCGAGCGGCTGGGCTTGGACGCCGAGGTGTGGTCGGCCGGCACCGAGGCCACCCGGGTGAAGCCCGACGCGATCACGGTGATGCACGAGGTAGGCATCGACATCTCCCAGCACGCCTCGAAGACCCTCTGGGACGTGCCCGACCCGTGGGCGTTCGACGTGGTGCTGACCGTCTGCGACGACGCGAACGAGGCCTGCCCGGCGTACCCGGCGCGGACCAGGCGCCTGCATGCCTCCTTCCTTGACCCTAGCGGGAAGGAGCTGGCCAGCTGGCGTGAAGTGCGCGACGCCATCGAAGCCTCGACCCGGCGGTTGGTCGAGGCGCTGGTGCAGGGTGCGGTGCCAGCGGACCCCGGCGCGCGCCGCCTCTAGGTCGGTAGCGTCGGTGGGCGCTCCGTTTCGCGTCGTGGGCGTGCGTCGGGCCCCCAGAACGGGTGTCCATGGTGTCGCCGAACCGCGCCGGTGGTCCCGTGCCAAGAGACCTCCAGTTGCTTCATCGTTCTAGTCTGCGGCGTCGAGCCATCCGGCAACGGTCTGCATCGTTCGCGGGTCCGTCAACAGGTCGAGGTGACCTACCTCGGGCAGGACCACGTACGTACCGGCCTCGGTGAAGCGCGAGATGGTCGGCTCGTACTGCTCCGCGAGGAAGGCCTCGTCCCTTGCGCCTGCGACGAGCAGGAAGGGCTGCTGCATGGCGCCCAGGTCGTGGCCGTAGTTCGGTCGGGGCGCGAGCGAGGCGTTCAGCCGGTAGCTGTACGACATGGTCGCGGTTGCCCCGTACGGGCCATCAAGCACGAACCTCGGCATGGCGAAGCGGATGACGGCGAGGTGATCGAACCCATGGATGCCGATAGCCGAGAGCATCGTGAGTCCCGCGAGACGACGGGTCAGCGGCTGGGCCCAGCCGCCGGCGTTCCTGCGGGTCGTGGGGGCGTCGTGCCTCAGGAAAGGCGCAAGGAGAAGGTACGCGTCGGGGACGCCACCATAGGGGCCGCCTGCGAACCGGATGGCCAGTCCACCGCCCGAGGAATGGCCTCCCACGACGATGCGCGGGGAGTCGTAGCGGCGCCGGAGCACTTCGATCAGGTCCGCAAGGTCGTCCTCGAGCTGCCCCACGTAGTCGACGTCGCCGCGGCGCGTCGGAGCGAAGCCGTGCCCGCGTAGGTCGGGAGTCACCACGTGTGCGATCCCATTCGCGCTCAAGTAGCTGGCCAGGGAGGCGAACTGCATGCCGTGCCAGCCGGAACCGTGCAGAAGCACGAGCACGGTTCCGGTAGGAGCGGCACTTGGGTAGGTGCGGAAGGCGAGCGTGGTCGCGTCTCTGGCTTCGAAGCTCTCGAGTGCCGGCAACCCCGACGCGGCTGCGTTGCGAAGCGCATCGAAGTCGAGTCCTCCCTCGCCGGCACCGGGTGCGAGGCCCGCAAGCGGCTGCGACGCGATCAACGCGAGCGCGACGGCCGGGTAGCTGACGGCGAACGCCAGCAGTGCCAGTCCGATCCTGTGCAGGCGAGCCCTCTTGCCGGCCTCCGGTGCCGGCGAAGCGCGGCGCGTCATCGAGCGGCGAGCGATGGGTCCGTGCGGCGATACAGAACGAGCTGAGCGGCGTACTTGGTCAGCTCGGCGAGGACGAAGAACAGCAGCACGGTGTGGGATAGCCAGAACGGACTCGTGAGAGACGAGATGGCGCCCAGTGCGAGGGCGAACGCAGCGAACACCCCGGTCGTCAGCACGTAGTACGCGATCCGGTGCGCCCGTAGCTCGGCGCTGCGCTCGGACGCGCTCGGCTTCCGTCGGGCGTCTTCGGCGTATGCGGTGGCGAGGATCCGGTGGCCCGCCACCTGCACGGACACGAACACGAAGACCACGACGGCGAGGGTAACGACGTGGCTCGTGGTCGTCTCGCCGCCGGCGGGCAGGACGCGTACGAAGTAGGTGCCGAACGCCACCAGGATGGTGACGAGGGAGAGCCAGGCGCTCTTCGCGCGGAAGGACGATGGGCCGGTCGTAGTCGTTCGGGTCGAGGTATGCATGGTCGGGTCTCCAGGGTGGTTGGCGCTACACGAAGGTGGCAGCGGGAGATGGGCTTGGTGAGAACGCGGCCGGAACGACGGGGCGCCGCGGGAACGTGGCCGTGGCCAGAAGGAAGTTGTGGCTACGCGAACGTGGCGGCGGCGGCGGTTCGTTCGTTGGTGGCGCGGGCTCGGGTGCGGACCATGGCGATGCCGAGCCAGGCGAACCACACGATCTGACCGAGCCCGAAGACGATGCCCACCGAGCTCAGGCCGGGGACGATGGTGATCACGCCGGCGACGCCCACGGCGATGCCAAGCAGATTCAGGACACGCGGCAGCGCTCTAGCCTGGAGAGCCGCCCAGCTCACCAACAACGTCCAGAGGCCGCCGACGAGCTCGTTGCCACCGCCCAGGCCGTCCTGCACGATGGAGATCGCTTGCCAGGTCGATGCGGCGCCGCCGGCGTCGGTGGCGATCAGATCGACGACCATGCTCGTTCCCACGTTGAAGATCATGCCGCTGGCGATGACCAGGCCGGCCCAGATGATCCCGAAGGCGGTGGCCGTAGCTACGAGGCCGGGGGCTGCGTTCCTCAAGTGACGATGCAGGGCGAGTACCAGGACCACCAGGACGCCGCCGAACAGCAGCAAGATGATGGCGTTCCAGACGTATAGCAGGGCGTGATGTTCGGCGATGAACGTCACCGTCTCCAGCGGACCGAAGGTTCCCGCCATGAAGGGGGCCAGGGCCGAGAATCCAACGGCGATCCCGAAGACGTACGCTGCTGCCTCGATGATGGCGGCCAGGCCGCCCAGTCTCTGCATGCTCATGATGTTCCACCTTCTCGCCGGTTCCGTCCGGCGGTAGACGATTCGACGCGGGCGACCGACACGATCGGCACGCCCAGATCCCGCAGCCGCTTCAGCAGTCCGTGCAGCGCCGCCTGGTCGACGATCTGCCCGGCAAGGATGGTGCAGCCGTCGTCACCGGGTGTCACGGTCATGCCCCCGAGCCAGTCGGCCCAACGATCGCTCGGGTGGCCTTCCACCCGGATCTCCCAACGGTCCGGGGGGCCCGGCTCTGCGCGCGGTGTCCGCTCTTCCGACACGATCCTCCCTTCGTTGGTCGAGCCATGCCTCGTGCTCGACCCGTGGAGGCTAGCGGCAGGTCGGTGTAGGCCGGTAGACACGAAGGTGTGGACCGCGGTGTGGTTCGGGGGTGGCGCCGGAGCCGGGGGCGCCGCTACGTGCCGTGCAAGACGCCTTTTCGGGGCCGACGACCGGACGGCCCGGGCTGGGCAGGACTAGTTGTCGAGCACGCCGAGCTCGCGCGCACGGGCCACCGCTTCGGTGCGGCTCCGGACACGAAGCTTGCCGTACAGCGTGCGGGTGTACCCCTTGATGGTGTCCAGCGCGCGGAAGAGGCGGTCGCCGATCTCGCGGTTCGAGAGCCCCAGTGCGATCAGCTGCAGCACCTCCAGCTCACGCTCGCTCAGAGGCTCGGCGAGGTTCGACGGTGCCCGCCCCGCCGTGTGCGGAGCACCCCGCGTCGGGCGTGTCGGAGGCTGCACTCGAGCCGCTTCCAGCACGCGGTCCGCATGCGCCGCCGTGGGTCCGCGAGGGTCGACCGCCGACACCAGACGAACCATCGCCTCGCCTTCGTCCGTGAACGGCCGGACCCAGCCTTCCGGCTCGGCCAGCGTAAGGGCCTGCTCCAACGTGGCGCGCGCGGCGCCGGAGTCCCCCAGAGCAGCGTGGGCGATCGTCTGCAGTACCAGGATCTCGATGACGCTTCCGCTTCGGCCGCCCGCTTCCGCTGCCTGGAGCAGGCGGGCAAGCAAGGCAAGGGCCCCGCGCGCCGCGTCGGGGACGCGGTCGCGTCTGGTCTTCGCCACGAGCAGCCGCGCGAGGGTGATGTGCTCGTACTCGCGCAGGTACGTGAGGTCATCGTCGATGGACAGCCGCCGTTCGCTTGCCCAGGCGCCTGCCTCGGGCAGCCGGCCCTGCTCGATCCACACGCGCGCTTTCATGGCCGAGAGGGGGCGCACGTCGGGGACGGAGTGTCGGTAGAACAGCCGCTCACCGTCCGCGAGCGCTTCGAGCGCCTGATCCAGGTCCCTTGCGGCCACCGCGAGGCGCGCTCGTGCGTGCGGCCAACGCCGATACCAGGACGGGAACGTCACCAACTCCCCGCGTGCCGCGCTCACGGCCATGTGCTCCTGGGCAGCGCCGTCTTCGCGGCGCTCGTGGTGGATCTCGCATAGGCAGAGGTGGAGCACTGCGGTCTCGTCGAGGACCCCATCGGCCTGCAGCCGAGCACGCTCGATGGCGTCCTGGCAGATCCTCGTTGCCTCGCCGAGGCGGCCCTGGGCCACCACGATGTCCGCTAGGTAGGAGGTGAAGGAGATCGCGAACGGCACGTTGTTCGACAACCACATGGTGGCTGCGGCTTCGGCCAGGGTGCTGCGGGCATCCTCCAGGCCACCGATCGACCATTGAGCACAGCCAAGGAGCAACGCAGCTAGTGCGCGCTCGAAGTGCTCGCTCTCGGGCAGGAGCTCCAACGCGCGCCGAGCGTGCATGGCCGCTGCCGAAGCGTCACCTACGGCGTTGGCGTGGTAGGCGCGGCCGTTGGCGACGGTGATCGCCAGCAGCCGGACCTCTTCGCCGCGATCGGTGTCCTTGCCGGCGGCTCCTTCCGGGGCTTGTGCCGCGAGCCAGTGCTCCACGTCGACCAGGTGCGGCTCGGCGGCCTCCATGGCGCCGGCATCCAGCAACGCCCACGCGTAGCCGGCGCCGAGCCACGGACGCTCCCGGACCAGGTCGTAAGGTAACGACTTCGCCCATCCGAGCCACGTTCCAGACTGGTAGGTTCGGTCCATGGCCCCCCAGCTGGCTTCTACGAGATCGGCCGCGCGCGTGTAGTCCTCGGCGGCGAAAGCGTGACCGACGGCCTTGGCCGTGAGGTCGTTGCGCTCGTACCACAGGCTGGCTCGGCGATGGAGGTTCGGCGCCTCTGCCGGCCGCTCACGTTGCAGCATCGAGCGGAGAACGTCGGCGAAGAGGTGGTGGTAGCGGTACCACTGGCGCGAGCCGTCGAGTGGCACGAGCAGCAGGTTGGCGCGCTCGAGGAACTCCAGGGTCTCTTGGCCACTGCCGGCAGGGTCAGCGGTCACGGCGTCGCACAGAGGGCCGCACAACCGGTCGAGGATCGACGTGCGCAGCAGGAAGGAGCGTACGTGCTCGTTCTGCTGCTGCAGGACTTCGTCCACCAGGTAGTCCAGTACGAAGCGGTGGCTTCCGGTGAACGTCTCGATGAACGCGCTGGGGTCGTCGCGGCCTTGCATCGACAGCGCCGCCATCTGAAGGCCCGCGATCCAACCTTCGGTGCGCACCTCGAGCGCGGACACGAGGTCCGGCGAGAGACTCAGCCCCATGGTCTCGTTGAGGAAGTGGGCGGCCTCCTCGGGACGGAAGCGCAGGTCGGCCGCCCGCAGTTCCGTGAGTTGACCACGCACGCGAAGCCGGGCCAACGCTAGGGGAGGGTCCTCGCGGCTGGCGATGACGAGATGGCTCTGCGGCGGCAAGTGGTCGACGACGAAGGCGAGCGCAGTGTCCACGTCGGGGCTGTCGACGGCATGGTAGTCGTCGAGCACGAGGACGTGCGGATCCATCGCGGTGATGTCGTTGAGCAAGGACGTGAGGAGCGGCGGCGTGCCCGGGAGGTGCCGGGCCTCGAGGGCGGCCACGATGCCGTCCCCGACCGAGGGCGCGACCGTCTTGAGGGCCGCGACGAGGTGCGCCAGGAAGCGACGAAGGTCACTGTCCGCGCTGTCGAGCGAGAGCCAGGCCGCAGGGCGTCCGCACCCGGCGATGGCATCGCCAACCACGGTGGTCTTGCCGAAGCCTGCCGGCGCGGAGACGAGCGTCAGCTTGCGGTGAAACCCCTCTCGCAACCGATCGGTCAAGTGTGGGCGCCGCACGTCGTCGGGCCTGGGCCGAGGAGCGAACAGCTTCGTGCCCAGGATCGGCGTCGGCATGAGGGAGTATAGGACAGGAGGTCGTTCTGCCCGCCGCGGGGACGCGCCGGGCAGCATTGCGGTTCGTGGCGAGCCGTGATGTCTCCTGCGCCGGGATCGAGGTTCTGCCCGTGCCATCCCGCGTCCCGGACACGGGGGACATGGGCGATGGTGTCGCGCTCGTCCGAGCTTCGCACCATCGCCTCTTCGTGCTGGGCACGGGCCCTACTCGCTCGTCACTTCCGGTTGAGCAGGAAGGCGCCGACCAAGACGAACACGATGACGGGCCAGGTGTTCGCGAATCCGGTGAAGAAGCCGACGGCGAGGACTGCCAGGAGGCCGGCTCCGAGAGCTAGCGCCGTGGCGATCTGTCCGTTTGTCATGGGGTCCCTTTCTGGCGGCCGTTTCCGCCTGGGGGCGAGTTCGCGTGGAGGTGGTGATCGCTCGCCCCGACGAGCAGAAGGTACCAACCGACGTGGGGAGCCGGCATCCCCACGTGTGGGGACGTCACGCGGGGCGCAAAGGACGTCGCGCGGCGTGGCCCTGTAGGAGACCGACCGTAGGACGGTTCCTCCCGACGTCCTGGTGATGGCTGCGGCGGA
>CAZACZ010000069.1:0-15413 GCA_964483695.1 uncultured bacterium | reverse complement strand
ACCGAGAGCCCTGCCTTCAGCCCCTCGCGCATGTGGTGCTCGCGGCGCTCGAAGCGCAGCGCGCTCTGCAGCGCCTCCTCGGCGCGCTCGGCCGGGATCGCCACCACGCCGTCGTCGTCGCCGATCACCACGTCGCCGGTGCGCACCAGCACGCCGCCTACCGTCACCGGCTCGCCGATGCTGCCTGGTAAGTTCTGACGCCGCGTGGTGAGCGCCGAGAGGTTGCGGGCGAACACCGGGAAGCGAAGCTCGTGGATCTCGCGCCAGTCGGTGGCGGCGCCGTCGATGACGGCCCCGGCCAGGCCGCGGTTGGCGGCGCTGCGCGACATCAGCCCGCCCCACGGCGCGTGGCGCCGGTCGCCGTGGCGCGACACCACCAGCACCGTGCCGGGCGCCGCACCTGCCGACGCTTCGGCCAGCGGAGCGTTGTCGGTGGGTTGGCAGGCCACCGTCAGCGCGATGCCGATCATGTGCACCGGGCGGAAGACCGCCTGGATCTCCCAGTCGAGGAAGCCCTCGGAACCGAGGTGGCCGAGCGTGCCGGCGGTGATCCCGCGGTACGGATCGAGCCAGTTGGTGGGCTCGCGTGGATGCTCGGAGGGGGTGTCTTCTGCGTGGGTCACGGCAACCTCCCGGTTGGGCGGCGTGGGCACGGCACCGCCTTGACGGCCGTTCGAGCGAAGCCTAGCATGGGGCCACGCATGTGCGTATCCGTGGATACGTGAGGCCTACGTAGGTGTACCTCCGCCCGGGAGCCCCGTGATCCGAGCCACCAACCTCTACGAGAAGGTCTACGACCAGCTCAAGCGCGAGATCTACGAGGGCCACTTCTCGTGCGAGCAGCCGGTGCTGGAGGCCGACCTCGCGGCGCGCCTGGGCGTCAGCCGCACCCCCGTGCGCGAGGCGCTGCGGATGCTGGCCAGCGAGGGGCTGGTGGCGCCGCAGCCCGGCGGTGGCCACTGCGCCGTGTACGTCGGCGAGCAAGACCTGCACGACGCCGTCGCGGCGCGCCTCGCGATCGAGACGCTGGCCGTGCGCCTAGCAGCTGCGCGCGCCACCGCGGCGCAGCTCGACGAGATCGACGCCATCAACCGCCGCGCGCGCACTGCCTTGGACGCCGGGCTGCTGGGCGAGACGATGGTGGCGAACGAGGCGTTCCACCACGCGCTGGCTAGCGCCACCGGCAGCCGCCTGATCACCTTCCTGTTGGCGCGCGTCTACGAGGTCATCCTGGTGAGCCGCGTGCTCGACGGCGTGCGCGCGCAGCGGCGCGCCTTCCAGCAGATGGTGCGCTTCGTCTCCGAGCACGAGGGCATCGCGGCCGCCGTGCGCGCCCGCGACGCGGACCTCGCCGCCGAGCGCATGCGCGCCCACTTGGCGGAGCTGGGCGATTGGTACGAGAGCTCGCTGGCGCTGGTGCCGCGTGCCCGACGACGAGACGACACCCACCCTGGCGCCCCACCGGTCGCTCCCCACGACCGAGCCAAGAACTAGGAGGCCGCGTGACCCCCCGCACCAGGAGCACCCCATGAAGCGCATGACCGTCGCGTTGGTGCAGACCGACCCAGGCGCCGACAAGACCGCCAACCTCGAGCAGGCGCTGGCGTTCGTGGCCGAGGCCGCCGGGCTGGGCGCCGACGTAGTAGCGCTGCCCGAGACGTTCCATTGCCGCGGCCCGAACGACGTCAAGCGCGCGAACGCCGAGCCCATCCCCGGACCGCTGTCGCAGGCGCTGGCGGCGGCCGCCAAGGAGCACGGCATCTACCTGCTGGGCGGCTCGTTCAACGAGCTGCACGACGACGCGTCCGACGAGCGCACCTACAACACCAGCTTGCTGTTCGACCCCAACGGCGAGCGCATCGCGCTGTACCGCAAGATCCACCTGTTCGACGCCGTCATCGACGGCAAGCTCGCGGCTCGCGAGTCGAGCCGCAACCGCCCCGGTGGCGAGGTCGTCACCGCCGACACCGCGTTCGGACGCGTGGGCCTGACCATCTGCTACGACCTGCGCTTCCCCGAGCTCTACCGCGCCCTGGCGCTGGCAGGCGCTCAGGTGGTCTTCGTGCCGTCGAACTTCACCGAGCGCACCGGCCGCGACCACTGGGAGGTGCTACTGCGCGCCCGTGCCATCGAGAACGGCGTGTTCGTGGTTGCGCCCGCCACCATCGGGTCGGGCGGCGGCGAGTTCAAGGCCTTCGGCCGCTCGCTCGTGGTCGACCCCTGGGGCACGGTGCTGGCGTGCGCCCCCGACACCGAAGGCATCACCCTAGCTACCCTCGACCTGGAGCGGGTGGACGCCGTGCGCGCGTCCCTCCCCACGCTGCACCACATCCGACCCGACGCCTACGTGAACCTCGCGCCGCAAGGAGGCCGTTCATGATGTCCCGAGTCCGCCGTTCGCTCCTCACCCTGGTCGTCGCCGCGCTCGCGCTCGCTTCGAGCGCCGCGCTGGCGCAGGACACCATCCGCATCGCGCAGTCGTTGGCGCAGAACATCCTGAGCCCGGCCGAAGCCACCGGCCTGCCCGACGCCGCCGTCATCCGCACCATGTTCGAGGGCCTCGTCGGGTTCACCGACGGCGTGCTGGTGCCCGAACTGGCCAGCGAGTGGAGCGCCAACGAGGACGCCACCGCCTTCACCTTCACCTTGCGCGAGGGCGTGACGTTCCACGACGGCACGTCGTTCGATGCCCAGGCGGTGAAGGACTACTACGAGTGGGTGATGAACCCCGACGGCCGCGGCGCCCGTGGCCGCAGCCTGCTGGCCGCCATGGAGAGCGTCGAGGTGCTGGGCCCGTACCAGGTACGCATCCACCTTTCGGAGCCGAACGGCGCCTTCATCTACCTGCTGGCCACCAGCAACGCGCGCATCGTCAGCCCCACCGCCGTCGCCACCTACGGCGACGAACTGAGCAAGCACCCCGTCGGCACGGGGCCGTTCCGCTTCGTGTCGTGGGAAGAGGGCCAGAGCATCGTGGTCGAGCGCAACCCCGATTACTGGGGCGAGCCGGCCAAGGTCGACCGCCTCGAGTTCCTGGTCGTCACCAACGCCGCCACCCGCGTCGCGATGCTGCAGAGCGGCGAGGTGCAGTTCATCGAGAGCCTGCCGCCGCAGTTGGTGCCGACCATCGAGGCCGATCCGAACCTCGAGGTGCTGTCCACCGCCGCGAACTTCCTGCGCATCTTCCAGATGAACACCAGCAAGGCGCCGTTCGACGACGTGCGCGTGCGCCAGGCGCTCAACTACGCCGTCGACAAGCAGCAACTGGTGAACGTGGTGTTCGGCGGCAACGCCACCGTCATGAGCTCGCCCATCCCCGAGACGGCGTTCGGCTACGCTCCGCAGCCGCCCTACGAGTACGACCCCGAGCGCGCCCGGGCGTTGTTGGCCGAGGCCGGCTACCCGAACGGCTTCGACGTCAAGGTGCTCACCTTCACCGGTGACGAGTACCGCACCGCCGGGCAAGTGCTGCAGCAGATGTTCGCCGAGGTCGGCGTGCGCATGACGCTCGACCAGCAGGAGCGCGGTGCGCTCGTCGAGCAGATCTTCAAGCCCATCGAGGAGAACCCGACCGAAGCCGCGCTGGTGGGCGCGAGCGCCTCGACCGGCGACGCCGACCTGGCGTTGACGGTGTCGTTCACCCGCGCTTCGTTCCCGCCGGCGGCGAACAACTGGAGCTTCTACAGCAACGACCGGGTGGAGGAACTGGTGCTGGCCGGCCGCCGCACCGGCGACCCGGAGCAGCGCAAGGCGATCTACGCCGAGGCGCAGTCGATCATCTGGCAGGACGCCCCGTGGGTGTTCCTGTACAGCCCCAACACCATCGCCGGGCGCTCCTTGAGCATCACGGGTGTCGAGAACTCGCCCGACAACACCATCGACGCGCGCCGCGCCGCGTTCCGCTGAGCGCCGCCCGGTAAGCAGCCTGGGTGGGGGCCCCCGCAAGGGGTCCCCACCCGGTCTGCGCCCGGGTACGCTGGGCAGGAGCCCGGTTCCGCTAGGCCGCCTCGACCTGCCCCGATGACCTTCTACGTCCTCAAACGCCTGGTCCAAGCCGTCCCGACGCTGCTCGGGGTGGTCGTGCTGATCTTCTTCTTCGTGCGTGCGCTCCCGGGCGACCCGGCGCGCCTCTACGTCGGCACCGACGCCGACCTCGCCACCGTCGAGGCGGCGCGCAAGCAGTTCGGCCTGGACCGTTCGGTGCCCGAGCAGTTCGTGCTGTTCGTGAAGGGGCTGGCGCAGGGGAACCTGGGGCGCTCCTACCGCGCGAACGTCCCGGCTTCGGAACTCATCGTCCGCCACTTCCGCGCCACCGTGGTGCTGGCCAGCATCGCCATCACGGCCGCCACGCTGGTGGGCGTGCTGCTGGGCGTGGCGGCAGCGCTGCGCCGCGGCAGCGTGGTGGACCTCGCCATCACCTCCACGTCGATCCTCGGCATCAGCACGCCGTCGTTCTTCCTGGGCATCCTGCTCATCTACCTCTTCGCCGTCGAATGGCGCGTGCTGCCGGTGGCGGGCAGCGTATCGCCGCGCGGCCTGGTGCTGCCGGCCGTCACGCTCGCCGCGGCCGGCCTCGGCACCATCGCGCGCTTCGCTCGCTCGAGCCTGCTCGAGACCCTCGGCAACGACTACATCCGCACCGCGTACGCCAAGGGCCTCGCGGCCGGCCGGGTGATCGGCAAGCACGCCATCCGCAACGCCCTCATCCCGGTGCTCACCATCGTCGGGTTGCAGTTCGGGTTCCTGCTCTCCGGCACCGTCATCGTCGAGACGGTGTTCAACTTCCACGGCCTCGGTTGGCTGCTCATCCAGTCGATCGAGGCGCGCGACTACCCCGTCATCCAAGGCTTGCTGCTGGTGTTCGCGCTGCAGTTCGTGCTCATCAACCTGATCGTCGACGTGCTGTACGCCGCCATCGACCCGAGGATCAGCTATGGCTGACGGGCGCGGGCCGGTAGGGGGCGGCGCTGGGGCTACGGGTCCCTCGCCCCAAGCGTCCGCCGCGTCCGTGGCGTCGGCGGCGTCGGCGGCGTCGGCGGGTCCGCCGCCCGCAGGTGCCCTGGCGCGCCCGCGCAAGCGCAAGAGCGCCCTGGCGCGGCTGCTGCGCCACCGCAGCGGGTCCATCGGCTTGGTGCTTACCGCGTTCTTCGTGCTGCTGGCGCTGCTCGGCCCGTGGATCGCGCCCTACGACCCGGCCAAGCCGAACTACATGCTGCTCACCGCCGGCAGCCAACCGGGCCACTGGCTGGGTACCGATGCCTTCGGTCGCGACACGCTCAGCCGCGTCCTGGCAGGCGCTCGGTACTCGATCACCATCGGCTTGGCCGCCACCATGCTGGGCGCGTTGGTGGGCGGCGCGTGGGGGCTCTGGTCGGGGTTCGCGGGCGGTTGGGTCGACAGCCTCTCGATGCGCGTCGCGGACGTGATGCTGGCGTTCCCCGGCATCCTCATCGCCATCGGCCTGGTGACGCTCACGGGGCCGGGCGTGGGCCCGGTGATCCTCGCCTCGGCGGTGTTCGGCATCCCGGTGTTCGCGCGCCTCACGCGCGGCTCGACGCTAGCGGTGAAGGAACGCGCCTTCGTGGAGGCCGCCGACGCGCTCGGCGCCGGCGGGGGCCGGGTGATGCTGCGTCACCTGTTGCCGTCGGTGATCGCGCCGGTGATCGTGTTCGCTACCCTGCGCAGCGGCTCGACGTTGTTGGTGGCGTCGGGCCTGTCGTTCCTGGGCCTGGGCGTGCAACCGCCGGCGCCGGAGTGGGGCGGCATGCTGAGCGACGCCCAGCTCTACCTGGCGGTGCAGCCGTTGATGGCGTTCTCGCCGGGGATCGCGATCACGCTGGCGGTGCTGGGGTTCAACCTCTTGGGCGACGGACTCCGGGACGTGCTCGACCCGACGGTGCGGACGTGAGCGGCGCGACGCCGCCTGCCCTCCGCGGCGCGCCAGGCTTGCGTTCGCGGCGTCAGCGCGTCGCACCCTCGCGGGCGCCGTACACCGCCGCCACCGCGCCGGCCATGCGCTCGTCTGCCAGCGGCAGCTGCCGGTAGAGCCGGCCCTGCGCCCGCTGCGCCGCTTCGTCGGCCGGCACGCCGGCGCGCTGCAGCGCCGTGAGGTCGTCCTCCAGTGCCTGCAGCACTTGCCGCTGCTGCGTCAGCACCTCGGCGCCGGCCACCAGGCCGTGGCCCGGCACGACGACCTCGGGCCCCCAACCGGCCACCAGCTCGAGCCCGGCGAACCACGGCCCCAGGTCCCCTCGTACGAACGGGAACACCCCGTGGAACACCAGGTCGCCCGGCCACGCCACGCGCTCCTGCGGGCACCACAGCACGGTGTCGCCGGGGGAGTGGGCGGGGCCGACGAAGGTGGCTTCCAGGTGCACGCCGCCTAGGTCCACGCGGCCGTGCGCACCGAAGGCGACGTTCACTTCCGGCATCGTGACGGCCTCCGGGTCGCCGCCCGGACCCGCCAGCATGGTGCGGTAGCGATCGACCACCGCGGGCGTGCGAAGCACCTCGGCCACGCGCTCCGTTGCCACGGTGACGGCCTCGGGGAAGGCGCCCTGCCCCAGCACGTGATCCGGGTCGCCGTGGGTGAAGACCACGATGGCGACGGGCCTGCCGCCCAGGCGCTCGGCCTCGGCGCGAACCGGCGCCATCATCGCTGGCGAGAGCATGGTGTCGATCACCGCGGTGAACCGCTCGCCCACCACGATGCTGGCGTTGGCCATCACGCGCTCGCCCTTCACGGGTCCGAGCGCGACGGTGACGCGCTCGGAGACGCGGTGGAAGCGGACGTCGTCGTGGGGTTCGCCCTGGTGCGGCTGCATGGTCAAGGGCATGGGTAAGGGTACCGCTTCGGCCACGGCCTGCGGCACCGACGTCGGCGTTGTCTCAGCCTACTTCCCGTCGGCGCCTACCGGGGAAGGTACGCGGAGGCTCGCATGGTCGTATACCTTCTAGCATATGGAGGTATAAGGTCGAGATTGGAGGAGCCGTGGCACTGAACCTGAAGAACCCGGACACGCACGCGCTCGCTCGACGCCTGGCGGACCGGTTGGGAACCACCATGGCGGACGCCGTGCACCGCGCCTTGGAGGACGCACTTCGCGCCCTGCCGGAGCCGGTGCCGGCGTCGGCGAGGTCCGAACGGTTGCGTGAGATCGCCGCACACTGCGCGGCCCTTCCCGTGCGCGACGCCAGGCCCGTCGACGAGATCCTCGGCTACGACCGACGCGGGATGCCGCGATGATGGTCCTCGACACCAGCGCTCTGGTGGCGGTCCTGTCGGCGGAGGCCGATGGCGACGCGTGCAACGCGCGGATCGCGGCCGAGGAGCATCTGCTCCTCTCGGCGGCGTCCTACCTCGAAGCGGCCATCGTGATCGATGCCCGCTTCGGCCAGGAGGGCGTCCACGACCTTCGGTTCTACCTTCACGAGGCCGGGATCGAGATCGTCCCGTTCGATCGGGACCAGGCCGACATCGCCCGACGAGCCTACGGACGCTACGGGAAGGGTCGGCATCCTGCCGGGCTGAACTTCGGAGACTGCTTCGCCTACGCGCTGGCGAAGGTGCGGTCGGCCCCGCTGCTCTACACCGGCAACGACTTCGCGCAGACCGACGTCACCAGCGCACGGTAGCGCGGACTCGAGCGTGAGCCGCGCCCGAACGCTCGTGGGTCACGCAGGCGACGTTGTTACGGCGCCTGGAGTTGCGTCTCGCTCGGCACGATCAGCACCATCCCCGGGAAGATCAGGTCGGGGTCGGAGATGAGGTTGGCGTTGGCGGTGAGGATGTCGGGCCAACGGCCACCGTCGCGGTAGAAGAAGGTCGCGATGCTCGACAGCGAGTCGGCCGGTTGCACGGTGTAGATGCCGCGGGCGCCGGTCAACCGAGCGACCACCTCCTGCGTCGCCTCGAGCTCGGCCCGGATCGCCGCCAGCTCCTCGCGCTGCTCGGCGGTGAGCACGCTCAGCCCGGCCTGTTCCTCCAGCACCGAGGCCAACCGGTCCGTGAGTTCCCGCGCGCGTACCTGGGCGTCCGCCAGTTCGGAGGCCTGCACGTCGAGCTGGGCGCGCGTCGCCGTGGAGGCCCGTTCGAGGTTCGCTAGGTCGGCGCGGGCACGGTCCAGCTCGGTGCGCGTGGCTTCGAGGTCGGTGAGCGCCGCGTCGCGCGCGGCAAGCGCGGCGTCGCGCTCCTCGGCCACGCGCGCAGCCTCGTTGGTCGCCACGCTGACCTGCTCCTGCAGCGAGGCCAGCTCGGTCTCGAGTTCGGTACCTCGGGTCGCGGCCTCGGCCAAGCGCTCCTGGGTCGCGGCCAGCTGCGCCAACGCTTCGGAGGCGCGGGTCTCGGCCGCGTCCGCTGCCGCCTGGGCTTCTTGCGCCGTGCGGGTCGCCTCCTCCGCGCGTCCGGTGGCCTCCACCACCTGCCGCTCGGCGATGTCCGTGCGCGCCTCGGCCGCGGCGGCCGCCTGCGCGGCTTGGGTCGTGCGCTCGTCGGCTTGCGCGGCGTTGGTCGCGGCCTCTGCGGCGCTGGCGTCCGCGGCAGCCGCGCGGTCCTCGGCCGCGATCGCCTTCGCCTCGGCATCGGCGGCGCGGACCTCGGCCTCCGCCAGGCGTGCGTCGGTCTGGCTGCGTTGCGTCTCGGCTTGCACGGCGCGCTCCTCGGCTTGCACGGCGCGCTCCTCGGCGTCCGCCGCGCGCGTCTCGGCCGCGTCGAGCGCCGCCTGGGTCGACGCGAGCCGTTCGCCAAGGCGCGTGGCTTCGCTCTCGGCCGCATCGCGTTCGCCGGCGACCCCGCTCGCGCGCGCCTCGGCCTCGGAGAGTGCCTGGCGCGTCGCCTCGAGCTCGGTGGCGGCGTCGTCCGCACTCGCTTCGAGCTCCACGACCCGGGCACGCAACTCCTCCACCTCGGCCTGCGCCGACGCCAGGTCGGCGCGGCCGGCATCGCGCTCGGTGGTCATGGCGTCGAGCGCGACCACGGACGCATCGAACTCGCCGCGGAGGGTGTCGAGCTCGCCCCGGAGGGCATCGAGCTCGGCTCGCATCCCGTCCGACTCGGCTTGCAGCGCTTCGTAGGCGGCCTGGACGGTCCGACCATCGGCGCGAAGCGCATCGGATTCGGCACGCAACGCATCGGCTTCGGTGCCCAGCGTGGCGTGCTCGCTCCGCAACGCTTCCAGTTCGCTCCGGAGCGTGGCTGCCTCGGCGCTCGCACCGTCCAGCGCCGCTCGTGCCGACTCGAGGTCGGTGCGCATCGTGGCCGACGCGGCGCGCTCGGCGCCCAGGTCGGCCTCGAGCGAGGCGACTTGGGAACGCAGTGCCTCGTTCGCGGCGGTGAGCTCGCGCTCGGCCTGGCTCGGGCCGCAAGCGGCCAGCGCGGCGAGGACGGCCGACGCGACGACCACCAACACCCACGCCGGGCGACGCGTGACAGCGACCATGGCTTCACCCCCTCCATCCGGGAGAGCGGTTGGATGCCCGTACCTGAACGCAATATAGGCGCTCGCGACCGGGGGCGGCGCGGTACGCTGACGGATCCTAGGAGGCACCCGCATGAAGACCCGCCCCATCGGTTCGCTGAACGTATCCGTCGTCGGCCTCGGCTGCAACAACTTCGGCGCCCGGCTCGACCTGGCCCGCACCAGGAACGTCCTCGACGCCGCCATCGACGCCGGCGTCACGTTCCTCGACACCGCCGACCTCTACGGCGGCACCGAGAGCGAGCGCCTGATGGGCGAAGCGTTGCGCGGCCGGCGCGACCAGGTGGTCATCGCCACCAAGTTCGGCCATCCGCGCAACACCAAGGCCCCCGCCGGCGCCCGGCCGGAGGACGTCCGCAGCGCGCTCGAGGCCAGCCTGCGGCGCCTCGGCACCGACCACGTCGACCTCTACCAACTGCACATGCCCGACCCGAACGTGCCCATCGCCGACACGCTCGGCGCGTTGGCCGAGGCGGTCCGGCGTGGGCAGGTGCGCGAGATCGGCTGCTCGAACTTCGGCGCCGCCCAGCTCCAGGAAGCCGAGGACGCCGTGCACGCCGGCGCGCCGCGCTTCGTGAGCGTCCAGAACGAGTTCAGCATGATCCGGCGCGAAGCCGAGGCCGAGGTGCTGCCCGCCTGCGAGCGCCTGCAGGTGGCGTTCCTGCCCTACTTCCCGCTGCTCTCCGGCATCCTGACCGGCAAGTACCGCAAGGGCAAGCCGCTGCCTGCCGGCACGCGCGTCACCGGGAGCCCGCGATGGGAGGCGATGCTCACGCCCGAGGTGCTCGACCTGGTGGAGGCGCTGGTGGTGTTCGCCGAAGCGCGCGGCCGCGAACTGGTGGACCTCGCCTTCGCCTACCTCCTGGCGCACGCGCCCGTGGCCAGCGTCATCGCCGGCGCGACCACGCCCGAGCAGGTGCGGCGCAACGCCCAGGCGGGAAGCTGGGAGCTGACCCGCGAGGAGTTCGCGGCCGTGCGCGGTCTGCTGGACGCCGCCAACGTGACGTTGCCGAGCTGAGGGCGCCTGCCGAGGCCGTCCGCCCCGCCCAGGACGTATCATCGCCTCACGCCCGACGCATCTCGAACGCACGTCGACTGGGAGGGAACGATGTTCCAGGGAATCCGCCAAGCAGCCCGAGCGGGGCTCATCGCTGCGCTCGCTGGCTTCGTCTTGCTGGGCGCCAGCGCCTCGGCGCAAGTCCAGCTACGCTTGACCTGGTACGACGACGGCAGCGAGGGCGTCGTCCTGCGCGACCTCCTCGACCGCTTCGAAGCGGAGAACCCCGGCATCGAGGTCGTGATGGACACGGTGCCGTACGCCGCCGGCATCCAGCAGGCGCTGCCGCTGCAGCTCGCCTCGGGCCAAGGCCCCGACCTCGCCCGCGTCACCGACCTGGGTGGGCTCTCCGAGTACTTCCTCGACATGCGCCCGTACCTGAGTGACCCGGCGTACTGGGACGCCAACTTCGGGCCGTTCCTCGACTGGATGCGCCCCGCCGGCTCCGACGCCATCCCCGGCTTCATGACGCAGCTCACCGTCACCGGGCCGTTCATCAACCGCACGCTCTTCGACCAAGCCGGCATCGCCGTGCCCGAAGGCCCCACCACCTGGGACGAGTGGGCCGCGGCCACCCGGCAGGTGGCGGAAGCCACCGGAACGCCGTACGCCATGGTGATGGACCGCACCGGTCATCGCCTGGCCGGGCCGGCCATCAGCATGGGCGCCAAGCTCTTCGGCGAGGACGGCCACGCCAAGCTCGACGACCCGGGCATGCGCGCGATGCTGCAGCGCATGATCGACTGGCACGCCGACGGAACCATGAACCCCGAGACCTGGATCGGGTCCGGCGGGAACTACGTCGCCGGCAACGAGTTCTTCGTCAACGCGCAGGTGGTGCTGTACATGTCGGGCAGCTGGCAGGTGGGGCAGTTCGCCAACCTGATCGGCGACGCGTTCGACTGGCAGGTCGTGCCGAACCCGTGCGGCCCGGCGGCCTGCACCGGCATGCCGGGCGGCGCCGCGCTGGTGGCCATGGCCGGCACCGAGCACCCCGAAGAGGTCACGCGCCTGATGGAGTTCCTCGCGAGCGAGGACGTACTGGCCGAGTTCTACGGCCGCACCCTGTTCATCCCGGGCCACCTGGGCTTGGCCGAACGCGGCGTCGACTTCGTCACCGACGTCGCGCAGGCGAAGGCAGCGCTCGAGGTGTTCGCGGCCGAGGTGCCGAAGCTCGACCCGATCGCCTACCAGCTGCAGGCGTACCCCTTCAACTTCGTCGTCTACAACGCCATCCGGGACCGTCTGACGCAGGTGTTCGTGGGCGAGCTGACGCTCGACCAGGCGCTCGAGCGCATGCAAGACGACATCGACCAGGCGCTGAAGGAAGCCGGCGCGCGCTGAGGCTCGCGCTGCCGCGTGACAGGTAGCGAACGTCCGGCCAGGCAGCTGGCCCGATGGGCGGATGCCGCCTTCTCGGCGGTCTACGCCCTGGCGATGAACGCCGTCGGGCTGGTGATGGAGCCGCTGCAACGCGTGCTCGGCGTGCGCCGCATGCCGTACGCGTTCCTGCTGCCGAACCTGTTGGTGTTCGGCGTCTTCGTCCTGTTCCCGATGACGCTCGACGTCTACTACGCCATGACCGGCGGCACCGAGCTCTACCCGCAAGACCGGCCGTTCGTCGGGCTCGACAACTTCGAGCGCCTGCTCACCTGCACCGACTACACCGACCCCAACACCTGCCTGGAAGACCGCTTCTGGCGCGCCGCGCGCAACACCGGCGTGTTCGTCACGTTCCAGGTGAGCGGGATGGTGGTGATCTCGCTCCTTACTGCGTTGGTGCTGAACCGCCGCATCGTGGCGCGCGGCTTCTTCCGCAGCGTGTTCTTCTACCCGGTGCTGCTGTCGCCGGTGGTGGTGGCGCTGATCTGGAAGTGGATCCTGCAGCGCGACGGCGTGCTGAACGCCCTGCTCATCGCCCTCGGGCGCGAGCCGGTGCCGTTCCTGCTCGACGCGGGGTGGTCGATGACGTGGGTGATCCTGGTCAGCATCTGGGCGCACATGGGGTTCTACACCCTGATCCTGCTGGCCGGCCTGCAGAGCATCCCGACCGAGCTGTACGACGCCAGTGCCATCGACGGCGCGTCGCGGCGACAGGCGTTCCGGCACGTCACGCTGCCGCTGCTGATGCCCACCATGATGGTCGTCCTGGTGCTGGCGCTGGTGCGCGCAGTGCAGATGTTCGACGAGGTGTTCGTCCTCACCGGCGGCGGCCCGGGCAGCGCCACGCTGTTGATGGTGCAGTACATCTACACCACCGGCTTCGCGGCGCAGAGCCAACGCTTCGGCCTTGCGGCCGCCGCCAGCGTCACGCTCGGGGTGGTGCTGCTCGTGGCCACCCTGATCCAGCTGCGCCTCGGGCGCGGCAGCGAGAGGTACTTGGCGTGACGACGCTGCGCCGCTTCCTCGGGCGTCGCCAGGGCGGCAAGCGGTGGACCGCCGCCGACGTGCTCACCTACGTGTACCTGGCGCTGGGCGTGGTGATCATGTTCGGACCGGTGGCGTGGCTGGTGCTGTCGTCGTTCAAGACCCAGGCGAACCTCCTCGAGTTCCCCCCCACGCTGCTGCCGCTGGCGCACGACACCGTAGTGGTGGAGGGCTACGACGCGCCGCTGGAGCTGTACGACGTCGTCCTCGACGACGGCACCACGGCCCGGCTGGCGCAGGTGCGGCGCGTGGGGCTGGTGGCCCAGATGATCGACCCCGCCGACCCGGGCGATACCATCGCCGTCCCCATCGACCGCCGCACGCCCGTGCGGCGGGTGCGCCTGGCGACGGAGAACTACACCGACTCGTTCCGCCGCTTCGACTTCGCCACCTACCTGCGCAACAGCGTGGTGGTGACGGTGGTGGCGACGCTGCTGACGCTGGTCATCAACAGCATGGCCGCCTTCGCCCTCAGCAAGTACCGCTTCCGCGGGCGGAACGTGGTGTTCGTCGTCATCCTCGCCACCCTCATGATCCCCATCAGCGTGATCCTGGTGCCGGTCTTCTTGGTCGTGACCCAGGTGGGATGGGTGAACTCCCTGTGGGGCGTGATCATCCCCGGCGCGGCTACCCCCACCGGCGTGTTCCTGCTGCGCCAGTACATGCTCACCATCCCCGACGAGATGCTCGACTCCGGCCGCATCGACGGCGCCTCGGAGTGGCGCATCTATTGGCAGATCGTGCTGCCGCTGGCGGCGCCGGCGCTGGCGGTGCTGGCCATCTTCTCGGTGATGTGGCGCTGGAACGACTTCCTCTGGCCCCTCATCGTGCTGACCCGCAGCGAGCTGTTCACCCTCCAGGTGGGCCTCAACGCCTTCCAGGGCGAACTTCAAGTGCAGTGGCACTTCGTGCT
Source organism: uncultured bacterium (assembly GCA_964483695.1). Taxonomy (GTDB): domain Bacteria; phylum Deinococcota; class Deinococci; order Deinococcales; family Trueperaceae; genus CAZACZ01. Next base: position 1,540 of record CAZACZ010000069.1, on the reverse strand, counting down.
GGCGATGACGGTGATGACGCTGCTGCCGATCACGCTGGTGTTCTCGCTGCTGCAGCGCTTCATCACCACGGGGATCGCGGGGACGGGGGTGAAGGGCTAGTCGCCCCTCACGGCGGCCACGCGCGGCCTGGGCGTGGTGGGGCTGAAGTGCGGCGCCGACGGTGCCAACGTTGCGAACCGGTTGGCGGCCTTCAAGATCGCGTATCGGGGCGCCGTGCCACCCCACGCAGAGGTTGTCGGCCGACTACCCAGCCTGGGCGACACCGCGCGCCAGGAGAGCATCGGCTAGGGCGAACGGCACGGTCGGCATCGAAGCAAGGCTGCAGGAACTCTGGTAGCGGTTCGATGCGAACCCGCCCGAGCGTCCGTTCCAGCGGATGAAGATCGTGGGTGACCTGGCGTACGTCTCGGGGCACGGGCCCACCGACGAGCACGAGGAGCGCGTGCGGGTGCGTCGCGACTAGGCGTCCGATACCATGGGCGATGGTCGGACCCGCGACTCACCCACCATCGACCGCGCCATCGCATCGGATCGGAGCCCCATGGACTACCGCCTGCTAGGCCGCACCGGCGTACGCGTCTCTCGACTCTGCCTCGGCACCATGGAGTTCGGCGGCACCGCCGACGAGGCCGAGTCCGGCCGCATGTTCGCCGCGGCACGCGACGCCGGCATCAACTTCTTCGACACCGCCAACGTCTACAACGGCGGGCGCTCGGAGGAGGTGCTGGGGCGTCTGATGCGCGGCGCGCGCGACGAGTTGGTGATCGTCAGCAAGGTGACCGGGCGCACCGGCGACGACCCGAACGCCCTCGGCGCCTCGCGGCGGAACATCGTGCAGGCGGTCGAGGCGTCACTCCGCCGCCTCGGTACCGATCGCCTGGACGTCTACCTGCTGCACCGCTTCGACCCCGACACCCACCTCGACGAGACGCTCGAGGCGCTCGACGACCTGGTGCGGCGCGGCCTGGTGCTGTACGTCGGCGTCAGCAACTGGGCGGCGTGGCAGGTGATGAAGGCGCTGGGCGTGTCCGAGCTGCGCGGCTGGTCGCGCTTCAGCGTGCTGCAACCGATGTATAGCCTCGCCAAGCGGCAGGCGGAAGTGGAGATCCTGCCGATGGCGCAGGCCGAAGGCCTGGGCGTGATGACGTACAGCCCGCTCGGCGCCGGCTTGCTCACGGGCAGGTACGGCGTCGGCCGCGCACCCGAGCAGGGTCGTCTGGTGCAGAACGCGAACTACGTCGCGCGTTACGGCCTCGGCGCCTACTACGAGCTGGCCGACGCGTTCGTGGCGTTCGCGCAGCGCGTCGGCGTCAGCCCCGTCACCCTGGCGGTGGCGTGGGCCGGCTCGCACCCCGGCGTCACCGCACCGATCGTCGGGGCGCGCAGCCTCGAGCAGCTGCAGCCGTCGTTGGCGGCGGCGCGCTTCGAGCTGACGTCCGAGCTTCGTGCCGAGGTCACGTCCCTGGCCACCGCGGCGCTCGGCGAGCTCCCGATGGCGCACGATCGCCGGGAGGAGGCGGCGCGCTGACCAGGAGGCGG
>CAZACZ010000068.1:0-15712 GCA_964483695.1 uncultured bacterium | reverse complement strand
CGCCACGGTGGGTCGCGGCGGGAACGAGAAGAGGCGCCACGGCAGGGTCCGGGGCGCCTCTCACCGGCCGCGGCGCGCTGGGCGCCGCGGCTCAGGCGGGTTTCAGAAGTCCATCCCGCCCATGTCGCCGCCCGGCATGGGCGGCGCGGACTTGTCTTCCTTCTCGGGCTTGTCGGCGATGACGGCCTCGGTGGTGAGGATCAGCGCACCGATGGAGGCGGCGTTCTGCAGCGCCGTGCGCGTCACCTTCGCGGGGTCGACGATGCCGGCGGCGAACATGTCGGGCACGTACTGGTCGGTAGCAGCGTCGTAGCCGTACTTGCCGTCGTTGTTGTTCTTGATGGCGTTGACGACCACGCTGCCCTCGGCGCCTGCGTTCGCGGCGATCTGGCGGGCCGGCTCTTCCAGCGCGCGCATCAGGATCATCGCGCCGGTGCGCTCGTCGCCGTGCAGCGCTTCCGCCGCCTTCTTGACCGCGTCGACGGCGTGGATCAGCGTCACGCCGCCACCCGCCACGATGCCTTCCTCGACGGCCGAGCGGGCGGTCGAGAGGGCGTCCTCGAAGCGGTGCTTCTTCTCCTTCAGCTCGGTCTCGGTGGCCGCGCCGACGCGGATCACCGCGACGCCGCCCGCGAGCTTGGCCAGGCGCTCCTGGAGCTTCTCGCGCGCGTAGTCGCTGTCGGTGTTGTCGAGCTCGGAGCGGATGCCCTTGATGCGCTCCTGGATGGTCTCGGCCGAGCCCTGGCCCTCGATGACGGTGGTCTCGTCCTTGCTCACGCGCACGCGCTTGGCGCGGCCGAGCTGGGCGAGGCGCACGTTCTCGAGCTTGTGGCCGAGTTCCTCGCTGATGACCTCGCCGCCGGTGACGGCCGCGATGTCCTTGAGCATCTCCTTGCGGCGGTCCCCGAAGCCCGGGGCCTTGACGGCGGCGATGTTGAGGGTGCCGCGCAGGCGGTTCACGACCAGCGTCGCGAGCGCTTCGCCTTCGATGTCCTCGGCGATGATCAAGAGCGGCTTGCCGGTCTGGGCGACTTGCTCGAGGACCGGCAGGAGGTCCTTCAGCGCGGAGATCTTCTTCTCGTGGATGAGGATGTAGGTGTCTTCGAGCACCGCCTCCATGGCGTCGGAGTCGGTGATGAAGTAGGCGCTGATGTAGCCCTTGTCGAACTGCATGCCCTCGACGACGTCGAGTTCCGTCTCGAGGGTCTTCGACTCTTCGACGGTGATGACGCCGTCGCGGCCGACCTTGTCCATGGCGTCGGAGATGATCTTGCCGACGGCAGGATCGTTGGCGGAGATGGAGGCCACCTCGGCGACCGCCTTGCTGTCCTCGACCGGCTTGGCCATCGAGGCGATGCTGGCGACCGCAGCGTCGACGGCCGCTTCGATGCCGCGCTTCAGCGCCAGCGGGCTGGCGCCGGCCGCGACGTTGCGCAGGCCTTCGCGCACGATCGACTGGCCAAGCACGGTGGCGGTGGTGGTGCCGTCACCGGTGATCTCGTTGGTCTTGCTGGCGATCTCGATCAGCAGCTTGGCGCCGATGTTCTCGAGGTTGTCGGGCAGCTCGATGTCCTTGGCGACGGTGACGCCGTCCTTGGTGATGGTCGGCCCGCCGAACTTCTTCTCGAGTACGACGTTGCGGCCCTTCGGGCCGAGCGTCACCTTGACGGCGTTGGCGACGGCGTTCACGCCGCGCTCGAGGCTGCGGCGCGCTTCTTCCTTGAAGATCAGTTCCTTGGCCATGGTTGCTCCGTTCGATCCTGATGAGATGGGTGGGGGTGGGTGGTCGTTCGGTGGGCGCGGCGCGGGGAGACCGCCGACGCGCCTAGGCGGTCACTCGACGATGGCGTGGATGTCGCGCTGGCTCAGGATCATCAGCTCCTGGCCGCCCAGGTTGATCTCGGTGCCGCCGTACTTGGCGAACACCACGGTGTCGCCGACCTTGACTTCCATCGGCTCGCGCTGGCCACTGTCGAGCATCTTGCCGCTGCCGACCGCGAGCACCTTGCCGCGCTGGCTCTTCTCCTTGGCCGTGTCGGGCAGCACGATGCCGCTGGCCGTCGTCTGGGGCTCGTCGATGACCTCGACGATCACCTTGTCACCAAGCGGCTTCAGGTTCATCTTCTGGTTCGCCATGGGCTCCTCCGGGATGGGGTGGACAGATGTTTGGCACTCGCATACCGCGAGTGCCAACTGGTCCCCATGCTATCGACCGCCCAGCAACGATGTCAAGGAGGTTGAGTGTGGTTCGCTCAGGTATCAGCCGCGCCGGATGCCCAGCACCAGCGCCGGCACGAACGCGGCCGCGAACGGGATGTTGTAGGTGAGCACGGTGACGAGCCCGCGCCAGGCCTGGCCCAGCGAGTCCGACGCGAGGAGGGGGTCCACCGTGTCCTGCACCACGCCCCAGTTGACGCTGAGGAACCCCCACCAGGCGAGGAGCTGGATGACGATGAAGAGCACGCCGATGGCCAGTGCGACCAACTTGCCGACCTTCTTCAAGGCGTAGCCGGCGACGAACCCGGCTACGGCACCGAAGCCGATCTGCTGAACCCAGGGCAGCACACTCTGCAACTCCGGCACGTTCACGTAGGGAGCCTAGCACGGCGACGTCGCGTCGGCCACGCGCACCGGCGAAGCCGATCGCAGGCGCCTGCGCGGCTTGCACGGTGGGCGGTCCTCATGCTGCCCTGGAGTACAATGACCCGCGTGAACCCACGCACCTCCATCGTCATCGCCACGCACGTGGCCGACGCGATCTCTCGGGGGGCGCCGGTGGTAGCACTGGAGTCGACCGTGCTGACGCACGGCCTGCCACGGCCGCGCAACCTCGACGTCGGACGCCGCCTCGAAGCGCTGGTGCGCGAGCAGGGGGCGGTTCCGGCCACCATCGGCGTCGTCGCTGGCCGCGTGATCGTCGGCCTGTCGGACGACGAGCTGGTGCACCTGGCGTCCGGACCTGCCGACAAGGCGTCGCTGTGGAACCTGGCCGCGCTGGTGGCCGCCGGCGCCGACGCCGGCACCACCGTCGCCGCCACCCTCTTCGCCGCTCACGCGGCTGGCATCGACGTCTTCGCCACCGGCGGCATCGGCGGCGTGCACGACGCCCCCTTCGACGAGTCCACCGACTTGCTGGCGCTTGCGCGCTACCCGTTGCTAACGGTGTGCGCCGGCCCGAAGAGCATCCTCGACGCCGCCGCCACCCTCGAGCGGTTGGAGACCCTGGGTGTCCCGGTGGTCGGCTACCGCAGCGACCGACTCGCGGGGTTCCTCGTCCCGACCACCGACCTGGCGCTACCGAGCACCGTCGAGAGCGCGGACGAGGCCGCCGCCGTGGTCCTCGCGCAGCGCGCGCTCGGCCTAGGGAGTGGCGTCTTGCTCAGCCATCCCGTGAGCGACGGTCTCGACGCCGACACCTTCGCGCGCCTGCTGGCCGGCGCACGCGCCGACGCCAAGGTCGCCGGCGTGCGCGGCCGCGCCACCACCCCGTACCTGCTCGCGCGCCTCGACGCCCGCTCGGAAGGGCGCACGGTCGACGTCAACTTGCGTCTGCTCGAGGAGAACGCCGTCCTCGCCGGACGGATCGCGGCAGCGCTCGCGCGGCGGCAGGCCGATCGACGTTCGAGCTCGACGCCTGACGCCGTGGCACCTCGCGTCGCGGAAAGGAACGCATGAGCGACGACCGAGACGCCCGCCGCGCGGCGGACGCCGGCGGGCACGCCGCCGCCCCGGGCGCCGACCGAGAAGGCACCGGACGACCCGCCGACTTCGGCACCATGCTGCGCGAAGCGCGCGCGGCGAAGGGGCTGGAGCTCTCCGACATCGCCGAACTCACGCACGTGCGCAAGGAGTACCTACGCGCCCTCGAGGAGGGCCGCTTCGACGACCTGCCGGAGGACGTGTACACCCGCAACTTCGTCCGGCTGTACGCCCAGGCGGTAGGGATCTCCAACGAACGGGCCATGGCCGCCTACCAAGCGGAGCGCAGACGCGCGGGCGGCCTGACGACGTTGGAACTCCGGCTCGAGCAGGAGCGCCGGGGCGAACCGCCGCCCACGCCCAAACGGTCGTCGTCCACCGCCACGCGGCGCGCCTCGCTACCTCGGATCGGTCCGCTGATCCCGACGCTGTTGATGGTCGTTGTGCTCGTGGCGCTCGCGGTATGGGGCTTCCAGACGCTGCTGTTCCGGCCGACACGCACCCCGACCACGGCCGGCGCCGGCACCGCGTCCGGCGGCAGCGCAGCCATCACCCCGGCACCCGCCGCCGCACCTTCCGACGGCGCGCCCGCCGAGCGTGCCGGCGCGGCCGCCGCAGGGGCCGGCGGTGGCGACGCCACGACCGCCGAGTCCGCGTCGGCGGAGCCGCGCACCGTGCTCGTCACCGTTACCTCGACACCCGAGGGAGCCAGCGTCACCATCGACGGCTTCGCGCTGCCAGGCGTCACGCCGATCCGCGACGCGCCGGTGACGGCGCGCAGCGGCCGCCAGATCCGGGTCACGCTGGAGGGCTACCAGCCGAGCGAGCAGGTCGTCGACATGAGCCAGGGCGGCACGTTCGACGTCGCACTGGAGCCGATGCCGGCGGTGGCCGCCGCCCCGGCCGACGACACGGGCGCGGTCGGCTCGAACCAGATCGCGTTGCAGATCCGCGCCTCGACCTGGCTCGAGGTCTACCGCGGCACGGCACGCAACGAGGGCGAGCGCCTGGTGTACACCACCGCCGAGCCGGGTCAGACCTACCTGTTCGACCTGCCCGTCTACCTCCACGTCGGCAACGCCGCCGGGGTCGAGGTGACGGTGGCCGACGGCACGCCGTTCCTGCTCGGGTCCAGTGGTGCCGTGGTGGGTCGCGCGTTCCAGAACCCATGAGCGCGGGCACGACCTGGACGATGACCTGGACGCTTGCCCTCGCCGCGTTGCGGCAGCGGCCGTTGCGCACCTTCCTCACCGCTCTCGGGATCGCCGTGGCGGTGGGATCGACGGTGGTGTTCTTGTCGCTGGGTGAGGGTCTGCGTCGTGTCTTCGTCGACCAGCTCGCGTCCATCGGTCCCGACATCCAGCTCACCTACGGCGGCTCGCCGAGCGAGTTCTTCCCCACCACGCCGGAACTCCCTGCTTCCTACCTGGCCACCTTCGAGCAGGAGCGCGAACGCTTCGGGCTGCGCTCCGTCACGCCGGTCCTGCTCTACTTGCGTGCCGGACTCAGCGCCACGCAGTCGTTCGTGTTCGAGGCGTTCCCGATGTCGGTGCCGCTCGAGGCGATGTTCATGAACGCGCGCGTGCTCACCGGCCGCGGCCTGAGCGAGGCCGACGAAGGCGCCAACGTGGTCGTGGTGGGGGTGACGGCCGCCGAGCGCAACGGCATCGAACTGGGCGAGGAGTTGCGGCTGAACCCGCAGACGCGCTTGGAGGTCGTCGGGATCGTCGGTTCCGATGGCGGGTTCCTCGAGAACGTCATCATCGTCCCGTTGGCGACGCTGCAACGCGCCATCGGCGTCGAGGACCGCTACAGCCTGCTGGCCCTCGACCTCGAACGCCCCGAGCAGGCCGAGACCGTAGCAGCCGCCATCCGCGAGGCGTATCCCGAGGTGACGGCACAGACGCAATCGGACCTGTTGAGCGTGATGCGCGACGCACTGCGCATCTCCGACGCGGTGCGGCTCGGCATCAGCGCGATCGCGTTGCTGGTCGGCGCCATCGCGGTGGCGAACACCATGATGATGAGCGTGTTCGAGCGTACCCGCGAGTTCGGCGTGGTGCGCGCCGTAGGCGCCAAGCCCCGCTTCCTCTTCGGCCTGGTGGAGGCCGAGTCGGTGCTGCTGTCGTTGGCCGGCGCGGCCGCCGGCGTCGGGATCGGCAGGCTCGGCGTGGTGGCAGTGAACCGCGTGGCCGAGAACCTCGTCGGCTTGTCCGTCGCGGCGGTGACGCCACGCCTGGTGCTGTTCGCCGCGTTGGTGGCACTGGTGATGGGGCTGCTGTCGGGGTTGGTCCCGGCGGCGCGCGCGTCACGCATCCCGATCGCGGTGGCCGTGGCGCGCGAGTAGCGCACGGCACGACCCGACGCCCGGGGTGCCTGGCCGCGGGAGCCGGGCCGGGCGCGCGGGCCGGACCGCGCAACACGCAACGTGGCGAACGCGGCATCTGCCCCAACGTTCGCGAACCGCTCCGGTAGCATGGGGGCCATGCGACGCCTCCTGCGATCCCTACGGAACGTGGCCCTGGCGCTGTCCGCCTTGACGGCGTCGGCGTTGGCATGGTCCCAGACCTACGAGTGGCGCGACGTGGTGCAGTCGGTCACGATCGGGGCCGACGGCAGCGTCGTCATCGACGACACCCGCACGCTGTGGACCAACGGCGACTTCGGCGAGGCGTTCGTGTGCGTCGAGCACGGCGCCAACCAGCGCCTGACGCTGCTCGACGGCTCCGGCGCCGTGAGCCCCGGGCCGTCCGCCACCGCCTTCACCCAAGCGTGTGAGGACGGCACGCCTGGCACGGAGCTCGTGGTGCGCAACGCCCAGCGCGTGTCCGAACGCCGCGTCCGCTACGTCTACCGCCTCGAAGGGACCGTCGACGCCTACGCCGACGTGGTGCAGTGGTACTGGAACCCGCTCGAGCGCAACCATCCCGGCGTGGCCGGCTACGACCTGACCGTTCGCGCCCCCGGCGCCATGGCCGAGCCGTACGACGCCTACGTGCACCGCTACGCCAACCCCGAGATGCCGCGCGTCACCCTCTCCGACGACCGCGCCACGCTGCGTGTGCAGTTCGGCCGCATCCCCAGCGGCAGCGGCGTCGAGGTTCGGTACCTGATGGACCCGGCCCTGTTCACCATCCGCGGCGATCGACCGATGATGGAGGACTTGCTGCGCGACGAGGCGCAGGTGGCGCGGGTGAACGTCGCGGAGTCGCCGTTCGTGCAGGTGCAGGGCCGCCTCGAGACGGGTGCGGACCGCATCGTCATCGCCGGCTCGGCTTCGGACGTGGACGGCATCGCCGAGGTGCGCTGGGTGGTCGATGGACGCCGCGGCGTGTGCAGCGGCACCACCTCCTTCCGGTGCGAGGTCGACGCGCTCCCCGTCGGCACCAGCCTCGTCGACGTCGTGACCGAAGACGGGGCCGGCTACCAGCAAGTGAGCAGGGTGCTGGTGCAGCGTCTGTCGTGGTTCGACCGCCTGCGCGCCAGCCCGCTCTGGGCCGTCGCCGTCCTCGCGCTGGTGGGGTGGTACGGGCGCAGTGTGTGGCGCGACTACCGCCGGTACGGACGCGAGCCCCAAGGCGACGGCATGAAGTACCCGTTCGAGCCGCCGTCCGACCTGCCGCCGGCGGCCGTCACCACCATCCTCGACCAGAGCTACCAGCAAGGCCGCATGGGCGCGGCGTTCCACGCCACCATCATGGACCTGGCGCGGCGCGGCTTCGGCGCGTTCGAGCCGAAGGGGCGCAACTTCCAGATGCGGCTGAACCCGCAGCAGTCGAAGCTCACGTTGCTGCCGTTCGAAGCGAGCGTGCTCGGTTACCTCGAGGCGGCCGCCAAGACGCACCGCCGCGGCGACCCCGACTTCCTCGAGTTCCGCGAGCTCAAGAGCTACTCGGAACGCAACGCCAGCACCTTCATGCGGCGCTGGGGACCGAGCGTGCGGAAGTGGCTGGAGGCCCAGCGAGGCGGCGAGCTGACCGACCCCGAGAGCCGCAAGGCCACCAACCGCGCTGCGTTGCGCGGCCTGCTGGCAGCCGGCATCAGCGTGCTCGGCATCGTCCTCACCAGCGGTGCCGCCAGCGCCTTCTTCGTGGCGGGGGTGGTGGTGAGCATCGCGACGCTCGTCACCGCGCTGGTGGCCGTGCCGGCGTGGCGACCCGAGATCGCCGCCGAGGTCTACGGCTGGCAGGGGTTCAAGCGGACCCTCACCGACTACACCCGCATGAAGGACGCTCCGCTCGACTTCTTCGGCCTCTGGGACGTGTACTACTGCTACGCGGCGGCCATGGGCGTGGCCGAGAAGTACCTGCGCACGCTGCGCCGAGCGGCGCCGTTGGCCGGCGTCGACGAGAGCGACATGGTGCGGCGCGCCGCCTGGATGGGCACGGCGCGCGGCGTCTCCGACCTGGCGGGCCTGTCGTCGTCGATCTCGTCCTTGAGCAGCGCGCTGAGCTCGGCATCGGCCTCGGCGTCCTCGGGCGGCTCGTCGTCCGGCGGGGGCGGCGGCGGCGGGGGCGGCGGCAGCTCCGGCGGACGCTGAACGGCGCGCAGCGCCAAGGCGGCGAGCCGGGCCGGCGGTCGGTGACGTGCCGAGCATGGGCTCCGGCACCGTCGCGGGCGCGGGCGCTTCACCAGGCGCGGTAGCATGGTCGGCGTGTTGCGTGCCGAAGAGCTCTCCAAGGTCTACCGCACCGGTTCCGGCGAGGTTCCGGCGTTGCGCCGCGTCGACGCGGCCTTCGCGCCCGGCCACATGACCGCCATCGTCGGTCCGTCCGGTTCGGGCAAGTCGACGCTGCTGAACCTGCTCGCCGGGTTCGACGTGCCCACGCACGGCGAGGTGACCCTCGACGGCGTGTCGCTCGGGAGCCTCGACGAGAACCGGCGCGCGGAACTGCGGTTGCGCCGCTTCGGCTTCGTGTTCCAGTCGTTCAACCTCGTCACCGTGCTGAGCGCAGAACAGAACGTCGCCTTCCCCATGGGGTTGGCGGGCGTCGGCCCGACCGAACGGCGCGACCGCGCACGGGCGCTGCTGGCGCGGTTCGGCCTGGAGCGCAGGGCCGACCACCTACCGCACCGCCTCTCCGGCGGCGAGCGCCAACGCGTCGCGCTGGCGCGCGCCCTCGCGAACGATCCGGACGTGATCTTCGCCGACGAGCCCACCGGCAACCTCGACACCCGCTCGGGCGTCCAGGTGCTGGAGGCGCTGCGGCAGGTGGCGGCCGAGGGGCACACCGTGATCGTCGTGACGCACGACCAGAACGTGGCGGGCATCGCCGACGGCCGCATCGAGCTGCGCGACGGCGTGGTGGTGGGTGCCTCGGGTGCGGTCGAAGCGGTCGTGGACGACACCCGGCCGGTGCTTGCCGGGGACGCAGCATGAGCCGCGCGCCCGCCGGAGTACCCCACGACCTGCGCGGCCTCGCCGGGTACGGCGCGGTGTTGCTCGCCGTCGGGGTGGCGCTGGGGGCGTTCGGCGCGCACGGGCTCGAAGGGCGGTTGTCCGCGGATCGCCTGGCGACCTTCGAGACCGCCGTTCGCTACCAACTGGTGCATGGCGTGGGGCTGCTGGCCCTGGCCGCTCTGATGCGACCGGCCTCGCGCTCGGCGCGGTGGGCCGGCCTGGTCCTGGCCGGCGGCGCCAGCCTGTTCGCGCTGGCGCTCTACCTGCTGGCGTTCGGCGGCCCGAGCTGGCTTGGCGCCGTCGCGCCCCTCGGTGGCGCGGGGATGATCGCCGGATGGCTCCTGGTGGCCGTCGAGCTGGCGCGCCGCTGACGGCGGCGCCGCCGCCCCACGTCGGCTTGTCGGCTCAGTCGCGTTCCGGCACGCTGCGGCCGCGGACGACCTCTCGGTAGGCGTCGAACGAGCGCTTCGGGGTGCGCGCCTGCGTGGCGCGGTCGAGGTGCACCAGGCCGAAGCGGCGGCGGAAGCCGTGCGCCCACTCGAAGTTGTCGACCAGCGTCCACACGAAGTACCCGCGCACGTCGCAGCCGGCCGCACGCGCGGCAGCGAGGGCTCGCAGGTAGCGGTGGAGGTAGCGGACGCGGTCGGGGTCGTCCACGCGGCCATCACGCGGCGCGGGGTCGGGGTAGGCGGCGCCGTTCTCGGTCACCACCACCGTCGGGTTTCCGTAGCGCTCCTTCAGCTCGATCAGCTGCGCCGTGAACGCCTCCGGCGCGACCTCCCAGCCCATCGCCGTCCGCTCGGCGTTCGGCGGCGGCTCGGCCAAGGCCAGTCCCGTGGGCGAGGCGTCGTCGGCGCGCACGTACTGGCGCGTGTAGTGGTTGACCCCGAGCAGGTCGATCGGCTGGTGGATCGTCGCCACGTCGCCGTCTTGCAGCAGCGGCGCCAGGAACGGCGTGAGCACCTCCGGGTAGCTCCCCAGCAGCAACGGGTCGAGCGAGGCACGGTGGAACGCCGCATCGGCCAGCGCAGCGGCGGCCTCGTGCTCCTCGCCTTCCTCGGCCGCCACGATCGGCTGCAGGTTGACGATGGTCCCGAGGCGCCAGGCCGCACGCAGGGCCCGCAAGCGCTGGAGCGCTTCGCCGGTGGCGAGGTTCTGGTGGTGCAGCGCCGCGAAGAACGGCGCAAGTCCCGACAGTCCTGGCGCGTGCTCGCCCACGAGATGACCCAGCACCGCGTGGACGTTCGGTTCGTTCAGCATCAAGAACGTCCCGACGCGGTCCCCGAGCCGATCGGCCACGCGCTCGGCGTAGTCGGCGAAGGTGGCGGCGATGTCGCGCCGGGTCCAACCTCCGACGTCTTGCAGCGCCTGCGGCAGGTCCCAGTGGTAGAGGCACACCCAGGGCTCGATGCCGCGCTCGAGCAGGGCGTCGACCAGGCGGTCGTAGAACGCCCAGCCGGCCGGAGCGCCGCGACCCCGACCGTGCGGCTGCACCCGCGGCCACGAGACGGAGAACCGGTAGGCGGTGACTCCGAGCTCGGCCAACAGCGCCACGTCCTCGCGGTAGCGCCGAACGTGGTCGGTGGCGACGTCGCCGGTGCTGCCGTCGATCACGCGCCCGGGGGTGTGCGCGAAGCGGTCCCAGATCGACTCGCCCTTCCCCCCGTCCGTCGCCGCCCCCTCGATCTGGTACGCGGCGGTGGAGACGCCCCACGCGAAGTCGTCCGGGAAGTCGGGCACGCGCTTCCTCCTTGCTCGGTACGGTACCGCACCGACGCGCGCCACGATACGATGGCCGCCATGCCCGACGGAGCGACGCCACCTCGTGCACGGCTGTTCGGCGTGCTCGGCATCGCCATCGTGGCGGTGAGCATGGCGGCCATCTTCATCCGTCTGGCGGACGCCCCCGGTGTGGTGGTGGCGTTCTACCGCATGGCGTTCGCCAGCCTGGTGATGCTCCCGGTCACGCTCCGCGGCCTGCGCCGCACCCCGCTCCGCGGCCGTGCCCTGGCGTGGACGGTGGTGGCGGGGGTGGCGTTGGCGGTCCACTTCGCATCCTGGATCAGCTCGCTGTCGTTCACCTCGGTTGCGGCCAGCGTCACGCTGGTCTCCACCTCGCCCTTGTGGGCCGCGCTGTTGGCGTGGCTCTTCGTCGGCCTGGCACCAGGCCTCGGGGTGATGGCGGGCGTGGTCCTGGCGGTGGGAGGGGCCGCCGTCATCGGCTTCGGCGACGTCACGGGAGGGTCGGCGCCGCTGCTCGGGGACCTGCTGGCGCTGCTCGGCGGCGTCGCCGCCGCGGGGTACTTGCTCCTCGGGCGCGCCGTGCAGCGCAGCGGCATCGGGCTCGACGCCTACGCCGGCACCGCCTACGGCGTGGCGGCGCTGGTCCTGCTGCCGCTGCCGTGGGTCTTCGGAGCTCCCTACCTCGATCACCCGCCCGCCACCTTCGCCTGGACCCTGCTGCTGGCGCTGGTCCCGCAACTCGTCGGGCACACCGGGCTCAACTTCGCCGCACGCCACCTCGACGCCACGCTGGTGGCGACCGCCACGCTGCTCGAGCCGGTCGGGTCCGGCATCCTCGCCCTGATCGTGTTCGCCGAGGTCCCGTCCGTCATGACGCTGGTCGGCGCGGCCCTGCTGCTGACCGGCGTGGTGCTCACGGTACGCTCGAGCGACGACAGGGCAGCGCCGCTGCCGGCGACGTCGGTAGCCGTCGAGCTGCCGCCGGAGCTGCCGATCGAACCGGCGCCGCCGCCGCCGCGCTGAGCCTCGTCCCGACCCCCTCGTGGCAGTGCAACGCGCCCGCCTTGCGTCCTGCACGCCGTTCGTGCTAGTTCATCGGTTCCGTTCGGAATCTTCGGAGACGTGCAAAACCTCGCATGGTCTGCTACCATGGTGGGCGTGAGCATGGTCGCCTGCGTCCCGACTCTTCGCCAGGCGGCACCCACGACCGACAACTCCACGCAGGATCCGAGGAACGGCTGACGCACCCGTCGGCGCCATGGGGCGCCGTCTGGCGTCGGAAGTTCGAAGGGAGCGAGCGACGTTGAAAGACCAGGGCAAGACGTTCAAGATGGGGGACCAGGTCGTCCTTCCGCCGTACGGAGTTGGCATCGTCGCCGGCACGACGGTCCGCACGATCGGCGGCAGCGATCAGAAGTACTACCAGGTGGAGTTCCCGAACGGAACGTCGCGGGCCTACGTGCCCGTCAACGCGCCCCAAGGTGCCGGGCTGCGGCCTGCGCTCACCAAGGAAGAAGTCCAGAGCGTGCTCGAGCGGCTGCAGAACGGCCGCATCACGCTGCCCAAGCAGTGGGCGGCGCGTCACCGCAAGGTGACCGACCTGCTCACCAGCGGCGACCCGTACCAGATCGCCACGCTCGCCAGCGAGTTGCGCCGCTGGGACCTCGAACGCGGGCTGCCCGATCTCGACCGGCAGGCATACCGCCGCGCCCTTCGTCTGCTCGCCGGCGAGATCAGCGCGGTGCTGAACATCAGCACGCAGGAGGCCCGCGCCATGATGGACGCCGGCGAGGAAGACGACCTGAACTGACGACGCTACGAAGCTAGGCACCGGACGCCGACGCGCACCTACTGGGTGGCGTCGGCGTCCTGCGTACTCGGGTCGAAGCCGGCGCAAGGCCGCATCGCGCCTCAGCGTTGCCCCGCCAGCCACCGCAGGGCTATGGCGTAGGCGGCGTAGTCGTCGATCGGCACCGGAGGCGAGCGCATGCCTTCCGGCAGGAGGCGCGCCCAGCCACGCGGCGGGTGGTCGCGGAAGTAGAGCGTGCGCGCCTCCAGCGACGTCCCCTCCTCCGCCGCGGTCTCGACCGTGTGCCCCAGCGCCACGAGCCGCTCGCGCAACGCGCGGCTGCCGGTCCCACCACCGACCACCACCACGGCGCCGGCGGGGAGTTCCAGGCGGTCGACGGAGGCGAGCGTCACGATCTCGTGACGAAGGAGCCTGCCCGACGCGTCCACGAACGCCACGCCGACGTTCCTCCCCGGGTCGAAGGCGACGATCACGTTCGTACGCTACCGCGCCACGACGAGGCAGGCGGCCCCGAGGGACCGCCTGCCTGCATCGCGTACGAACCGCGCGTCGGCACCGGCGCTGCTCGGGGCCATCCGCGCGCAAGTCCTAGGCTCAGCTCGCCGCCTCGCGGCGCGCCGGTTCGGCCGTAGCAGGGCGGGCCGGCACGGCGCCTTCGCCCGCGGCCTCCGCCTCCTTGCGCTTCTCCAAGGTGCGTACGTCGGCCACGCGAGTGTGGCGGATCTCCGCCAGACCGGTGCCCGCCGGCACCAGGCGACCGAGGATGACGTTCTCCTTCATGCCGACCAGGTCGTCGACCTTGCCCGCCAACGCCGCTTCCGTGAGCACGTGAGTGGTGTGCTGGAACGACGCCGCCGAGAGCCAGCTCTTGGTGCTGAGCGCGGCCTTGGTGATGCCGAGCAGCAACGGCTTCCAGGAGGCGGGCGCCTTGCCGTCGGCGAGGAGGCGGTCGTTGACCTCCTCGACGTCGAAGCGCTCGGCCGTCTGGCCTTCTAGGTACGGGCTGTCGCCCGGCTCGAGGACCTCGACGTACTTCAGCATCTGGCGCACGATCACTTCGATGTGCTTGTCGTGCACACTGACGCCCTGGCCACGGTAGACCTTCTGGATCTCGTCGACCAGGTACGCCTGCACGGCGTCCGGGCCACGCGACTCGAGGAGGTCGTGCGGGTTGATGCTGCCGCGGGTCAGCGGATCGCCCGCTTCCACCCGGTCGCCGTCGCGCACCACGATGCGGACGTTGCGATCGATGCGGTAGCTGCGGCTGAACTCGCCATCCTCGGAGGTGACGGTGACCCGCATGCGGTCCTCGTCCTCCTGGACCGACACCACGCCGTCGAGCTCGGCGATGACCGCACGCACCTTGGGCTTGCGCGCGTCGACCAGTTCGATCACGCGCGGCAGGCCCTGGGTGATGTCGGCGCCGGTCGCGATGCCGCCAGTGTGGAAGGTACGCATGGTGAGCTGCGTGCCCGGCTCGCCGATCGACTCGGCTGCGATGACGCCAACCGCCTCGCCGAGGCTGACCTCGCGCATCAACGACATGTCGAGCCCGTAGCACCTGCGGCACACGCCGGCGCGGGTCTGGCACGTGAGCGGGCTGCGCACGGCCACCGAACGGAGCTCGGGGTTGGCCGCCATGTGCTCGGCGATCTTCTCGACGTCTTCCTTGTACAGCAGCGTGCCCGAGGACAAGGTCACGTCGCCGAGCTCGACGTCCTGCGCCAGGCGCCGGCCGTAGAGGCTCATGTCGAGTTGGGAGCGCGGACGGGCGCGGGTCTCGGTGTACAGCGGGATGGTCACGAAGCCGGCGGTGCCGCAGTCGTCCTCGCGCACCACGACCTCGTGCGCCACGTCCACCAGCTTGCGCGTGAGGTAGCCCGAGTCGGCGGTGCGCAAGGCGGTGTCGGCACCGCCCTTGCGTGCGCCGTGGGTCGAGATGAAGTACTCGAGCACGTCGAGGCCCTCGCGAAAGTTCGCGCGGATGGGCAACTCGATGGTCTCGCCCGACGGCTTCGCCATCAGGCCGCGCATGCCGGCCAACTGCCGGATCTGCTGAGGGTTGCCACGGGCGCCCGACTGGGCCATGACGAACAGCGGGTTGAACGGCATGTTCTGCTGGAAGTTCTCGAACACCGCGTCCTTGACCTTCTCGGTGGTGTCGTTCCACAGCCGTACGACCTGCTGGAAGCGCTCCTGTTCGGTGACGAAGCCGCGCTGGAACGCATCGTTGATCTTCTTGAGCTTGCCTTCTGCTTCCTCGAGCAGCTCCTTCTTCTTCGGCGGGATGGCCACGTCGTCGATGCCGATGGTGATGCCCGAGGTGCTGGACAGCTCGAAGCCGTACTGCTTCAGACCGTCGAGGAGCGCGGCCGTGCGATCCACGCCGAGACGCTTGAAGCTCTCGAGCACCAGGTCGCGCAGCGCGCCGCGCTCGTACACCGTGTCGTAGCGCAACAGCTCGGCGGGCACCTCGCCGCCCTCGGCCACCGTCTCGCGCACCATGCGGGCGAACAGCATGCGGCCTGGGCTGGTCTCGATCAGCTCGCCGTCGATGCGCACGGTCACGACGTCCTGCATGTCGATCTCACCCTGCTCGACCGCCAGCAACGCTTCGTCGACGTTGGCGAAGCGGTACTTCAAGCGGCCGACGCTGGTGGCCTTGCCGCCGACGGTGATGGAGGAGTTCAGGTCGACCTGGCCGGCGTGATGCGCCGCGAGCGCCGCGTCGACGGAGTCGAACGCCACGCCGATCCCCTTGCGGCCGGTGTGCAGCTGCGTGAGCACGTTCAAGCCGAGGATGATGTCGCGGCTGGCGCCGACGTTGGGGTTGCCGTGCGCAGGGCTCAGCAGGTTGTGGCTCGACAGCATCTGCAGGCGCGCTTCGGCCTGGGCGTACACCGACAGCGGCACGTGGATGGCCATCTGGTCGCCGTCGAAGTCGGCGTTGAACGCCTCGCACACCAGCGGATGCAGCTGGATGGCCTGGCCCTCGACCAGCACCGGCTCGAACGCCTGGATGCCGAGGCGGTGGAGCGTCGGCGCGCGGTTCAGCAGCA
>CAZACZ010000067.1:12449-15786 GCA_964483695.1 uncultured bacterium | reverse complement strand
GTCAAGTGGTCGTCGGTTCAAATCCGGCCACCCCGACCAGAGAGAAACCCGTCCCTTGGCGGGTTTCTTTCCTTGTGGTCGGGCGTCACTCCCAACGGAAGGTGCGAACGGCCCCGATCGCCGCCAGCAGCGAGTACCCCGCCAACACCAGCAGCGGCTGGGTGCCAGGGAACGACCCCTCCCACGCGCTCTGCATCGCCTGGACTGCCGCCCCGAGCGGCGAGTAGTCACTCATCGTGCGCAGTACTGGCGCCATCACCTCGCGCGGGACCCATAACCCCGCGAAGAACATCAGCAACAGGAACAGCGCGTTGGAGATCACCGCTCCCGCCTGGGCGGTAGGGGCCACGGCCGCTACCCACAAGCCGGCGCCGAACACGGTAACCGCCGTCAGCGCGAGGGCAAGCACGAATCCCGCCAGGTGCCCCGGACCGCGCACGTCGAACGCGACCCGGGTGATGACGATCAGCAGAGCGATCGCCACCGTGGCGATGACGAGGCCGATGAGCAGATGCGCGCCGAGAAGCCACGACGGGGGCACGGGCGTCGTCGACAAGCGTCGCAAGACGCCCTGTTCTCGGTACGAGATCAGGGGCGCCGTCAACCCCAGCAGCGCCAGGCCTGCAAGGCTGAACACGATCAAGACCGGCAGGTAGATGCTCATCAGGTTGCGCCCACCGAACGCCTCGTTCGGTTCGGCGAACTGCGGGATGTTCGCGAACACCACCAGGACGAGTAGCGGCAAGCCAAGGCCGAAGAACAAGCCGATCGGCTGTCGCCAGGTGAGCTTGGCCTCGGTCTCGAGCAGCTTCCAGAACGCCCGACGCGGGGCGCCAAGCGGCCGTGCGGGGAGGGATGGACGGTTCACGCGCGTCCCCTCCGATTCGACTGGTCCGCCCCTTCGGCCGTTAGGCTCGACTCCCCCGACCCTGACGCATCGCCCGGCGCCTTCGCCGTCAACTCCAGGAAGGCGTCCTCCAGCGACGCATCCCCGAGCCGCACGTCCCTCGCCACCACGCCAACGCGGTCGAGGGCGAGGATGACGACGTTCACCAGCTCTCCGCTGCCGTGCACGACCACGTGGTCACCTTCGCGATCCACGCCGCGCACTTCCTCGAGGTCGGTCAGGACGCGTTCGTCGAACGGCGCCGACGGCACGAAGCGCACGAGCTTCCCGCCGCGAACCCGCTTCCCCATCCCTTCGGGGCTGTCGAGGGCGACGATCTTCCGGGCGTCGAGCAACGCGACGCGGTCGCACAGGTGCTCGGCCTCGTCCATGAAGTGCGTCACCAGCACCACCGTCACGCCGCGATCACGGATGGTCTCGATGACGTGCCACGTGTCCCGCCGAGCCTGGGGGTCGAGCCCGGTCGTGAGCTCGTCGAGCACGGCGATCTCGGGGTCGCCGATCAGCGCCAGCGCGATCGAGAGGCGGCGCTTCTGGCCACCGGAGAGCTTGCCGTAGGAGCTGTCGAGCTGGTCGCCCAAGCCGAGGGCTTGCGTCAACTCGTGAGCGTTCGCCGGGCGTCGGTAGAACGAGGCGTACAGGTCGATCGCCTCTCGTACCTTGAGCTTGGCTTGCAGCGCGCTCTCCTGAAGTTGCACGCCCACGCGCTCCTTCAGCTCCCGTCTGCCCGACTGAGGATCGAGGCCCAGTACGCGGATCGCGCCAGCGTCGGGCTGCCGCAGCCCGACGATGCACTCGACCGTCGTCGTCTTGCCGGCGCCGTTCCGGCCGAGGATGCCGAAGATCTCGCCGCGTTCGACCGAGAACGAGACGTCGTCGACGGCCACGGTGGTGCCGTAGACCTTGCGGAGGTTCGTTACCTCGATGACCGGCATGGGACCCGCCACCATCATAGGCCAGTCCCTGCCGCGTCGTCCTCGTCGTTCCCTAGGTCGGACGGCCGAACCCACGTGGCCCCGGCCGTCCTGTCGTTCCTCGCGAACTTTGGCCGCCTTGGCGCCAGCTACGATCCGGACAGCACTCCGTCGAGCCGCTCGAAGTTCTCGTCCATGCCTCCGTCGATCCCGCTCGCGAGCATCGCGTCGCAGGCCTCCTTGGAGGTGTAGGTCGACACCACTTCGATGGCGCTACGGCCGCCGCCAAGGTCGACGAACGTGAGCGTCTCGAGCGTCGCGCCGGGGTCGGCCTCGTACTCCCAGGTGTGCACGATCCTGCCCGGCACCACCTCGTGGTACGAGCCGCGGAAGGCCCAGCTCCCGCCGTTCGCGGCCTCCACGACGTACCGGAACGCGCCGCCGGTGACCGCGTCGAAGCGGTCCAGTCGGACGGTGGTGCCGCGCGGCCCCGTCCACCGGACGAACAGCTCGCCGGCGGTGTGGGCGCGCTGCACGTGCGCTGCTGGGGCCGCGAACTCGCGGCGATGGAGGATGCTCTGTTCGCCGGTGCGCGTGTGCACCGTCGACCCCGGCCTTCGGATGTCGTGGTCGGTCATCTCTTCTCCTCCGTCGTGGCCATCCGGGCCAGCACGTCGTCTAGTTGCTGGTATCGCTCTTCGAGCCGTCGCCTGCGCGCTTCCATCCACCGGCTGGCGTCGTCCAGCGCGGCCGGTACGAGCTGCACGCGTCTGGTTCGCCCTTCCCGGTGACGCGCAACGAGGCCGGAGCGCTCGAGCACGCCCAGGTGCTGCGAGACGCCCTGTACCGAGATCTCGAACATCCGGGCGAGTTCGCCGACGCTGGCGTCGGCTTCGGCGAGGCGCTGGACGATCGTGAACCGCACGGGATCCCCGAGCGCTGCGAAGGTCTGGACCAGTGCCGTGGACATGCGACTATTATTCAAGTATTTGCTTGAATGTCAAGGGTCCACTCGCACCCGCCCATGTCGCCCGTTTTGAAACGCTCGTTCCAGAACGCGGTACATTGGCACCATGGCGCGGCCCACCAGCTTCGACCGCGATGACGCCATCGCCCGCGCCGCCGAGTTGTTCCGCGAACGCGGCTACGAGGCCACGTCGGTGCGCACGCTCCTCGATCACCTGCATGTGAGCAGCAGCAGCTTCTACGCTGCCTTCGGCGGGAAGGAGCAGCTCTTCATGCTCGCGCTCGAAGCGCACGCGAACGCGGAGCGTGATCGGCTGCGCGCCATGCTGTCGGGCCCAGGCGGCGTCCGCGCCGGGTTCGAGGACCTCTTCGAGGCGCTCATCGACGACCTGATGCAGTCCGGCTCTGCGGCGTCCCTGACGCTGCGCGCCGGCGTGGAACTGGCGGGCTCGAACCCCGAAGTGATGACGTTCCTCCTGCGCCACATCGAGCGCATGATCGCCCTCGTCGCCGAGTTCCTCGAGGCGGCGCAGCGGCGCCGGGAGATCGC
>CAZACZ010000067.1:10247-12349 GCA_964483695.1 uncultured bacterium | reverse complement strand
CTGCTCGGTCTCGGCATCCCCCGCCTCGAGCTCGACGCCTCGGTCACGGCGCTGGTACCCGACGACAACCCCATCACCACGCTACAGACGGAACTCTCCGACGTCTTCGGCATCGACGCGGCGATGGTCGCGCTGGTCGAAGGGGACATCTACACACCCGAGGCGCTGACGGCGCTACGCGCGCTCACCATCGACCTGCAGGACACCCCCGGCGTCACTGGCGTGACCAGCGCCGGCAACGCCGAGAAGATGATCGACGACGACGGCTTCCTGTTGGTCGAAGACCTGCTCCCTGCCGAACCGACACCCGAGGCCATCGCCGAAGCGCGCGCCTACCTCGAGACGACGCCGCTCTACCGCGACGGCATGCTCGTCGCCCTCGACGGCAGTTCGGCCACGGTCGTGATCGACGTCGACGTCGACGTTCCCTCCGAAGAGATCGTCGCCGGCATCCGCGCGGCCCTGGAGCGCGGTTGGTCGGGACGCGGTCTGGGTGCGGTGCACCTCGTGGGGGCCCCGCTCATCGACGGTGAGATGCGCACCACGATCCAGCGCGAGCTGCCGCTGCTAGGTGGCGTTGCCGCGCTGCTCATCCTGGTGATGCTCTTCCTCAACTTCCGCAGTTTCCGCGGCGCCATCCTGCCGCTCGTCACCGTCACCGTGGGGTTGGTGTGGTCGGTCGGGGGCATGGGGTGGTTGGGCGCCAAGCTCAGCACCATGAGCGTGATCGCGCCGGTGGCCATCCTGGCCGTCGGCAGCTCGTTCTCGCTCCACCTGCTGGGGCGGTACTACCAGGAGCTGGCGCACGGTACGGCCAAGGCGGCGGCCATCCAGCACGCCCTGAAGGAGACGGGCCTCGGGGTGCTCATCTCCGGGCTGGCCATCGCGGCGGCCCTCACCACCTTCGTCCTCTCGGGCATGCCCACCGTGCGCACGCTCGGCCTGCTGACCGCGGCAGGCGTGCTGTCCACGCTGGTGACGGCACTGGTGTTGCTTCCTGCCATCCTGCACCTCCTCGCGCCGCCCAAGAGGCTCCAGGACCCGGAGCAACCGGGCGCCATCGCGGGCTTCCTGGCGTGGCTCGGCAGGTTCGTCGACCGGCGGCGCTACGTCATCCTCGGGGTCGCCGGCGTGGCGTTCGTGCTCGCCATCTTCGGGGCCGCGCGCATCACGCCCAACACCGCCGTCATCGACTACTTCAACGTCGACTCGCCCATCCGGCAGGACTACGCCAAGGTCGAAGAGGTCTTCGGGGGCTCGAGCCAGATCCAGGTCCTGGTCGAAGGAGACTTGGGCGACCCCGTCACCCTCCAAGCGATGCAGGAGTTCCAGCGTCAGGCGCAGGACTTAGGCGGGGTGGGGCCGGCGACGTCGATCGCCACCATCCTGCGCGGCATCCACTACACCCTCACCGGCGAAGACGGGCTACCCACCACGCGCGAAGGCGTGGCGCAGGAACTGCTGCTCTACCAGCTCTCCGGCGACCCCGAGCAGATCAGCCGCTACGTCACCCTCGACGGCACGATGGGCGTGATCGACATCGCCACCACCTCGGCCTCCACCCAGGTGATGCGGAACATCCAGCGCGACATCGAAGCCGTGGCGGCCGCCACGCTCGAGCCGCATGCGCGCTTGTCGTACGCCGGCTCGTCGCTGATGCAGCTCGCCGTCGAGGACGCGCTGATGCACGACTTCCTCCTGAGCCTGTCGCTGGCGATCGTGCTGGTGGTGATCATCGACAGCTTCGTGCGGTCGTTCCGCGCCGCCGTCGTTACCATCCTCGCGCTCGTGCTCACCATCGCGCTTCAGTACGGGGTACTCGGCTTCCTCGGCATCCCGCTCGACCTCGCCACCATGCTGCTCGGCGCCCTGGCCATCGGGGTGGGCGATTACGCCATCCACTTGACGGTGCGCTACATGGAAGAGCGCCGCCACGGGCGCTCGCCCGAACACGCCATCGCCCGCGCGCTCTCGAGCTCCGGCCGATCCATCCTGTTCACGGCCCTCACCCTTGGCGCCGGGTTCGCCGCCATGATCGTCAGCCAGTTCGTGCCGGTTCGCACCCTCGGGTCGCTCATGGCGTTCACCGTGGTGTCGGTCGG
>CAZACZ010000067.1:0-10147 GCA_964483695.1 uncultured bacterium | reverse complement strand
ACCGCCGGCGAGGTGGTGGACGCCCTCGAGGCGCTGCCCGCGCCCAGCACCAGCATCGCCACCATGGCCATGACCATCACCTCGGCCTCGGGGCACTCCCTCACGCGCGAGACGCAGATCTGGTCGGCCGACGAGGGGCGGCGCCAGCTGATCAAGTTCTTGGCGCCCGCCGACGTCGAAGGCTCCGGCTTCCTCTCGTTGGAGGACGCCGCCGGCAACCGCGAGTCGATGATCTACCTGCCGGCGTTGGGCCGCGTGCGCCGCGTCGCCGGCGGCCAGGAACAGGACGCCTTCTTCGGCTCCGACTTCTCCTACGAGGACATCTCCGGCCTGAGCGGCGACATCGGCGACGACTTCGACACCGTCTTGCTCGACACCCTGCCCGGCCCGGTCTACCTGCTCGAAGCCACCGCAAAGGCGGGCGCGGACACCGCCTACGACCGCGTGGTGTACGAGATCCCCGAGGACACGATGGTCCCCCGTCGCGCCGAGCTCTACCGCGACGGCGAACTGGTGAAGGTCCTCACCATCTCGGCTACCACGAGCCTGGGCGCGTACGTGCTGCCGAGCGAGATCCGCATGGAGACCGTGACCGCCGGCACCTCCACCACCATCGTCCAGCGCGACTTCCAGGTCGACCAGGAGATCCCGGACGAGGTGTTCACCGAGCGCTACCTCCAGAGGTGAGGGCGATGACGCACATCCGTCACCGTAGCCACGTCCGCTCGTCCGCTCTCGCCCTGGCCGTGCTCGTGTCCGTCCTGTGGGGCGCTACCGCCTCGGCCCAGGTGCGCACCGACCTCGGCGGCGCCGTCACCGCCGAGTTCGGCGTCGCCGCCGACGGCGCCTTCACCGTCGCAGCTGCCGGGGTCGAGGTCGCGATCGACGGCGAGGTCGGCAGCGGCTTCTTCCCCGACGCCACCTTCGAAGCCACGCTCTTCGCCGACTACGACGCGGTAGCCGCCGACCCCTTCACCCTCCGTCTCGGCCCGACCTACGCCACCGTGTTCGTCGGAGCCCTCGACCTGTCGATCGGCAACCAGGTCGTGTCGTGGGGCTCGGTCGACGTGCTCGGGCCGGTGGACGTGATCAACCCCCGCGACCTCACCTACCCCGTGCAGGACCCAGCCGCGCAGAGACTCGCCACGCCGCTGCTGCGCGCCACGGTCCATGCGCCGGAGGGCGTGAGCATCGACGCCGTCATCGTGCCGGCGTTCCTGCCGTCGACCCTGCCGGGAGCGCGTTGGCAAGCCGCCCCGTCGCTCCCGCCACTTCCGCCCGGCGTGAGCATCGTCGGCGTCGCCGACCCCATCGAAGAGCGCCCCGCCTTCGAGCTCGGCAACGTGCAGTTCGGGGTGCGGGCCACCGCCGACCTCGACGTCGCGGGGGGCGCCGACGCCAGCGTGACGTTCTACCGTGGCTTCCGCCACACCCCGACGGTCTGGGTCGACCTCGTCCCGACGGGAACGCCGGGCGCGTTCCTGGTGCAGCCGCACCTCACCTACGACCGCCTCACGATGCTGGGCGCGGACTTCTCGATGGTCGTCGGCACGTTCGTGCTCCGCGGCGAAGCCGGGTACGGCTTCGGTGAGGACCCGGACGGCGTCGACCCGCGGATCGGCAACGACACCTTCGACGCCGTGTTGGGCGTCGAGCGTTCGTTCCCCGGCGGCGTCTACCTCACGCTGCAAGGGGTCTACCAACGTAGCGCTGCCGATGCCGGCGGCGACGCGACGCAGAGCGTGGCGACCGTCCTTGCCGCCACCTTCGACCCTGGCACCCGGGTCGGGGCGGACCTCGCCTGGTTCCACGCGTGGGGAGACGGCAGCGGCGTGCTTCGTCCCAGCCTGCGCTACACCTTCGCCGACGGCCTGACCGGCTCCGTGGAAGGCGCGGTCTTCTATGGTCGCGACACCAGCACCTACGGCGCCTGGCGCGACAACAGCCAGGTTCGCCTGGGCGTCACCTTCGCGTTCTAGCCGGCCCCGCGTGGCGCGCTGCGCGCGACACCGACCGTCCCTGACGGCGATGATGGTCGTCCTGGCGCTCGCGAGTGCCCGCCCTGTCGTGGCCCAGGACCCCGAACGGCTGGCGGCGGAAGGGGCGTACGAGGCCGCCTACGCGGCCGCCCGCGAGCTGGACACGGCGCCGATGCTGGTCCTCGCGGCGCGCGCCGCCACCGATCAGGTGGTGTACGCCTTGGTGCCGGCCGGCGCTTCGCTGGACGAGCAGCTGCCGTGGTTGCGCCGCGCGGTCGACGCCGCCGAGCGCGCCGCGGAGCGCGACCCGGACGCGCCGCAGGCGTGGGTGCAGCTGGCCCGTGCCCGCGGCGAGATCGCGCGCAGGACGGGCGTCCTCCGCAACCTCGACACCGCCCCGGCGCTGAAGGCGCTCTTCGACCGCGCGCTTGGGCTCGACCCGCAGGAACCCGACGCGCTCGTCGGCCTCGCCATGTGGCACCTAGAACTCGTCCAGCACGGTGTGGGCTGGCTGTACGGCGCGAAGCGGGAGGCGATCCTGCCGCTCCTGGAGCGAGGCGTGGCGGCGGCACCGGACCGCATCAACCTACGCGTCGAGTACGCCACCGCCCTGCGCGCCCTCGGGTTCGAGGAGGCGGCGCGTGCCCAACTGGAGATCGCGTTGGCGCTACCGGTCTTGCGTGCGTCGGACGCCGTCGAGCAGGGGCGCGCGCGAAGCATGCTTGGCCCTTGAGGCGCTCGCGCCCTCCGCGTCACGTCACCTCGCGCGCACCTCGAGCCGCAGCTCGACGGTGTCGCCCTCGGCCAGACCCTCGGCCTCGCGTACGCTGGCCTTCAACGGCACGACGTACCCGCCGTCCTTGGGGAACAGCGAGGTCGTGAAGGCGCTGCGCCCGATGCGCACACGCACCGGGATCATCCCCCAGCCGTAGGTGACGAACCTCGCGGCGGCGCGAAGGAACTCGACGTGATCGGCCGGCACGCTCACGAAGTGATGCGGCGCCGGGCCGACCCAGCGCCAGATCTCACCCTGGAACACCAACTCGCTGGCGTGGCCTGGCGGCATGCGGCATTGTAGGCCCCGTAGCTCGGGGCGGCGTGCTAACGTCCGCAGCACATCCCCTCGCGACGAGGCGGCGACGACGCTCGGCACCTTCCTGAATCCCGCGTCGCTTCCCGGGCGCCGGAGGCAGCATGCCCCGTCTTGCTTCGCCCATCGGTCAGCTCCAGGATCACTACGACGTGGTGGTGGTCGGTTCCGGGTACGGTGGCGGCATCGCCGCCTCGCGCTTGTCTCGCACCGGCAAACGCGTCTGCGTGTTGGAACGTGGGCGCGAGTACGCTCCCGGCGACTTCCCCGATTCGCCGGCCGAGGCCGCCGCCGCCATGCAGGTCAGCAGCAAGCGCGGCCGCAGGGGCTCGTCGACGGCGCTCTTCGACTTCCGCAACCATGACGACATCGACGTGCTGGTGGGCTGCGGCCTGGGCGGCACGTCGTTGATCAACGCCGGCATCGTGGTCGAGCCCGACCCCCGGGTCTTCGACGATCCGGCGTGGCCCCAGGCGTTCCGCGACGACGCCGAAGGCGGAGTCGCCGAGGGGTACCGCCGGGCACGCGACATGCTGCGGCCGACACCCTACCCGGACGCGGCGCCGGAACTCGCCAAGTTCCGCGCGTTGCAGAAGGCAGCGGGATTCCTGAAGGCGCCCGTGCGCAAGGTCCCGATCGCGGTCACGTTCGACACCCCGGACGGCGGCGTCAACCACGTCGGCGTGCCGCAACGCGGTTGCGTGCTGTGCGGCGATTGCGTCTCGGGCTGCAACCACACGTCGAAGAACACCGTGCAGATGACCTACTTGCCGGACGCATGGAACCACGGCGCGGAGATCTTCACCGAGGTCTCGGTGCGGTACGTGGCGCGCGACGGCGAGCGCTGGCGCGTCCACGCACGCGCCCTCGGCCTCGGCCGGGAGCGCTTCGGCGCGCCCGACATCGCCGTCACCGCCGACCTCGTCGTGCTGGCAGCCGGCGCGTTGGGCAGCACCGAGATCCTGCTGCGCTCACGCGAGCACGGGCTCGCGTTGTCCGATCGCCTGGGCGAACGCTTCACCGGCAACGGCGACATCGTCGCCTTCGCGTACAACGTCGACGAGCCGGTGAACGCGGTAGGTACGGGGCCGCGCCTGCCCGAGCCGGGGACGCCCGTCGGCCCCTGCATCACCGGCATGATCGACACGCGTGACGCCGATCGTCCGCTCGAGGAGGGGCTGTCGATCGAGGAAGGCACCATCCCGGGGGCGTTGGCGCCGCTCCTGCCCGTCGCCTTGGCGGCCGCCGCCGGCTGGGGCGGTACCGACACCGACCCGGACGCCGACGACTTCGCCGAGGGCCGACGCGCGCTCGTCGGGTTGATCCGCGGCGGGCATCACGGCGCCGCCCACAACACCCAGACCTACCTGGTGATGGGCCACGACCAGAACCGCGGCACCCTGACGCTCGAGAACGACCGCCTGCGCATCGATTGGCCCGGCGCCGGCCGCGAGCCGGTGGTCGACCTGGCCGACGACCGCCTGCGTCGCGCGACGGCCGCCCTGGGCGGCACCTACGTGGTGAACCCGTTGTCGAAGCGCGCCTTCGGCCACCAACTCGTGACGGTGCATCCGCTCGGCGGTTGCGCCATGGGGGAGCACGCCGAGGGCGGCGTGGTGGACCACGCGGGACGGGTGTTCGCTGGACCGCACGGCACCAGCGTCCACGCCGGCCTGGTGGTCGCGGACGGCGCCATCATCCCGCGATCGCTGGGCACCAACCCGCTCTTCACCATCTGCGCCGTCGCCGAACGCGCCGTCGCCCTGGTTGCGGCGGAGCGCGGGTGGTCGTACGACGTCGCCTTGCCGTCGCGGCCGCAGCGCGACGCGGCGTCACCGACGATGGGTCTGCGCTTCACCGAGACGATGCGCGGCACGTTCCTCGAGGGGGCCGCCGCCGACGAGCGCGAGCGGGCGGAGGCCACGCCGTTCGAGTTCACGCTGACGGTCGTCCTCGAGGACCTGGAAGCCACGCTCGCCGATCCGGCGACGGGCTTCGGCAGGCTGGTCGGGACCGTCACGGCCCCTGGGCTCTCGGCCGAACCCATCACGGTGCAAGACGGCACGTTCCTCCTGTTCGTGCGGGACGACGACGAGGTCGGGCTGCGCCGCATGGTGTACCGCATGCACCTCGGGACGAAAGAGGGCGGACGGTACACGTTCGAAGGGCACAAGCGCGTGCGCGACGACGCCGGCTTCGACCTGTGGCGCGACACCACCACCCTGCACTACACCGTGCGCGAGGGTGACGACGGCGGCGGCGCGGTACTCGGCGGCGGCGAGCTTCGCATCCGCCTCGCCGACTTCGCGCGCCAGCTCACCACCATGCAGGTCACCGACGCGCCGAACGAGCGCGCCCGGCTGGCCGCCATGGCGCGCTTCGGGCGCCTCTTCGCCGGCGCGCTGTACGACACCTACGGCGGCGTGCTGGCGCCCGACCGGCGGTTCGACGCGGACGCGGCTCCGCGCAAGCGTCGGCCGCTGCTCGCCCCGCACCCGGAGGTCCACCCGGTCCGCACCGACGACGGGGTCGAACTACGGCTCACGCGCTACCGCGGCGGCGACAAGGGCCCCGTGCTGGTGTCGCACGGCCTCGGCGTATCGAGCCGCATCTACTCGCTCGACACGGTCGAGGTGAACATGGTCGAGTACCTCACCGCACACGGCTACGACGTGTGGCTCTTCGACTGGCGCGGCAGCATCGACGTGCCGGCTTCGCGCACGCAGTTCAGCGTCGACGACGTCGCGCGCTACGACCATCCGGCCGCGCTTGCGACGGTGCGCGCCGTCACCGGCGCCGACACCGTTCAGGTGTTCGCCCACTGCGTCGGCTCCATCACCTTCAGCGCGTCGGTGCTCGGCGGCTGGGCGACCGGCGTCAGGTCGGCGATGCTGGCGCAGGTGGCCACCCACCTGGTGCCGCCCGCGTTCACCCGCTTCAAGACGGGCCTGCACGTGCCCGGTGTCCTGAAGGCGCTAGGCGGCAAGGTGCTGGATGGGTACACCGACCAGGACGCGTCGTGGGCCGATCGCCTGTTCGAGGCCGCGCTGCGGCTCCACCCCATGCAGGCCGAGGAGCGCTGCACCAACCCGGTCTGCCGCCGCATCACCTTCATGTACGGCGGTCTGTTCGAGCACGATCAACTCGACCGAGCGACGCACGAGACGCTCCACGAGCACTTCGGCGTCGCCAACCTCACCGTGTTCGAGCAGTTGGCGTTGATGGCGCGCCGCGGACGCCTCGCCAGCAGCCGCGGCGAGGACGCCTACCTGCCGCACGCCGAGCGCATGGCGTTCCCGGTCACGCTCCTCTCCGGCGCCGAGAACGACTGCTTCCTCCCCGTCAGCACCGAGCGCACGCTGGCGTACCTCGGCGAGCACAACGGCACCGAGCGGTACCGGCGCCACGTCGTGCCCGACTACGGGCACATCGACTGCATCATCGGCAAGAACGCCTGGAAGGACGTCTACCCGCTGGTCCTCGAGCACCTCGAGACGACCTGAGGCCGGCCCGCGCGGCGCCACCAGCGCGTCATCAGCGCGTCACCAGCGCGTCACCAGCGCAGTTCCATGCGCCCGTCCGGCTGGATCGCCACGCCGGTACCCAGCGGTCCGCCCACCAGCGTCAACTGCCGCGTCAACCACCGGCGCTCCTCGGCAGACGCGCGCTCCAGCCGGAAGCGACGCATCCGGAGCGGCACGAGTTCGAACGCCACCAGCGAACCGTCCGCCGCCAGCTCCGGCAGGTAGGCGAGCCGCAGGTCGGGCCGGAACGCCTCGTAGCCGCCGATCCCCTCGTAGTCGTTGACGAGGTCGCCGGCGCCGTACACGATGGCGCGCCCCCGGTACACCTCGATCCCCTTCGGATGGTGCGAGGAGTGACCGAACACCATGTCGGCCGTGCCCGCGTCGACGAGTCGATGCGCGAACGCACGCTGACGCGCCGGCACCTCGTACCCCCAGTTCGGTCCCCAGTGCACCGAGAGCACCACCCGATCGCCCGGCCGGCGGTGCGACCGCACCACCTCCACCACGTGATCCGCGCTGGCGGACGAGTCGTCCGGCAGGTAGGCGACACCAGGCCGCCCTTCCCCGGCCGCCCACGCCTCGGGCACCCCGGCGTCGGCCAGCGCGAAGGCGAACACGGCAAGGGCGCCGGCTGACGTGGCGAGGCGAGCGGGCGCCTCGGCTGCCGCTCGGTCCAGCCCGGCGCCGCACCATCGCAGCCTCACCGCGCCGAGCGCGTCGAGCGTCTCCCGCAGGCCACGCTCCCCGAAGTCCATCACGTGGTTGTTCGCGAGACCGACCGCGTCGACGCCCGCGGCCGTGAGCACGCCCAGGTTGGCCGGGTGCATGTGGTAGTGGACGCCTTTCCCCGGCCATGGGACGCGCTCGGTGGTGACGGAGGTCTCGAGGTTGACGACGCGGGCGTCGGGGCGGGCCTCGCGTAGCACCTCGAGGACCTCGCCCCACGGCGCCTCGAACGAGATCGGAGCGCCGATCCGGCCGTGAACCGACTCGGCCAACTCCAGGTAGCGGCGGGCGTCGCTCACGTACGGCTCGAACAGCTCCGGATCGAGCGGGGTGGGCAGCGCCTGGTCGATCCCGCGGCCGGTCATCACGTCACCGGCGAGGAACACCGTCAAGGCACCGTTCGGCACCGTCGCGCCCTCCGGTCGTGGGTCAGCGCCACTCCACCCCGACGTCGGCCGCCGCCCGCAACCGATCCAGCAGCTGGCCGGTGTGATGCTGCACGTGGCGCACGTTGTTGATCTGGTGCTCGAGTTTGGCGATGGGGTACCAGGGGAAGCCGCAATCGGGCGCGAGCAGGTCGAGCGCCGCGACCCACGCCTCGAGGCGCGTGTCGACGAAGCGCGCGTACGCCAGCACCTGCGCTCGCGTGTACGGCGAGGGGAGCAAGGGTGTGTCGCCGCCCTCGCTGGACCCGCCGGCGATGCCGTCCGGGTGTTGCACGTTGGCCTGGTGGCCCTCCCAGGGCCGGAACGCGTCCACACTCGGCTGCAGGTAGAGGTGCGTGTAGAAGAGGGTATGGTACGCCACCTGCCAGAACGCGTTGCGTGGCCGCCGATCGAACCAGAGAGCATCGGGGCAGCCCTCGACGGCCTCGCGGAACATGCTCAGCGCCGCGCGGTACTGGCGGAGGAGCGCCGCGCGCAACTCCGCCACCACGGCAGCGCCGGACGCCGCGCTCGACGCGTCGTCCTTCGGGCCGCTGGCGGCACGACCCGGCACGGGGTCTTCGACCATGGCGACTCCTTCCCGGCCGGCGGCCATGGCGCGTTGCGTTCGCCACCACGGCACGCTAGTGGACCGATCCTCGATCCCATGGTACGGCGGTGTCGCAGCGCGCTTGACCACCCACCCGACCGGCCCGCGCGCCTCGCCACCCACCCGCGGCGCTGCGCGCGCCATGACCTGTGCGGCACCTCACCCCGTGACCGACGGGAGGCGCGTGTACAATCGCGGCAAGTAGACTGGCTCCGTTCCTGGCACGGCTTCGCGTTCACCGTGCCGGAATGCCCACACCGCTACTCGCCGCCCCGGCAACCCGTACGCTCGTCGTCGCGGCCGGTGGCTCCTCGGAGGTTCTCGGCATGCGCGTCGTTCGTACGCTCGTAATCATCGCCACCCTTCTGACCTTCGCGGCCGCCTGGGCGCAGGGCCTGCCGCGCGACGTGCGGCTGAAGATCCTCGAGGCCGTGGTGCAGGTCATCCCCTACGATGACGCCTCCGGCACGACCGTGAACTGGTCGGGGTCCGGCACCATCATCAGCCCGACGGGCTACGTGCTCACGAACTTCCACGTCATCGGCGACTTGGACACGCGTTCGTACTACGACTGGCACGCCATCTTCATGACCGACCCGGACTTCACCGATCAACCGCCCGAGTTCTGGTTCTGGGCGCGTTACGTGGCTTCCGACCCGACGCACGACCTCGCCATCCTCAAGATCGAGGAGTGGTACGACGAGACGCCGGTGGAAGCCGACTTCGTCTTCCCCCACGTGCAGGTCGGCGACTCGAACCGGCTCCTCCCGGGCGACCCCATCACCATCGTCGGCTACCCCGGCATCTCGGGGTCCACGATCACCTTCACGTCCGGCTTGATGTCCGGATGGGTAGGAGAAGACTTCGAGTCCGGCGGCAAGCAGTGGATCAAGACCGACGCCAAGATCTCCCACGGCAACTCCGGCGGCGGCGCGTTCGACGAGAGCGGCTACCTGATCGGCGTGCCCACCGCCGGCCGCACCGTCAAGTACGACGAGCTCGACATGGAAGAACAGGCGTACGTCCGGCCGATCAGCCTGGCGTGGGCGCTCATCGGGCCCAACGTCATCGACGTCGCGCGCGCCGGGAGCACCCCCGCGACCGCGGTCACCAACCCGACCAGCAACCCCACCACGCCGCCATCGAACGCCCCCGCCACGCCGGGAACGCCTCCTGCGGCCGCCGCCTTCACCCCCACCGGCATCGGCCCTTGCGACTTCTGCACCGTCGGACCCATCACCATCGGGCAGAGCGTCGAGGGCGCCATCGGCGGCTCGCCGGACGGCGCCAACTTCCACACCTACGTCGTCGAGGTGCCCGCCGGGACGCTCACCCTGGTCATCGAGCTGAACGCCGACGCCGACGTCGACTTGGCGGCCAAGTACGGCAGCGACATCACCAGCTGGGCCGACGACGGCGACTGGGAGTACCGCGACATCACCGAAGCCAGTGGCGCCCGCTTCGAGATCGCCATGCCCACGCCGGGCACCTGGTACATCGACGTCATCGACTACTACGACAGCGGCGTGGCGAACTACAGCCTCAGCGTGCGCTGACGCCTGCCGCCCCGACCGCCCGCCCGCGCCCGGCGGCCGTCCCGAACGCGCGCGCACGCCCGGTTCCACCCCGTCCGTCGCCGCCCCTCGCGCTTGCCGCCCTCCGCGCGAGGGGCGTACAATGCCCAACGCCCGCGCGCCCCATCGTGCGCCCGTAGCTCAGCTGGACAGAGCAGGGGACTCCTAAGCCCAAGGTCGCAGGTTCGAATCCTGCCGGGCGCACCACTCGGCCAC
>CAZACZ010000066.1:0-16342 GCA_964483695.1 uncultured bacterium | reverse complement strand
GTCGGGTTGGTGGGCGTGGTGACGACCAGGTAGTCGCCGCGATCGACGACGCTGCCGTCGAAGGCGGGGAAGAAGAGGTCGGTTCGGTAGCTGAGCGATCGTACCTGCAAGGGGCTCTCCTGTCGCGCCCTGGGCTGCGCCTTCCACGGACGCTGCGACGCGCCCTATCATGCCGCACAAGACACAGGTCGATCGGGGAGGAGGTGGCCGGAGCGCAGCACGCACCGAGTCCGCGGTCGCGATCAGCGACCGGCGCGCGCCACCGCGGGGTCGTGCCGACGATCGGGCTGGCAAGCACGACGCCGGTCGCGTCGAAGAGGAGGCTGGGCATGGACGACCCTCTCCTGCAGGATCGGATCGCAGCCGCGCGAGCCTACGAAGCGCTTCACGTGCCGGCGCTGTTCGGCCAGTGGGCGCCATCGGTGCTGGACGCCGCCGACGTGACGTCGGGAGACCGCGTCCTGGACGTCGCCTGCGGCACCGGCGTGCTTGGCCGGGCGGCGCTCGACAGGGTGGGACGTGCCGGCTCGGTCACCGGGATCGACCCCGACCCCGGCATGCTCGCCGTGGCGGCGGAGCTTGCCCCGGCGGCGTCGTGGCGGCTTGGAGCGGCAGAGGACCTGCCGTACCCCGACGCCGCGTTCGACGCGGTGGTGAGCCAGTTCGGGATGATGTTCTTCCGCGATCGGAGCCGCGCCGCACGCGAGATGCTCCGTGTGGTACCGCCGGGCGGTCGTGTCGCCGTCGCCGTGTGGGGCGCCCTCGAGCACACCGATGCCTACCCCGAGGCGGTCGCGTTGTTCGAACGGCTGGCCGGGCCCGAGGCGGCGACCGCGCTCCGCGCGCCCTTCGCGCTCGGCGACGGCGACGCGCTCGCGATGCTGTTCGAGGACGCGGGCGCCTCGACCGTCGACCTCACGACACGGCACGGGACCGCACGCTTCCCCAGCGTCCGAGCGATGGTCGAGGCCGACCTTCGCGGCTGGCTCCCGGTGATGGGAGTCGTGCTCGACGAGGCGTCGATCCAACGTGTCCTGGGCGAGGCCGAACGGGCGTTGTCGGGCTACGTCGGCACGGACGGGACGGTCACCTTCGCCATGCCGGCGCACATCGTGACGGCGGTCCGGATCGACGATGCCGGCGGCTTCTGAAGAACCGCGCTGGCACGGCGGCCCAGGAGCCGGACGACGGTAGACGCTCTTCATGCTGCTGCCCGGCTGGATCCGCCGCGAACCGCGTCGTCACGCCGCGGCGCCGCCTACGAGCGCCGTTCGCACCACCCCGACCTTCATCTTCGGTGGGTTCGGCTCTCATCTGCCGCCCTATCCTCGGACATGAAGACGCTCGCACGACCCGCGCCGTTTCCGAGGCGCGCTTCCTCCGCGGCAACGCCGCACCGACCCCTCGAAGGGAGAACCCCCATGCTCATGACCATCGCCGTCATCCTGTTGATCCTGTGGCTCCTCGGCCTCGTCAGCGCCACCACCATCGGCGGCTTCATCCACGTGCTGTTGGTGATCGCCATCATCATGGTGCTGGTGCGCCTGATCCAGGGGCGCAGGCCGCTCTAGGCGCTTTCGCCCGTTACCCCCGTGTTCCCGATGGCGTCGCGCGCGATGATGGCCATGGCGTGCGACCACAGTAGCGGCGATGCAGGTGGCCCCCAGCGCCGCGTCCAGTGCCCCAGGAAGCGAGCGTTCACGGTCGGCCCGGGCACCTGCTCGGGCAGGCCGCCACGCTCGTCGCGTTGCGCGTCGACCCACGCCATCAACGAACGTGCCTCCGCGAGTGCACCGGCCTTGGCCTTGTACCAAGCGAGCCAGGCGGTCAGCAGGACCCACTCCCCGCCACCGTAGTACGTGTCCGCGGCGTACCGACGAACGCCGCCACCACCGCCCCGGAACAGGTCGGCCTCGATGCGCCGCACGGTGGCGAGCATGCGAGCATCGCTCTCCGACACCAACCCGAACGGCGTGGAGACCCAGAGCAACGAGGCGTCCACCGCAGGGTCCCCGACGCGCTTGACGAAACGGCCGGCGTGGACGCACTCGTCGAGCGTCACGCTTCGCACGCGTTCGGCACCGTCCCGCGCCCGCGGAACGTGATCGGCGATGGCGCTCAGACCCGCGAAGATCGACGCGAGGGTGGCCGTATGGATCTGCGACCGTCCCTCTTCCCAGGCGTCGTAGCATGGCTCGTCCCCGAACGCGAGCAGGTAGTCGACGACGAGTTCGGTGGCGGGGCGAAGGTCGCTTGACATGGCATCGGCGCCCACGCTGGCGAGATGCGCGGAGAGACTCCAGAGCCACTGGCCGTACCCGTCGAGTTGGAAGTTCGGCCATCCGTCGTGCAGCCATCTCCCGTCGGCCGTGAAGCGCGCCGGCAGGAAGTCGAACTCACCGATGCCTTCGTTGCGTCGGCGCCGCGCGATGAGGTCGTGTGCGACGTCGTCGTGGGCCATGACGGTGCGTGCCACCCAGCGGTGGAAGCGCGAAGCGCTGTCATGCTCACCGGCAACGTCCATGGCGTGCGCGATGAACGCCCCGTCGCGCAGCCAGCATTGGTCGTACTGCGAGAAGCTTGCGGCGGCCGGGTAGGCGCCCCGGTCGTGTTGCGCCGCGAGGATGGTCGCGACGTCTACCTCACGGAACGCCCCGCGCTCGAGGGCCTTGGTCATCGCGCCGCTCACCCCTTCACGCCCGAGCCCGCGACGCCTTCGATGACCCACCGCTGCGCCAGAAGGAAGAACAGGATCGTGGGGATGGCCGACAGCACCGTCCCGGCCATCACGACGTTCAGCCGCATCTGACCCGGGTACTGCCCCTGCAGGTCCGCGAGCGCGACCGGCAGCGTCATCAGGTCGCGGTCGTTGATGATGAGCATCGGCAGCAGGAAGCTGTTCCACGACCCCATGAACGCCAGCACCGCCAACGTCGCGATGGCAGGTCCGGTCATCGGCAGCACGATGCGCCAGAACGTGAGCAAGGTGCCTGCGCCGTCGATGGTCGCGGCTTCCTCGAGTTCGCGCGGCACCGACTGGAAGAACTGCCGCATGAAGAACGTCCCGAAGGCGCTGGACATCACGGGGAGGGTGAGGCCGACGTAGCTGTCGGTCCAGCCGAGCTGCTTGATGATGAGGAACAGCGGCGTGACGATCACCGCGAACGGGACCATCAGGGTCGCCAGGTACACCACGAACAAGGCATCGCGACCGCGGAACCGGAAGCGGGCGAAGGCGTACCCCGCCATGGAGCAGATGACGACTTGCCCGAGCGTCGTCACGACCGCGACGCCGACCGAGTTGCCGAAGACGCGCGCGAACGGGTAGCGGTTGAGCAACTCCGTGTACGACGCCACCGTCGGCTCCTCGGGCACGAGCACCGGCGGGTAGGTCATCATCGCGCCACGTGCCTTCAGCGACGTCGAGATGGCCCATACGAACGGCGTCACCATCGCCATGCCGCCGACGAGCACGAGGACCGTCAGCGCCAGCCGGCGGACCTGCTTCGCGCCCGTCACGGCTGCCACCGCCGCATCCTGTTGAAGGTCACGGTCGCCACGAAGATCAGCACGAACAACGCCCACGAGATAGCCGAGGCGTAGCCCATCCGGCTGTACCGGAAGGCGTTGGCGACGATGCGCTCGACCAGCACCATGGTCGCGCCGGCGGGACCGCCTTCGGTCATGATGTACACCTGGTCGAACACCTGGAAGCCGTTGATGATGCTGATGCTGAGGCAGAAGATGGCTGCGGGCGCCAGCAGCGGCAACGTCACGTGCAGGAGTTGCTGCATGCGGTTGGCGCCGTCGATGCTGGCGGCCTCGTAGTACTCGCGCGGGATGCCCTGCAGCCCGGCCAGGAAGATCACCATCAGGAACCCCGTGTCCTTCCACGCGCTGGTCAGGATCACGGCCGGCATCGCCCAGTTCGCGTCGAACAACCAGGCGGGGCCCTGGATCCCGAACTTGGCCAACGCCGAGTTGATCGGTCCGAGCGACGGGTTGTAGAGCCACTGCCACACCAGCGACACCGACACCCACGACGTGACGACGGGAACGAAGTACATCGTGCGCGCCAGGCCCCGGAACAGGATGTCGCCGTTGAGCATCACCGCCACCAGCACTCCCGCCACCATCACGAGGGGGATGTAGCCGACCAGGAACGAGACGGTGTTGCGCAGGGTGCGCCAGAACTCCGCATCGCTCACCAGGCGGGTGTAGTTGTCACCCCCGACGAACGTGGCGGGCGTGAGCAGGTCGTAGGACGTGAACGACAGCCCGAACGAGATGACGATCGGCGCGAGCGTGAACACCGTGAGTCCGACCAGGCTAGGGCCAAGGAACAGCGCCAGGATGGCGTACCTGCGCCAGCCGCGTTCGTACATGCTCAGGCGTCTTCCGCGAACGAAGCGCCGACGGCGTCCAGCACCCGTGATGCGCGCGGGCTGTCGGCACGGACGTAGACGGGGATCCGCTCGAGGGGGGCAGGCGCCACCACCTCCACCGGGCCCACGAACCGCGCTCCCGACCAGACATCGATCCAAGCCCCCGGCGGCAGCCGAACGGGGCGCGTCTCGACGCCCTTGTCGACCACCGGCGCCACCAGCAGGTCGCGTCCGAACAGGTACGCGTAGGGGTCCTGCACGAGGAACTCCGCCGCTTCCGGATGCTCCAACGCGGGGTAGCGCATCAGCGGCTTGCCTTCCTTGGACAGCGCCACCGCTTCGTCGTACAGGTAGTCGAGCAGGCGCATCCTGAGTTGCGCGTACGAGCGGTACACGTCGAGCGCGCGCGCGTCGCGGTGCCGCTCGGCGATGTTCCATGGCGTCCGGTCTCGACGGTCGCGGGCTCCGTGCGATTCGGCGTGGTACTGCATGATCGGGCTGAAGGTCGCCATCGCCGTCGCACGCAGGTAGAGCTCGACGCCGGGGATGTCGCCGCTGAAGCCGCCGATGTCCCAGGACCACATGCTCACGCCGCCGACGCCGGCCGATAGCGCGGCGCGCACCGAAGCGCGATAGGCCGACCAGGTGCTGTCCTCGTCCCCGGCCCAGTGGGCGGGGAACGACTGCGCACCGGTATACCCGGCGCGCGAGAAGGTGACGCCGTCGCCGTCGGTGGCTTCCTGCACGAAGCGGTGGTAGGCGCCGACGTAGAGGTTGGCGTAGGTGTTGTACAGCTCGAGGCCGCGCCGACCGTCGTGCGACCGCAGGTACCGACCCCACAGGTGCTCGCCGCCGTCGGTCTTCATGCCGTCGATGCCGAGTTCGTCGAACAGGTACCGGCGCTTCGCGAACCACCACGCTGCCGCCTCGGGGTTGGTGAAGTCGACGATCAGCGCCTCGGGGAACCACCACCCCTTGTTGCGGTACGGCGAGCCGT
Organism: uncultured bacterium; assembly: GCA_964483695.1. Taxonomy (GTDB): domain Bacteria; phylum Deinococcota; class Deinococci; order Deinococcales; family Trueperaceae; genus CAZACZ01. The sequence goes on along the minus strand of CAZACZ010000066.1, from coordinate 10,960 downwards.
CCTGGTTGGCGATGGCGAAGCCGCGTTCCAGCATGTGCGCTTCGTCGCGATCGTGCTGCGGATGGGGTGCATCCAGTCGTTTGCTCACCGGGATCTGCCACAACACGACCCGTACACCGGCGGCATGGCAAGCGTCGACGAACGCCTTGGGGTCGGGCCAGCGTCCGCCGAAGCGGAAGTCGGCGAGCCGCGGCGCCGACGCCCCAGGCAGCGGGTCGTACTCGGCGTCGTTGAAGATGTAGAAGGTCGACTCGTCGCTCCACGCCTCCACCACGAGCACGCCGGCGGGGACGTTCTCTGCGATGGTGCGTTCGAGCACCTCGGTGGCGCGCGCCTGGTCGTTCCAGGTGTTGTCCGACATCCACGGTGCGAACGCCCACTTCGGCGGCACCGCGATCGGTCCGGTGAGCGCGGTGAACGCCGCCGTGACGTCGTAGGCGCGGGGCTTGACGAACACCACCACGGGCAGCCGAACCTCGGTCAGGGGCTCGTGCGGGTCGACGAGCTTCTCGACCGTGACCTCGGCCGTCTGCCCACGCAGGTCGAACAGGCTGGGCTCGTCGACGTCGAACCAGACACCATAGTTCCGTTCCGAGAGGAGGAACGGCATCGGAAGATAGGTACGCTTCCCTTGCTCCTTGTACTCCTCGTACACGCGCACGTCCCACACGTCGCCGTTGCGGTCGGGACCGACGAACCGTTCGCCGAGCCCGTACAGGCGCTCGTTCGCCCCGATCTGGAACCGTCCGGTAACGGACGACACGCTGCCGTCACCGTGCGCCCACCAGGTGAACCGCACGCTGCCCCGATAGGCAGGCTCGTACCCATCGCCCAGCGCGGCCGACCACGCCAGCGTCGCTCGATCGAAGGCGACGACGATCCCGTCCGAGCGGACGACCACGCGCTCCGGCGTGTCCTCGACGGTGAACGCACTTCGGTGCTCCGGCTCGATGGGAAGCCGGTCGTGGGTTCCGGCGACGGCACGGTCCGTTCCCGAGGCGCTCGCTGCCCGCCCGCCGACGACGAGTTGACAGTGGCACGTCCCCGACGACGGGAACGACACCTGCAGCTGGGCAGGCAGTCCGTCGGTGACGAGGTCGACGCGCAGCAGCGCGCCGTCCTGGGTGGCCGCGCCGATGCCGACGACGCGTTGGCAGGCGCCGACGTCGAACGTGAACTCCGGCGCTTGCTGCATCCCAGCGGACATCGGTGCGCTGGCGTCTACGCGGTCGCCACCGGTGGCAGCTCGGATGACGTACGCCACGCGACCGCTGGCGAACGAGCCGAGATCGGCCGTCCACAGCCCGTCACCCACCGCTTGCGCTTCGACGCGCCGGGTGGCGCCGCCCGAGGTCACCTCGACCCATGCCTCGCGCACCATGCTGGGGCCGCGGAACCCGATCTGCACCCGGTCGCCCGGCTTGGGGTCGCGCGGGAAGCGCTCCGTGGGCGTGCGCTTGTAGGGGTCGTCGTTGCCGTAGGGATGATGCACGAACATCGGGTCGAGGCCTCCAGATCGCGAAGACGATGGGACGCGGGTCGGGACGTGAGGTTCGGCCGGGCGCGACGGGGCGCGCCGGCCGAACCGCGCCGGCGCGCCCCGTCGCGTCGATGCTACTCGCGCATCATCTCCTCGACGCGCCGCTGCGCGTCGGCCAACGCCTGCTCGACCGTCTTGGTGCCGAGGCGGGCGGCGTCGAGCTCTTCGTTGACGATGTCCTGGAGTTGCGACTGCTTCTCCACGACGGGAGGCGTCACCGCGCTCTCGAGGGCGCGGAACACCGCTTCCCGGCTGGCGGGCGCCGGCTGGGCCAGGAACGGCTCGAGGATCTCGGCTTGGTCGAGCGAGAGCGCGGAGAGCTCCCAGTTGTGCTCGATGCGGGCTGCCGCCACGGCCGGGTTGGACGCCAGGAACTCGACCCACTTGTACGCGGCCTCTGGCACGTCGCTGCTCTTCGCCACGGCTGCCGTGTTCGAGAAGAAGTGGCTGCCCTTCTGCACCGAGCCAGGCTCCACCGCGATGTCCCAGCGGAACGCGGCGTTGTCCAGGAACGACTGGATCATCCAGATGCCCGTCACGATCATGCCGAGTTGGCCGTTCATGAACAGGTCGGTATCGCCCATCCCCGCAAGGTCGGCGTCGGTCGGCATGATGCCGTACACCCGCACCTTGTCCGCCAGGTAGTGCGCCGCGGCGCGGTTCTCGGGGGTGTCGATCTGCACCGTGGGCGTCACCGTCACACCGCCGCCTGCCTGCACGGCGACCTTGTAGAACTCCCAGAACTGGACCGGTTGCGAGATGCCCCACACGCGCTGGGAAGGGTTCGTGATCGCCTTCCCGGCTTCGATCACGTCGTCCCATGTCCAGTCGTCGGTGGGGTACGACACGCCTGCCGCGTCGAACAGGTCCTGGTTGTAGTAGAGCAGCACCGTCGAGAACGAGATGGGCAAGCCGTACTGCGTGCCTTGGTACGCGAACGCGTCGAGGGCAGCAGGATAGAACGTGGCCGAGGTGACGTTCTCGCTGGCCGCGATGTAGTCGTCGATCGGAAGCATCGTGTCGCGCGAGGCGAAGGTCACGAAGTTCTCGTAGTTCAGCTCGAACACGTCGGGCGGATCGCCGGCGGCGAAGTCGGTCTGGAGCTTGGTGAAGTACGAGCCGTAGTCGGCGGTCGTGTACTCGATCTCGATGCCGGGGTTCTCGGCCTCGAACACCGCGATCAGGTCCTCGAGGATGTCGATCTGATCGGAGCCCGTCATGAACGAGAAGTACTCGACTTTGGTCTGGGCGAAGGCGGTGCCGGCCACGAGCAGCGCGAGGGCCACCAGGGCCGACGCGAGACGGTGAAGGGCGGGAACGAACCGGGGTTGCAGCATGGCTTCCTCCTCATGGGACTTATGGCCGAATGCGGACCTTGGATCGCGAACGCGGCTCACGATGTCGTCGAGCCCAGCTGCACCTTGGCAGCGTGAAGCGGGATGGTGGCCTCGTCGAGGAGGCGAGCGGCCATGACGCCGGCAGCGCCACGCGCCCACGCGTCGTCGGCCCAGGTGTCGATGCGCACCTCGAGCCGCTCGCCGAGGTCGCCGAACGCGAAGCGTCGCAGGGTTCGCTGCGTCTCCTCGAGGAAGTAGGGCGCGTTACGTAGCCCCTCTCCGCCGAGGACGATGAGGGTCGGGGCGAAGACGTTGACGAGGTCGGCCAGTGCCACGCCCAGGCAGCGACCGGCGTCCTGGAGCAGGTCGAGGATCGCCTCGTTGCCGAGTTCGGCCATCGCCGTCAGGCCTGCTGGACTCAAGTCCGTGGTCGGTTCGGGGACGAGGCCGCGCGCTTGCGCCACCAGTCCCGCATCGCCGATCCGCGCCTCCAGCGTGGTCGTCTCGGTGCTCATGACGCGCGGGCGCAACGGGGTGCACAGGGTATGGCCGACTTCCCCCGCGCCACCGAAAGGACCGCGGTAGACCTTGCCGTCGATCACGATGCCGAGGCCGACACCGCGCCCGATCGTCACGACGAGGAAGGAGTCGTGGCCGCGGCCCTGCCCGAACCATGCCTGCGCCGCGGCAAGGGCGTTCACGTCGTTCTCGATCAGCACGGGCAGGCCGAGTTCGACACGAAGGAGTTCGGCGAACGGCACGCGGTACCAGCCGAGCAGCGGCGAGTGCCGCACCACGCCGTCCTGGTGCGCGACGATCCCGGGCAGGCTCACGCCCACGCCGAGCACCTTCTCGCTGGGCACGTCGCCGTCTGCCTGGAGCCTGCGGATCGCCGTACCGACGGCGCGGATGACCTCCTCGACGTCGGTCCGATCGATCGCTTCCTGGTGCACGCTCACGACTTCTGCGCCGAGGTTCGTGAGCGCCGCGACCACGCCATGGTTCATCACCTTCACGCCGAACACGTAGGCGTGGTCGTAGTCGATCGCCAACAGGATCGGCTTGCGGCCTGCCGAGGTCGACGTGCCCAACTCGGCCTCGACGACCAGCCCCTCTTCGACGAACGGCGCCGTGAGCGCCGTGATGGCCGCCGGGCTCAGCCGGAGCTCGGAAGCCAGATCGCTGCGCGAGATCCGCCCGTGCCGGTGGATGGCGCTGATGACGGCACTCTGGTTGTTCGCCCGGATCCGTTCTCTCCCGCGGGCGCTCGACGATGCGCGCGGCATACGGTCTCCCGTCTGATTGATTTAGTGAAGGAATTATTCGCGAGCCGTGTCGCTTTGTCAAGCGCTGCGGCGTGCGCGTCGCTACGTCGGCGCTCCAGGAGGCGACTCCCGACCTACCCGGGCAACCGCAACGCCCTACGGCGCGAGACGTCCGACCAGGTCCGGGAGCACCACGCCCAGCCGTCCCTCGACGCGCAGCGTGGCGAGGTCGTCGCCTCGTGTCGGCCCGTGGTTGACGATCGCCACGGCCTTGCCTGCTGCCCTTGCCGTCTCGACGAAGCGGTACCCGGAGCGCACCGCGAGCGAGGAGCCGAGGACCAAGAGCGCTTCTGCACCGTCCAGCAACGCGAACGCCCGCTCCGCCCGCGCGGCAGGCACGTTCTCGCCGAAGTAGACGACGTCGGCCTTCACGTCACCGCCGCACACGCGGCACACCGGGACCTGAAACCCGTCCACGACGTCGTCGGGCAAGGCGGCGTCGCCGTCGGGCAAGACCTGGAAGCCGCGCTCGACGAAGCCCGGGTTCAGCGCCTCGAGCCGCGCCTGGAACGCGTCCCGTGCTTCGTGAGCGCCGCACGCCAGGCACACCACGCGCGCCAACGACCCGTGCAGCTCGATCACCTCACGGCTACCGGCGGCATGGTGCAGGCCATCGACGTTCTGCGTCACCACGCCCACCAGGAAGCCGGCGTGCTCGAGTTGCGCCACCGCCCGGTGCCCGGCGTTCGGTTCCTTCGCGCGCATGCTGGGCCAACCGATGGCGCTGCGCGCCCAGTAGCGCTGCCGAACGCGGGCGTCCTTCGCGAACCTCTGGTAGGTGATGGGGGTCGGTGGTGGGCCCACGCGGTCGGGACCGCGGTAGTCGGGGATGCCCGACTCGGTGCTGATGCCGGCGCCGCTCAGCAGCAGCGAACGGCGCCCACGCAGCAACTCCGCCAGGGCGTCGATGCCGTCCGGGAGCACGGCGTCGTGGGCGCGGGCGAGCGACATGCGCCATGCTACCCGCGGCCGTCACCCGGGCCGGACCCCACGCAACGCATCGGTCCACCGGCTCGGTATCGGCCCGGTCCCGCGCGTTGCCGTCGCCCGGCTAGCTTGAGGGCGGATGTTCGAAGGGAAGCGGGTCCTCGCGATCTTGAACCCGTCCAGCGGCGCGGGCGCCGCCGGCGGCCTGGCCGACGACATCGGGTCGACCGTGCTGGGCCTCGGGGCGCATGCCTGCGCGGTCCGGCGGACCGAGGGCCCGGAGGACGCCTTCGATTGGTCGGCGGCTGCCGCGGACGACGGCTTCGAGGTCGTCCTGGCCGGTGGCGGTGACGGTACCGTCACGGCTGTCGGGCACGGCGTGCTGCGCTCGCAAGCGGCCCTGCCGATCGGCATCCTTCCTTTCGGCACCGGGAACGGCCTGGCGCGTGTGCTGGGCTTGCCGCTCGAACCGATGGCGGCGTTGCGGGCCCTGGCCGGCGGCCGCATCGTTCGCATCGACGCGGTCGACGTGCCGACGCACGACATGATCTCGCTGCTGTTCTTCGGTGCCGGGCTGGACGCCCGCATCAACCGCGCGGCGGACGCGCGCGAGAAGGCACGCCTAGGGTTCCTCGCCTACGTCAAGGCTACCTTCGAGAGCCTTCGCGGTGTCACGGACCACAGCCTGACGCTCACGATCGACGATGCGGTGCAGCAGGTCCGTGGTCACACCGTGGTGGCGTTCAACGCCACCCGCGTGCAGGTACTAGGCGTGCCGCTCGGACCGGACACGCAGCCGCACGACGGTCGCATGGAGGTCGCGGTGCTGCAGGATGCCGGCTTCGTGGCGACGTTGGGTCGGCTCGCGCGGCTCCTCCGGCGTTCGGCCGGCCGCACCGAGCTCGTGCCCGCGCGGAAGCTCCACCTCGACGCCGACCCGCCGCTGCCGGTGCAGATCGACGGCGATGCGGTGGGCCACACGCCGCTCGAGGCCATGGTCGTACAGCGAGCGCTGCGCTTCATCGCCGACGCGAGCTACGACGGCGACGCGCCCGAGGCGCCGTAGCGCGCGGACACGACGTCGGCGTGACCGGAACGGCGCCCTCGAGGACGTTCTCGGCTAAGGTACGAACCACCCCCACGCGTCCCCCGGACCGTTCGGACCGGCCGTCGTCCTTGCCCCCGCTCGTGCTTCTCGCGCCGCACCGATGCCGGCGCCACACCATCGAGGAGGAACCCGATGACGTTCCACCGGCCGCCGCGCTTCGCCCCTGCCGCCGCGCTTCGCCCCTGGGTCGCCGCGGCCCTGCTGGCCGCCACGGCCGCCGCCCAATCGACCTGGCCGACACGCGAGACGGGCACCATCGAGGTGTCGATCGCGGGCGAACCGCGCACCTTCCGCACCTACGCGGTCGACATCCCGGAGGACGTCGCCGAGGGCGTTCAGGACCCCGCGGTGCGCGAGCGCCTCGAGAAAGCCGCCGGCACCACCGAGCACACCGCCACCTGGAACGTGCCGGAGCCGGTGATGATGGGCGCGATCGTGCTGTCCGCCTCGACCGAGATGTACGTCTCGATCTCGGCGCGCCCGACGGAGGACGCCAGCGCCGAGCTAGGGCAGCTTCGTATCGACTTCGGCCTGGCCCTGGGAACGCTGCAGCTCAGCGATCCCGCGAAGGTAGGCGCCTCGGTGCGCTACTACCCGAAGGCCTTCGGCCTCACGGACTACTACGAGCTCACCGAAGGCGGTCTCGAGGTGACGCAGGTCGAGCGGGTGGACGAGCACACGCTCCGCATCCAGGGCTCGTTCTCCGGCACGTTCTCGCTGCAGACGCGCATGGGAAGCGTGGCGCACAACCCGGCCGATACCCTCGCCGCCAGCGGGACGTTCGACGTCCTGCAGGTAGTTGGCAGCCAGGCGCTATCCGAGGTCCTGCCGGCGGACTAGCCGCCCCGTACCGGACGGCAACCTGCCGCACGGCGCCGACCGACCGTCCAACACCGTCGACAGTCCGCCCTCAGGGGCGGACCCGGAACCGCTCCCGCGCGGCGTGCCCGTCGAGGTACGCCAACCACTCCACCATGCTCAGGTCGCCCAGGTCGTTGTGCGGCACGGTGCGTGCCGGGTCTACCCCGGCCTGCGCCACCTCGCGCGCCAACGCGATGGTGGCGGCCCGCGTCTCGCCGAAGGCGGCGCGAAGATCAGCCATGCTGGCGCCTTCGGGCGGCCGGTACCCGCGGTAGCTGTCGCGCTGGAACGGCGCACCCAACGCCACGCGCAAGCGGCTCTGGCCCCAACGCTCGATGCCGACCATGTGCGAGATGGCCTCGCGGTTGGCCGGGGTGTCGGCGCCGCGGTCGAACTGCGCCTGCACGGTCTTGCCCGACGCCTCAAGGCGCCGGATCATGTCGTCGACGGTGCGGCCGCGCGCCCGGCGGCGGACCAACGGGCGGAGCGCGGCTCCGATGAGCTTCTGCATGACGTGAACCCTCCTCCTCCACCAGTACGCCGACGAGGACGACGCGACAAGGCCCTAGGCCACGTTCGCCCCTTGGCGCTATCCTTCGCGCAGCCGGTGCCGTAGCGAGCGGAAGGTCGCGCGTCCAGCGATGAGCGACCCGGGAAGGAGTCCGAGGTGCTGACCATCATCGAAGGCGACCTCGACGACGTGCGCGTCGTAGACCTGCTCCGCACGCACGTCACCACCGCCCGGGCCGCCACCGCGCGCTGCAGCGCGCATGCGCTCGACGTCGACGGGCTGCGCGCCCCCGACATCACCTTCTGGGCGGCGTGGGAGGGGGAGGCGCTGCTGGGCGTCGGTGCCCTGAAGCGCCTGACGGACGAGCACGGCGAGATCAAGTCGATGCACACCGCCGAGGCGGCGCGCCGAAGAGGCGTGGGCTCGGCCATGCTGCGCCACGTCGTCGCCGTCGCCAGGGCGCGCGGCATGACGCGCCTGAGCCTGGAGACGGGCTCTTCGGCGTTCTTCGAACCGGCGCGTGCGCTCTACCGGCGGCATGGGTTCCTCGAGTGCGCGCCGTTCGCCGACTACGTGGCCGACCCGAACAGCGTGTTCATGACGCTCGACCTGCGAAGCGTCGCTTCGCCGCCGCACGAGCGCCCACGGCAGGGTTGAGTTCCGACACCCCGGGCGCGCGACGCTTCGCGGGGTCGGGCCCCCTCACGGCGGGGCCAGCTACCCGCCCACCCGGGGGCCCGAGGTCGGGTTACCGGACGCCGGGCAGCGCCGCGCGGTGCGCATCGTCCTCGCGTCGGTCCCCCGCCTCGCCGCCCTCTTCCAGCACGCTCGCGTCGAACCGGCGCACCAGCGTCGTCGCCAGCACCGTCAGCGCCGCCAACGCCACACCGGCCGAGGCGAAGCCGAAGCGCAGCGACGTCGCGGCCACCACGAGGCCGCTGAGCGACGGCGCGAAGATCTCCACCACCGAGTTGAGCGACAGGCGCAGACTGAGCGCCAAGCCGCGCTCCGCCAGCGGCACGTGCGACGCCACCGCCACGATGCTCAGCGGGAACGCGATGCCGGACCCGAAGCCGGCCACCACCGCCAGCGCAGCGAACGCCCAGACGCCGTGCGCCATCGACAGCAGCCCCACACCGACCGCCACGGCCGCCATCGACACCGCCAGGCTGACGCCCGTGCCGCCGAGCGACTTGGTGATGACCGGCATGAGGGGGCGGGTGAGCACGGCCGAAAGGGAGCCGAGGCTCACCAACGAACCGATGATCGTGGCCGACATCCCGAGCTGTTCCAGCATCACCGGCAGGAACGCCTCGCGCATGGTGATGGCGAGGAACACGCCGGCGCTGGTGAGGACCGCCATCTGCAGCCCGACGTTGCTCAGGGTGGCGCGCACCGTGCCCTTGGCGCGCACCGTCCCGCGAAGCGTGCCCACGGCGTGCGTGCCGGCCGAACGCTGCACCACGCGCGCCATCCCCACGCCCACTAGGAGCACCACGAAGGCGGCCAGGAAGGCGACGCGGAACCCGAAGTGGTCGATGATCAAGCCCACCGCGATGGGCCCGATCATGCGCCCGCCCGCCAACCAGGTGGAGTAGACGGCGAAGTTCCGCTCGTGCGTCTTGCCGTTGCGCAGCCCAGCAACCAGCGACTGCGCGGCCAGCGTGTACAGCAGGTTGAAGAAGCCGAGCGACGCGCGCGACAGCGCCAGCGCCGCCACGCCGGGCAGCAGCACCACCATCAGGGGCGCCGCGGCGATGCCCACCATCCCGAGGAAGAACCAGCGTGCCGCACCGAAGGCGTCCACCCAGCGGCTGGCTTGCAGCGCGAACACCACCGGGAAGACGCCGGGGAGCGCCATCAGCACCCCCAGCCACTCCGCGCCCAGCCCGAGGCTGACCGCGTACAGCGGCGTCATCACGACCATCATGCTCGAGGCCGTCGTCATGAACCCCGAGGCGAGGCACTGCTGTTGGAACGACGTGCGTACCGCGGCGAACCACCACCCAGCGAACGAACGGTGCCGCCACGCCCAGGGGGCGGCGGCGGCCGTGATGCCAAGGCTACTCCCATCGAGGGCTCAGGTACAGCCCGTGCGCGTCAGGTCCGAGCGGCGCTCGCCTCGCGGCCGGTGACCACGAACCCACGGCCCGCCTCGGTGGCGCGCTCCCGCTCCTGGTGCGTGCTAAGTATCCGCAGCATGGCGCGCGCGATGACCGGGTCGAACCCCGCGCCGACCTCGCGCTCGATGAGCGCGCGGGCCTCCTCCGGACTCCACGCCGGGCGGTAGGCGCGCGCCGAGGTGACGGCGTCGTAGACGTCGCACACCGCCATGATGCGCGCCAGACGCGGGATCTCCTCGCCCGCCAGGCGGTCGGGGTAGCCGCGGCCGTCCCAGCGTTCGTGGTGGTGGCGAATCGCCTCGAGTTCGAGGCGGTGGAAGCCGAGCGTCCGCGCGATGCGCTCGCCGACGACGGGGTGTGCCTCGATGAGCGCGCGCTCCGCGGGGTCCAGCGCGCCCTGCTTGTTCAGCACCGTGTCCGGCACCTCGATCTTGCCGACGTCGTGCACCACGCCGGCTTGCGCCAGCACGCGCAGCTCTTCCGGCGCCAGGCCGAGCGCCTTCCCGAGCCGCACCGCCATCGCCGCGACGCGCTGCATGTGCCCGGCGGTGTACGGGTCCTTCGCTTCGGTGGCCACCACCAGGGCGCGCACCTCGGGGCGCAGACCGTACGCCACGCGCCGCTCGGCGTCGTCGTCGAGCAGCGCGGCTAAGCTCGAGCCGAGGGTTCCCGCCTGCATCTGCCGCGCGAAGGTCACGAGCATCGTCACCACCGCCGCCAGCAGCAGCCCGTGGTAGAGCCACCAGCTGAGGCGGAACACCTCGCCCAGCACGATGATCAGCTGCGAGACCATCACCCAACCGACCACGTGCAGCATCACCAGGTGGATCGACGAGCGCGCCAGCCGGTAGCCCTCGAGGAAGCGCACGCCGGCCACGGTCAGCAGGCCGATCACGACCAGGGTCACGCCGTACTTGAGCGGCGCGAGGTGCACGGGCACGAAGCGCGCCATCTCGGGGCGAGCCAACAGCGCCACGTCGAAGGCCGCCAGGAACACGGTCCAGATCGCCAGCAGCCGCAGCAGGCCACCCCGGCTCTCCATCGGGTGCAGATGCGCGGCAGCGACCATCCAGCCCGCGAAACTGATCAGCGAGAGTTGCGAGGCGATCGGCGTGACGACCGACGGCCCGATCAGGAAGCCCGGCGTCGACAGCCCGTGCAGGGCGAAGAGCCCGGCCAAGCCGGTGAACCCGGCCGCGAAGTACACCACCCGCGCGTCGCGCGCCCG
>CAZACZ010000065.1:0-16872 GCA_964483695.1 uncultured bacterium | reverse complement strand
GGAGGCCGAACCCCCGTCGCTCGGTGGCAACACCGCGATCGCGCCGCCGGCAGGCGTGCTGGCGGCCGCTCCGGCCGCATCGGTGGGTGCGGCGCCGCTCGAGGACGCGTCGCCAGGAGCCGCGGCCGGCGTCGAGCCGGCAGCGTCGTCCGGGCTCGTCGCCACGGCGCCGCCGACGTTCGAGCCGGCAGCGGCGGGTTCCTGCGTGGTGACGCTGGAACCCGCGGGGGTTCCCGGGGTGGCGCCGCTCGACTGCGTGGCGGCAGGGGCGTTCGTGCGGCTGCCCTGCCCCACGGGGAAGAAGGAACCGCCGGAGATCAACGTCGCGATGATCCCCGCGATCACCGCGACGAGAGCGACACCGATCAGAAGGTCGGGCCAGTTGCGCCTAAGCCAATCCATGGTTCCCATTCTACGGTCGCGCGCTCGGGCATGCCGGCGTGCCTCGAGCGGCAGGCATGCCCGAGCGCGCCGTCACCGTCAAAGGTAGTTCGTGATGGCGGCGCAGGCAGGTTGGTACCCCTGCTCGCACGACGCCACCCAGGCGTCGCGCGCGGCGCCACGTCGATCCTGCGAGAACAGGGCCCAACCGAGGTTGTAGAGGCTCTCGCTGTCGTTCGGGTTCTGCTGCACCAGCAACTGGTAGACGGACTCGGCCTCCTGGTAGCGCTGCGCGGCCAGGTAGCCGGCACCCAGGTTGACGCGCGCCTCGATGCTGTTCGGCGCAAGCTGCGCGGCCCGTTCGAAGGCGCGCACGGCGGTGGCGTAGTCGCGCAACTGGTAGGCGGTCAGACCGCTCCAGAGCTGCACTTGGGCGTCGCCGGAGCGCGCCTGCACCACCGACTGCAGCTGCTCGCTGGCCGCCAGGTACTCGGCGTTGCGGTACAGCGCCCGGGCGGCGATGAAGCGCGCGTCGAGCATCAGCTCCGGATCGGTCAGGCGGGCGATCGCCTCCTGGGCGTTGGTCAGCGCCTGGTCGCTCTCGGCGAGCTGGTCGTAGGCCGTCGCCAGCGCCAGGTAGACCTCGGCCTGGTTGCCGTTCAGGCGGGCGGACTGCTGCAGCGGAGCGAGCGCCTGGCGCGGCTGACCGGCCTCGAGGTAGGTGACGCCCAGGTTGTACTGCGCCTCCCACGAACCCGGGTCGACGGCGACGGCGCGCTCGTACGCCTCGGTGGCCAGCGTCTCGCGGCCGAGGCTGCGCTGCAGCGCACCGAGCTTCACCAGCGTGCTGGCCTGGGCAGCTGCGTCGTTGGCGTTCTCCGCCTTCTCCAGCGCGCGCTCCAGCGACCAGATGGCGTAGTCGATCTGCCCCTGGCCGACGTAGATGTCGGCGATGAGGGCGCTGACGCGGTAATCGCCGCTGCGAGCCTCGAGCGCCGTGAGCTCGGGAAGCGCCTCGAGGCCGTTGCCGGCGTTGAGCAGCGCCTGGCCACGCAGCAGGATGTAGCCGGCGTTGTCGGGTTCGAGCTCGAGCGCGGCGGCGTAGGCCGCGGCGGCGCCGGCGTAGTCGCCGGTCTGTTCGAGCTGGCCGGCCAAGCCGAGTTGCGCCTGGACGCGGTCCTCCGCCGACGCTTCGGGAGCGGCCTGCTCGAGCGCGCTCTGGAACGACGCGGCAGCGTCGGCGGGACGGCGCAGGCGCGCTAGCGTGACGGCGCGGTTGAAGTGGCCGTCGAAGCGCTCCGGTTGCAGCCGCGTGACCTCGCTGAACTCGAACAGCGCCGCCTGGAAGTCACCGCGCGCGAACTCCGCAAGCCCCAACCCGTAGTGCGCATCGCCGACGCTGTAGTCGAGGGCGATCGCCTCGAGGAAGCTGTCCTTCGCGAGGTCGTGCTGGCCGTTCTCGTAGTAGAGGTTGCCGAGCGCGACCCACGCCACCACACTGTTCGGGTTCGCCTCGACCTCGGCGCGCAACTGGGCGATCGAGGACTGCCCGAACGCCGGCGTGAGCAGGAGCATGGCCACGAAGGCCAGGAGGGTCCCCCGGACGCTCCACCTGCACGTTCCACTGATCATGCCTGCCTCCAGATCGCTGCGCGCCGAAACGCCATCCACAGCGTGCGTAACGCGAGTTTCGGTGCAAGTCTATACCGGTGCCCCGTCGTCGCCATGTGAAATGGCATACGACGCGCGACCTCAAGCGAGGCGAGAAACCTCGTCCAGGACTGCATCTACGTCTTTCGCCCGGGCGCCGCGCAGGGCCAGCTGCCCGCACGCTCCGCCCGCGTCGCGACCGCGACTGAAGCGCACGGAGACGCTCACGCCCGCCGCCTGCAAGGCGCCCTGGAACGCGTCGATGCGCGCCTTGCCCGAGCTCCGGAAGCCCGACCCCGTCCACGGGTTGAACGGGATCAGGTTGACGTGGCTCTTCAGCCCATGCAGCAGGCGCGCCAGCTCGCGCGCCTGCGCCGGGTCGTCGTTGACGGCCTCGAGCATGGTGTACTCGATGGTCACGCGGCGCGAGGTGGCGGCCTGCCAGTCGTGCAGCGCCGCGACGATGGCCTGGATGGAGTGTGCGTGGGCGGTCGGGATGATGCGCCGGCGGGTGGCTTCGTCGGGGGCGTGGAGGCTCACCGCCAACACCAGGGGCAACCCTTCCTCGGCCAGCTTGCGGATCTTGACGGGGAGGCCGACGGTCGACAGGGTGATGCGCCGCGGCGACATGTCGAGCCCAGCCGGGTCGATCCAGGTGCGGATGGCGCCGAGGGCAGCGTCGTAGTTGAGCAGCGCCTCGCCCATCCCCATCAGCACGACGTTGCGGATGCTCTTCGGTTCGATGCCCTCGTGATGCGCCACGCTCACGACCTGCGCCACGATCTCGCCGCGGGTGAGGTTGCGGCCGAACCCGAGCGCACCGGTCGCGCAGAAGGCGCAGCCGGCGGGGCACCCCACCATGGACGAGACGCACACCGTGCGGCGATCGTGGTACGGCATGTAGACCGCCTCGGTCTGGCGCCCGTCGGGAAGGGTGAAGAGGTAGCGCACGGAGCCGTCGGCGGAAGCGAAACGCTGCACCCGCTGGAACGGGTCGAGCCGGTACGACGCCGCCCACCACGCCTGCAGCGGGGCCGGCAGATCGGTCATCCGTTCGACGTCGAGCGCCCCGCGCTGGTAGAGCCACGCCGCGACCTGGCGCCGCCGGTACGCAGGCTCGCCGTCGGGCAGGGGGATGGCCTCGATGGGGAAGTCGAACAGGCTCGGCAGCGGGGCGTCCATGGGCCCCATAAGCTACCGCGGCGCGACCCGAAGACGTGTCGGCAAGGGGGGCAGCCGCCCAACCCCGGTCGGCGCGTGTGCCTGGGGTACGATGAAGAACACGCCCGGTTCGCCCGCTTCTCGCGTTCTCGTTCGGAGGCACGGATGGCGACTCGCAAGACGAAGGTCATCGGCATGGTGTTGGCCGGCGGCAAAGGCTCGCGGCTGCATCCGCTCACGTGGAAGCGCACCAAGCCGGCCGTGCCGTTCGGCAGCAAGTACCGCATCATCGACTTCGCGCTGAACAACATGCTGAACTCCGAGATCTTCGGGGTCTACGTGCTGACCCAGTTCAAGGCGCAGTCGTTGACCGAGCACATCCAGCGCAACTGGCGCTTCGGCACCTTCCTTTCCGACTACTTCATCACCCTGGCGCCGGCCCAGATGTACCTCTACGAGGAACTCGGCGCCGAGTGGTACCGCGGCACGGCCGACGCCATCTACCAGAACCTGCACCTCATCGACAACAACCGCGCCGACTGCGTGGCGATCTTCTCCGGCGACCACATCTACAAGATGGACATCAGCCACATGGTGCAGTACCACCTCGACAACCAGGCCGACGTCACCATCGCCGCGTACCCCACGCCGCTCGCGGACGGCAACCGCTTCGGCGTGCTGCAAGTCGACCGAGACTGGCGCATCACCGAGTTCCAGGAGAAGCCGGCTGCGCCGAAGGCGATCCCCAACCGCCCCACCCACTGCCTTGCGAGCATGGGCAACTACGTGTTCAACGTCGACACCCTGATGCGCATGCTCAAGGAGGACGCGGCCCGCACCGACTCCGAACACGACTTCGGCAAGGACGTCCTGCCGCGCGCGCTGGAGGAAGGCAAGCGGCTCTTCGCCTACGACTTCGCCCGCAACCCGATCCCCGGCCAGGAGGGACCGAACACCTACTGGCGCGACGTCGGCACGCTCGACAGCTACTGGGAAGCGAACATGGACTTGGTGGCGGTGCGGCCCGAGTTCGACCTGTACAACGAGGAGTGGCCGTTGCGCACCTCGGCCGAGTTCTCGCCCCCGGCGAAGTTCGTCCACGAGGAGGAGGGGCGCCGCGGTCAGGCGGTCAACAGCCTGGTCGCCGGCGGGGTGATCGTGTCGGGCTCGACCGTGCGCCGCTCGGTGCTGTTCCGCCGAGTGCGGGTGAACTCGTACGCGACGGTGGAGAACTCGGTGCTGTTCGACAACGTGGTGGTCGGCCGCAACTCCGTGGTGCGCAACGCCATCGTCGACAAGAACGTGCAGGTGCCCGACGGCACGCAGATCGGCGTGAACGCCGACGACGATCGCGCCAGGGGCTTCACGGTCATGCCAAGCGGCGTGGTGACCGTCCCGAAGGGGTACCGCTTCGGTTGACGCGTCGGGTCACGCGTAGGTCGACGCGCGGCTTCACGCGAACCCCACGCGCAATACAGCCCTGGCTCATGTTGGGGTGATACCCTCGTTCGTATCGGTTCGTGCCGCTCTACCCGGGCGCGCTGCACCGGAGGAAGCGGGGTCGGCCGATCGGCGCGCCCCGGGTCGTATCCGGCCGAGGCGCCTGCGGCAGACGCGCACGGCGCGACCCATGGAGGCTCCGTTGAGACGCTCGTTCAACCCCTGGCTGATCGTGATGCTCCTCATCCTGGGCATCTTCGTCTTCAACCAGTTCAACGCCAGCGGCACCAGCCGCGAGATCAACTACTCGACCTTCAGCGAGTTGCTGGATCAGGGGAAGGTCGCGTCCGTCGCCGTCGACCGCAACACCGGCAACATCAGCGGCGAACTGGCCAGCGAGTCGCAGGTCACCATCGACGGCCAGCCGCAGACGATCCGCGCGTTCCGCACCACCGCCATCCTCACCGACTCGCTGCTCGAGGAGCTGCGCACGCAGGTCCCCGACGTCACCATCCGCAACCAGACGCAGTGGCTCGGGTTGTTGCTCGGGTCGATCCTGCCGATCGCTCTTCTCCTCGGGTTCTTCTGGTTCGTGTTCATGCGCGCCCAGGGCGGCCCGAACCAGGTGATGCAGTTCGGGCAGTCGCGCGCCCGCACCTTCGGCCGCGAGAACAAGGTGCAGACGACCTTCAACGACGTCGCCGGCCACAAGGAAGCCAAGCAGGAGCTGGTGGAGGTCGTCGACTTCCTCAAGACCCCGCAGAAGTACCTGCGCATCGGCGCCGAGATCCCCAAGGGCGTGCTGCTGGTCGGCCCGCCCGGCACCGGCAAGACGCTGCTCGCGCGCGCCGTCGCCGGCGAGGCGGGCGTGCCGTTCCTGACCGTCAGTGCCTCGGAGTTCATGGAGATGTTCGTCGGCGTCGGCGCCAGCCGCGTGCGCAGCCTGTTCGAGGAGGCGCGCAAGGCGGCACCCGCCATCATCTTCATCGACGAGCTCGACTCGATCGGGCGCCGCCGTGGCGCCGGCATCGGCGGCGGGCACGACGAGCGCGAGCAGACCCTGAACCAGATCCTGTCGGAGATGGACGGCTTCGAGAAGGACACGTCCGTCATCATCATCGCGGCCACCAACCGTCCCGACATCCTCGACCCTGCGCTGTTGCGTCCCGGCCGCTTCGACCGTCAGGTCACCATCGGCCTGCCCACGCAACGCGAACGCGAGGAGATCCTCAAGGTGCACGTGCGCAACAAGCCGGTGGCCGACGACGTGAGCATGAAGCGCCTGGCAGAGGCGACGCCGATGTTCTCCGGCGCCGACCTCGAGAACCTCACCAACGAAGCGGCGCTCATCGCGGCGCGCTCCAACAAGCAGATCATCAGCTGGAACGACTTCAACGAGGCGCTCGACCGCATCACCCTCGGCTTGCGGCGCGGCAGCCTGGTGCCCACCGAAGCCGAGCGGAACATCCTCGCGTTCCACGAGGCCGGCCACGCCGTGGCATACGCGGCGCAGCCCGGCCTGGGCGAGATCCGCAAGGTGACCATCATGCCGCGCGGCGCCGCCGGCGGGTTCATGGCTCCGCTCGCCAAGGAAGAGATGTTCTACAACGTCGACCGCTTCAAGTCGCAGCTGGTGGTGGCGTTCGCCGGCCGCGTCGCCGAGAAGCGCGTCACGGGCACCATCTCGTCCGGCGCCAGCAACGACCTGAAGCAGGCCACCGAGATCGCCAAGCAGATGGTGCTCGACCTCGGCATGGGCTCGCAGGAGTTCGTGGCGTGGGGCTCCGACCAGGGCCCCATCTTCCTCGGTGGCGAGATCTCGCGCCGCAAGGACTTCTCCGAGGAGACCGCGCGCGAGCTCGAAGAGCAGGTCACCGGCATCCTGCAGGCCTCCTACCAGGAGTGCGACGACCTCATCGAGGCCAACTGGGTCGCGGTCGAGGCGGTCGCCAAGGCGCTGCTGCAGCGCGAGACGATCGACGGCAAGCTCATCCAGAAGGCCGTCGCGATGGCGAACGAAGGTTCGTCGGTGGACGAGATCAGCGCATGGATCGTCGAGGCCGCGGTCGAGGCCGAGCGTCGCATCCAAGAGGCGGAGGAGCGCGAGCGTCGCGCCGCCGAGGAGGAGCGCCGCCGCAAGGCCGCCGAGGCGGGGCGCGGCGCCCCACCGCTCGAGCCACGCGCAGGACCGCGCCCGGCCCGCGAACCCGGCGCCTGACCGGAGTGGCCCCGGTGTCTGGCACGGCCTGCCACCGGTAAGCGGCAGCCCATGTCGTTGCTCGACGGCAAGTACGAAGTGATCGCGCAGCGCCCGCTGGAAGGCGGGCGCACGCACTTCGATGCCACCGACCCCGACGGGGCACCGGTGCGCATCGAGTGGTTCGACCTCCCGGCGGCGCAGGAACCGGCGTTCGAACGCTACCGACGCCTCCTGAAGCGCCTCAAGCGCGAGGGTCACGCCGCCGTCTACGACGTCATCGCACGCCCTGGAGCGCACTACGTCGCGTGGCAGCGGCCGCCCGCCGGCGCGCAACCCACCACCGAGCGCGGCATCGAAGCGGCGTTGGCGCTGGACGGCTACCCGCTCGAAGCCGCCGACATCCGTCGTCCGGCTCCTCGCGAACGGCCGCTGCTGTACGGCTTGGGGTTCGATGGCGGGCGCGCCCCCGTTCCCACCGCCGTCGAGCCCGACGCCCGCCTCCGTCCGCTTCGGGGCGGCAGGACGCCGACGGGGCCGCTCACTCGGTTGAGCAGCACGGGCCTGAGCTGGGTCGTCGCAGCCGCCCTCGCGCTCGCGTCGGTCGGAGTGCTGATGGCGGCGTTCGGACGCTACACCGTCGACGACGCCGTACGTCTCCCGGACCTCCTGGGCGCGAGCGCGGAAGCGGCCGCCGAGACGCTCCGGTCGCTGGGGCTCGGCGTGGACCTTGCGGCCATCGCGTCGGACGAGGCGCCCGGCACGGTGGTGGCCATCGATCCCACCGCCGGCAGCGAACTGCGCCCCGGGCGCCGCGTGCTGGTGACGTACGCCTTGCCGCACGGCCAACTCGCGCCGACCGAGGTGCCCGCGCTGGTGGGCCTTGCGTACCCCGACGAAGTCGAGGCTGCCCTGAAGGGGGCCGGGCTCGAGGTCGGCTCGGCGGCGCGCATCGAGGCCCCGGCTCCGGCGGGGGTCGTGTTGGCGCAGGCGGTGGACGCAGGCACCACGGCCGGGACCGGCGAGCGCATCGACGTGCTGGTGAGCCTCGGGCCGCGGCGCCAGGAGACGTTCCTGCCGAACCTGGTGGGGCGCGACGTGGAGGAAGCGCGTGCCCTCGCCGCCGTAGCGGGGCTAGGTCCGGACCGCGTCCTCGAGGACCGGGTGAGTGCCGCCAACGGCGCACCGGGCGAAGTGCTGGCGCAATCGTTGGCGCCGTACGAACCGTTCGCGCTGGAGGGCGCCATGTTGCGCCTGGTGGTGCAGGCCGGCGTCGCTGCCGGTTCGCGTCGCGAAGGCATGCCTGACGTGGTGGGCATGGACCTCGAGGACGCCACCCGAACGGCCGTCGGTTGGCAGGTGCTGGTCGATCGCATCGCCACCACCAGCCTTCCGGAGGGCGTCGTGGCGCAGGACCCGGGTCCTGGGGCGTTGGCGGCCGCCGGCACGCCGCTGCGCTTGACCGTGAACGCGCACCCGGTGGCGCTCACCGCACCGAACGTCTTCGCCATCGTGCGGGCACCGATGCTGCGCCGCGTGCCGTACGCCTGGGCCATCCAGCCCGGCATCCGCAGCTCGTCGGGCGAGGTGTGGGCCACCACCCTCGATGGGCAGCGCACGTTGGTCGGCCGCGTCACGGTGCGCGGAGGCGAGATCCTGCGGGGCACCTGGTTGACGCTCGACCCCGGCCCGGTGACGTTCGAGCTGCTGGTCGGCGGCGTGCCATACGGCGAACCGCTACTGGTGCCATGAGCCTAGCGGGCGCGGCGCGCGCCACCGCAGCCGTGTGTGCCACCGACCGTTCTCGGTCCTCGGCGGAGGTGTATAGTGGCCCGCGACAATGTAGGCCGGGACCGATGAACGTCCCTGGGTAGCGGCCCTCCGCGGGCCGCGTTGCCATCCCAAGGCCCCGCTCGTCCCCGCACGACCCGCAGCCAGCCTCACCGCTCGCCACCCTCGGCGGGCCTGCCCGGACCGAAGGACCAACGTGCTGAGCACCTTCCGAGACCTCTCCACCTACCTGCGCCGCCATCGCCTCACGTTCGCGGTTGGCATCGTGCTCATCGTCGTGAACGCGTTCTTCTCCACGCTCGCCCCGATCATCCCGGGCCGCGCCATCGACGGCTTCCGGACCGGCACCATGACGCCGCGCTCGCTCTTGCTGCACGTCGGTGCGCTCTTGCTGGTGGCCTGCATCGGCGCCCTCGCCATGGTGCTGGTGCGGCGCCTGATCCTGGGGGCAAGCTGGGAGGTCCAGTTCGACATCCGGCGCGCCATCTTCCGGCACTTCACGCACCTGGACGCCGCGTACTTCGACCGCACCCGCGTCGGTGACCTGATGGCGCGCCTCACCGCCGACCTCAACGCCGTGCGGATGCTGGTGGGCGTGGCGGTGTTCCAGGGGATGAACACGACGCTGCTGCTGGCGTTCACCCTCTACCGCATGTTCGCGCTCAGCCCCAGCCTCAGCTTGCTGACGCTGGCGATCGCGCCCATCATCTCGGTGTCGTTCTTCCTCCTGCTGCGCATCATCCACCGACGCTACCAGCGCGTGCAGGAGCAGTTCTCCGACGTCTCGGCCATGGCCCAGGAGAACTTCTCCGGCATCCGCGTGGTGAAGGGGTTCGGCATCGAGGAGCGCGAGGTCGGGACCTTCGGCCGCCTGAACGACGAGTTCATCCGCCGCAACTTGTCGCTGACGCGTGTCGACGGCCCGCTCTTCCCGCTGATGGAGTTCCTGTTCGGGCTGACCGTGTCGCTGCTGCTGCTGGTGGGCGGGCGCTTGGTGCTCGGGATCGGCGGTGACCTCACCATCGGCGAGTTCTCGAGCTTCGTGTTCCTGTTCGAGGGGATCCAGTGGCCGATGATCGCGCTCGGCTGGATCGGCTCGATGGTGCAGCGAGGGTCGACTTCGTGGGGCCGGTTGAAGGAGATCCTGACCGCCCAGCCGGAGGTGCAGGACGGCGAACGCACCGACTTCTCCCTGCGCGAGGTCAAGGGCGAGATCGAGTTCCGCAACGTCAGCATCGCCTTCGACGGCGTGCCGGCGCTGCAGGGCGTGAGCTTCCACATCCGCCAGGGTGAGTCGATCGGCTTGACCGGGCGTACCGGCGCCGGCAAGACGCTCATCGTCAACCTCATCGCGCGCATCGTCGACCCCGACGAGGGCGAGATCCTGATCGACGGCATCGACCACCGCCGCTACCCCGTCGAGGTGCTGCGGCGCTTCATCGGCCTGGTGCCGCAGGAGCCGTTCCTGTTCTCCGACAGCATCGCCGAGAACATCGCCTACGGCGTGCCGGAAGCCGACCCGGCGACGCTCGAGCCACGCGTGCGGCGGGCCGCAGAGCTGGCGCAGCTGGTCGACGACGTCGACGAGTTCCCCCAGGGCTTCGCCACCCGCCTGGGCGAGCGCGGCGTGACGCTGTCCGGCGGTCAGCGCCAGCGCACCGCCATCGCCCGCGCCATCGTGCGCGACCCCGCGGTGCTCATCTTCGACGACGCGTTGTCGGCGGTGGACACCCAGACCGAAGCGCGCATCCTCGAGGGGCTGGAGCAGGTGCAGCAGGGGCGTACCACCCTCATCGTGGCGCACCGTGTCAGCGCCTTCCAGCACGTCGACCGCATCTACGTGATCGAAGACGGCCGGGTGGTCGAGCACGGCACGCACGCCGAACTGGTAGCGCTGGACGGCTGGTACGCCGACATGGACCGGCGGCAGCAGCTCGAGTCGGACCTGGAGGCCGCGTGATGCTCCGCCCCGCCGACCTGACCGACATGGACCTGCCGGGGTACTCGATCGAGGACGCCAAAGCCGAGTTCCGCCGCAAGCGCCGCCAGCGGCGCCGCGCCATGCGGGAGGAGAGCGTCCTCGACGAGGACGGCGAAGCGTTCGAGAAGGCCTTCGACCGCGGCATCATGCTGCGCCTGCTGCGCTACCTGCGGCCGTACGGCAAGGAACTGGCCGCCGGCGTGGCGATGCTGCTGCTCTACAGCGTGATCGCGCCGGCGTTCCCGACGCTGCTCGCGCGCGCCGTCGACCGGTACATCGTGGCCGAGAAGCTGCCGTGGTCGGCGCTGAGCATCGACGAGCGGTTGACGGGCCTGACCGGCCTGGTGGCGCTGTACATGGGGCTACGACTGATCAACTTCGTGTTGCGCTACGGCTACACCTACGTGGTGTCGTGGCTCGGCCAGCACATCATCTTCGACATCCGACGCGAGATCTTCTCGAAGATCCAGCGCCTGCACATGGGGTTCTTCGACCGTACGCCGGTGGGGCGCCTCATCACCCGCATCACCAGCGACGTCGACGCCATCCAGAACATGATGACCGACGGCATCGTGGGCCTCATCGCCGACGTCGGCATGATGGTCGGCCTGCTCGTCTACATGTTCACCATCAACTGGCGCCTGGCCCTCATCACGCTGACGGTGATGCCGGTCCTGTTCGTGATCCTGAACTTCCTGCGTAGGCGCATCCGCACCGCGTACCGCGCCGTGCGGTTGCGCACCTCCCGCTCCAACGCCTACCTCGCCGAGAACCTGAGCGGCATGAAGACGGTGCAGTTGTTCAACCGCGAGGCCCGCAACGAGCGTCGCTTCGACGACATCAACCTCGGGTTGCTCGACGCCTACTACGAGCAGATCCGCTGGTTCAGCATGTTCTTCCCAGCGGTACAGGTGATGAGCGCGGTGTCCACCGGCTTGATCCTGTACTACGCCGGCACGCAGCTGATCGGCCCGTCGGTCTCCGACGTCATCACCATCGGCGTGCTGGTGGCGTACATCCAGTACTCGGGGATGTTCTTCCGGCCGCTGCAGGACCTGTCGGACAAGTTCAACATCATCCAGGCGGCGATGGCGTCGTCGGAACGCATCTTCGGCCTGCTCGACACCCCCGAGCAGATCACCGACCCCGTCGAGGCGCACCGGTTCGAGGGCCGCTTCCGTGGCGAGGTGCGCTTCGAGGACGTGTGGTTCGCTTACGACGGCGAGGACTGGGTGCTGCGCGGCGTCGACTTCACCATCGCTCCCGGCGAGTCGGTGGCGTTCGTGGGCCACACCGGAGCCGGCAAGACCACCATCATCAGCCTGGTGAGCCGTTTCTACGACGTCCAGCGCGGCCGCGTGACGATCGACGGGCGCGACGTGAAGGACTACGACCAGGTGGAGCTACGCCGCCACGTCGGCATCGTGCTGCAAGACCCGTTCCTGTTCAGCGGCACGATCCGCAGCAACATCACCTTGAACGACGACACCATCCCGTTGGAGCGCGTCATCGAGGCCGCGAAGTTCGTGAACGCGCACGGCTTCATCGCGCGCCTCCCCGAGGGGTACGACACTCCGGTGCGGGAGCGCGGCGCCGGGTTCTCGACCGGGCAGAAGCAGCTCATCGCCTTCGCAAGGGCGCTGGTGCAGAACCCCGACATCCTGTTGGTCCTCGACGAGGCCACCGCCAACGTCGACACCGAGACCGAAGAGCTGATCCAGGACGCACTACAGAAGCTGATGCAGGGGCGCACCAGCATCATCATCGCGCACCGTCTCTCGACCATCCAGGACGTCGATCGCATCATGGTGATGCGCAAGGGCAAGCTGGTCGAGCAGGGCAACCACTTCGAGTTGATCAAGCAGGACGGCTACTACCGGAAGCTGTACGAGTTGCAGTACCAGGAGCGCGTCACCGGTACCTGAGCCAAGCCGCGGGCCGGCGCGCAGGGCGCGCCGCCGCTCAGCGCACCACGACGCGGTAGAAGAACGGCTCCTCCTGGCCCGGCTCCATCGGGACCAGCAGCGTCCAGCGCACCATGACGTACTCGGAGGGGTCGGCCACGCGCCGCTCCTCGCCCTCGCCGACCAGCACCGGGGGCTGGGCGAACGTCTCGCCGTCGACCGAGTACTCGGTGAGCACGCGCTCCGAGTCGGCGGTGGCGGAGTTCGCGACGAACTCCATCATCTCCTGGACCGGCCCGTAGATCTGCACGCGCCCCGCCGGTAGCGTCGTCTCGCCGGCGTTGGTCGCGAAGATCCGGTACTCGACGACCTGGCCGGGGATGGCGCTGGTCGCTTCGGTGAAGCGCTCCTGCTTGGTGCCGTCGTCGAGCGTGACCTCGCTGACGACGTAGATCTCGGTCCGGAAGGCGATGGGGTTGGTAGTGGCGTCCTGAGCGTGGACGCCGGTCAGGGCGAGCGCCGCCCAGGCCGCCAGCCCGAGCGCGAAGGTGGAAGCGCGGCGTGTGATCATCGATGCAACGATAGCAGCGCAAGATGACGGTCGTTTGAGGCGGGCATCCACCCTTCCTTCACCCCCGGCGCCGGCGCGCCTCGCCGAACGCGGGCGTCGGCTTCGCGCGCCCCTCGTTCGCGGTGCTGCGGCGCCCAAGCTGGCGCTTCCGGGCCTTCAGGGGCTACCCGACACGCCACCCTCGACGGCGTAGCGCGCGAACGCCAGGAAGTCGGCGGCTTCGGGCACGCCTCCTTGCGCGGCCGCCTCGAACGCCGCCAGCGCGGCCGCGAAGTCGCGCGCGACGCCGGTGCCGTGGAAGCGCAACAGGCCAAGGGCGTACTGCGCCGGCGCGTAGCCGGCGCCGGCCGCCGCGCCGTACAGCTCCGCCGCGCGCTGCGCGTCCTGGTCCACGCCCATGCCACGCAGGTAGAGCGCGCCCAACGCCACCTGCGCTTCCGGCAGACCGCGGTCGGCCGCCTGGCGGTAGAGCGTCGCGGCGCGCGTGTTGCTCCATGCCTCGCCCAATCCCTGCTCGGCCATGTACCCCAGGTAGTAGGCGGCGCGCGCGTCACCGACCTCGGCCAACGGTTCCCACGTGCGCCGCGCGGCAGCGAAGTTCCCCTCGCGGTACGCGGCCATGCCAACATCGAACCCGGATGGGGCGGCGCCCCCGGTTCGGGCGCTCACCACCTGCAGCACGATCAGCACTACCAGCGACACCGCCAGCGCCAGCAGCAAGTAGGTGCGCAGCATCGGCCGCTCCCTTGGCGGAGGCTCGATCGGCAGGCGCTCCTCCCCTGCCGCCGAACGCGGGACCCACCAGCGATCGTGCTCGTCGCGCACCCGATCGATGCTGCGCGCGCGCGCGGCGGCGGCAACCGGCTCGCGACCGGCACCCGGAGGGAGGCCACGCTCGCTCGTCGACCCCTCGGACTCGTGCGGCGACGGCACCCAGCGCGTCGACGTGAGGAAGGCGGCATCCACGCTGTGGCGCCGCTCGGTCGGGCCGAGGCGATCGACCTCGTCCTCGCTGGCGTCCATCGGTCCGGCGTCGACGACTACTCGCCTTGCGTCTTCGGGACCCACGCCTGGGGGTTCCAGGACTCCGGGCGGGGCTCCTTCGGGGCCCGTGCCCCCAGGCCCTGCGCCTTCGAGCACCGCTCCTTCGGGGCCCGCGTCCTCGTGCCCCGCGTCGCCAAGCCTCGGCTCGCCGGTCCTCGCGTCGCCAGGCCTTGCGCCGCTGGTCCCCGCGTCGCCCGTGCTCACATCGGCGTAGCCCGCCGCGGCGTAGCGGTCGTCGGCACGGCGCCAGGCCTCCTCGTCGGCCTCCGAGGCCCAGGGCGCCGGGTCGCGCTGCGGCGATGCCCAGCTCTCCGGTTCCCACGCCAGCGACGCGTCGCGCGACGCGACCTCCGGTGCGCCGGGACGCTGCGCGCTCGTGGCGGAACCGGCCGCGGCGTCGGCCGCGGTGTCGGCGGAAGCGTTGGCGTGGTCGTCGGCGGCAGCGTTGGCGGAAGCGTCGGCGGAGGCGTCGGCCGGCGTGGCGCCGGTCACGTGCGGCGCCTCGATGTCCGCGACGACGTACACCTCCACCCCCGCGTCGGCGAAGACGCGCGCGATGGCGTCCGCCTTGTCTGCGCGGATCGGACGGGTGACGGGGCCCGTACGGCCGTCGAGCAGAGTGCGGATGCGGCCCGCGTCCATGCGCAGCCGCTCCGCGACCAGCGCCGCCACGGCGTCTACCTCCGTGGCCGGCACGGGTCGGGCGACCTCCACCACGAATCGCTGCTCGCTCACGGCACATCAACCCCCAGGTCAGGGGCATTGTACCCGCGCTGCGCCACGCTGCGCTCTGCTACCATGGCAGCCACATGAAGCTCATCCTTGCCATCGTGCAGGACGCCGATGCGGCGCGCCTGCAGGAAGCGCTCAGCGAACGCGGTATGCAGTCGACCAAGCTCGCGTCCACCGGCGGCTTCCTGCGGGAAGGCAACACCACCGTCCTTACCGGTGTCGACGACCACAAGGTCGACGCCGTGAAAGAGATCATCCACGCCACCTGCCGCGAGCGCACCAAGGTCGTGACGGCCGGCTCCCCGATCCACGCCCTGGAAGGCGTGTTCGCCAGCCAACCGATGGAGGTCCCGGTGGGCGGGGCGATCGTGTTCGTGGTCGACATCGCCGAGTTCGTACGCCTGTAGCGCCGTGGTCCGCGCCGCGTCACGCCCGCGCGGCGCGCCGACGGTGCCGAAGGTGCGGTCAGCGCGGGGCGTCGCTGCGGACCTTGCGAGCGCCGTCCGACCGCCGGCGCTCCGCCTCGCGGCGCGCCAACGCCTCGGCCGCGGCGGGTCCTAGCGCCCGACGATCCAGTTCGCGCAACAACCCGAAGCGGAACGAGAACGCCAGCGTGGTGGCGCCCATCACGAACGCGCCGAGGAACAACGCGTGCGTTCCCACCCACGGCTGCACCGATCCCGCCAGCACCGGCGCCAGGCTCGGCAGCGCCAGCACGCTGTTCGCCAAGCCGATGTAGAGCGGCCGCTCGCCCGCCGGCGCGATGGCGTACAGCAGGTTCCACGCCGCGATGCCCACGCCCGCGTTGCCCACGCCGGAGAGCACGAAGACCAGCGTGTACGCGCGCCAGTCCTGGATCACGAACGCGGCCAGCGGTGCCAACGCCAGCAGCACGTACCCGGCCTGCAGCACGCTGACGTTGCGGCCGCCGTCGGCCGGCCCGCGGAAGGCGAAGTTCGCCAGGATGGCGGTTGCGGTGGCGGCCATCACGTACAGCCCCAAGGCGCTCTCCGGCGCACCCAGCACACGGATGGCGTAGACGGCGTAGAACGGCTCGGCCAGCAGCCCAGCAAGGCCAAGGAAGCGCACGCGCAAGAAGCGCCTGAGGCTCGGATCGGTGCGCACCAAGCCAGGGATCTGCCGCAGCATGCCGATCAGCGGACGCTTCATCCCGGCCACGCCGACCGGCTCGTTCACCAGCGAGAAGCTGCCGTAGGCGATGCCCGACAGCACCGTGCCGAACAAGAACACCCAGCCGAAGTTGACCGGGAACGGAAGGTCGGAGGCCAGCACGCGCCGCAGCACGAGCCCAGCTCCCAGCGCGAGCACCCCGCCGATGGCGTTGCGCATCGCCCAGAACGTCCCGAGGCGCTCGTGCGGCACGATCTTGGCCGTCACGTCGGCGAACGGAACGCCGCCGATGCCGCCGGCGATGGCGTTGATGGTGATCATCACCAGCATCAGCGCCACCACCAGTGCCGGCCGATCCGCGCCCCACAGGAACACCGACGCGGTCATGACCAGCAACGCCACCGTGCGAACCGTCGAGGTGAAGTGGTAGAAGCGCAGCTTGAGCGGCTCGTGCGACAACCGGTTCGCCACCAGCAACTGCGGCAAGAACCAGAACCCGACCTTGAGGGCAGGCACCAGCCCGATGACCACCGCCGGCGCCCCCAGCACCGCCAGGAACGGCGCCATCACCAGGCCGCTGTGCAGGAACGCCTCGCCGCCGGTCACGAACACGCCGTTCGCGACACCGAGCCAGAAGTTGCGGTCCGCGAAGCGAGCCACCCGCATATCCCGCCATGCTACTCCGCTCCGAGCGCAGGGAGGACGGCGCTCCCCGCACGGTGCTCGGCTTCGTTGACACCGCCGAAGGCAAGCCCGTACACTACCTCTCGCTTGGGGCCGTGGCGCAGCTGGGAGCGCGCTTGAATCGCACTCAAGAGGTCAGGGGTTCGAATCCCCTCGGCTCCACCAAGCAAGCTTCACGCGGCGCACCCTCGACGGTGCGCCGCGG
>CAZACZ010000064.1:0-17019 GCA_964483695.1 uncultured bacterium | reverse complement strand
CCCGGCAGGCGGCGTTCCAGCACCGGGATCACCTCGTGCCGCAGCCACGCCCGGGTCCGGCCGACGTCGAGGTTGGACGCGTCCTCGCGCCACGCCTGGCCGGCGGCCTCCACGTAGGCGCGCAGCGCCTCCCGGTCGATCTCCAGCAGGGGACGGACCACCAACCCGCGGCGCGGCGCCATCCCCGTCGGGAACGCCGCGCCGCGCAGCAGTTGGAAGAGCATCGTCTCGGCCTGGTCGTCGCGGGTGTGAGCGACCACGATGGCGTCGAACGGGCCGGCGCCGCGTTCCGGCGCCACGGGCACCACCGGCGCCACCTCGCCGGCCGCCACGCGATGCAGGAAGGCGTAGCGCAGGCGCCGGGCCGCGTCCTCGACGTTCCAGCCGCGCCTCGCCGCCACCTCCGCGACGTCGGCGCTCCCCAGGTACACGGGGATGCGCGAGGACGCACAGAGCGCCACCACGAAGCTCGCGTCGTCGCTGGAGTCCGGCCGCAGGCGATGGTCGAAGTGGGCGGCGGCGACGTCCCACCCGCCGTCGTGCAGCAGGCGCAGCGCCGCCACCGAGTCGAGGCCGCCCGACACCGCCACCACCACGCGCCGCGCCGTGGGCGCGAGCGCGCGCAGACGCTGCACCACCCGCTCCGCCAGGGAAGCGGGCAGCGCGGCGCTTCGGGGCTCCTTCCGACGCGGCATCGGCCCATTATCGCAAGGCCCGTGGCGCCGCGGCGCGCGCCCGTGGCCCACCGGCCGAGGGTCCAGGGCGCCGGAGAGCACGCGCCGGTGCCGGAGCGGCCTTCGTATACTCCGACCATGACCGTCACCATCGTCGTGCTCGACTCCGTCGGCGTCGGCGCCCTACCGGACGCGGCCGCGTTCGGCGACGACGGCGCGCACACGCTCGACCACACCATCGGCGCCACCGGCGTGCGCTTGCCTGCGTTCGAGCGGCTCGGGCTCGGCAACGTGCCGGGCGTCACCGGCCTGGCCGGTACCGACGCGCCCCGCGCCAGCTACGGGCGCCTGGCCGAGCGGTCGTCCGGGAAGGACACCACCACCGGTCATTGGGAGTTCATGGGGGTGGTGCTCGAGCACCCGTTCCGCACCTTCGAGCGCTTCCCGGACGCGGTGATGCGCGCCTTCGACGCCGCCACTGGCCGCGGCCACCTCGGCAACCGGCCGGCCTCCGGCACCGTGATCCTCGACGAGCTCGGCGAAGAGCACCTCCGCAGCGGCCGCCCGATCGTCTACACCAGCGCCGACAGCGTGTTCCAGGTCGCGGCGCACGTGGACGTGGTGCCGCTCGAGACCCTCTACGCCTGGTGCGAAGCGGCGCGCGCCATCCTCGTGGGTGAGCAGGCGGTCGCGCGCGTCATCGCGCGGCCGTTCGCCGGCGCTCCGGGCGCCTTCGAGCGGCTCGGCGCGAAACGACGCGACTACTCCGTTTCGCCCCCGTCGCCGACCGTGCTCGACAGCTTGGTGGCGGCCGGCCGGGAGGTCGTCGGCGTCGGCAAGATCCCCGATATCTACGCGCACCGCGGCTTCACGCGCGAGGTGAAGGCCGGGACCAACGACGAAGGGGTGCTGCGCACCCTCGAGCTGATGCGCGAGCGACCGAACGGCCTGGTGTTCACGAACTTGGTGGAGTTCGACTCGCTCTACGGCCACCGACGCGACCCGCGCGGCTACGCCGACGCCTTGGCCGCGGTGGACGCACGGCTGGACGACTTCCTGGACGCCACCTCGGACGGCGACGCGCTACTGTTCGTCAGCGACCACGGCAACGACCCCACCTGGCACGGCACCGACCACACCCGCGAGCACGGCCTGCTGCTGGCGTACGCCCCAGGGGCGCCCGGCACGGCGCTTGGCACGCGCGCGTCGTTCGCCGACGTCGGCGCGACCGTGGCGGAGCTCCTCGGCGTGCGCTGGGACGGTGTGGGCGCGAGCTTCGCCACCGCGCTCCGTCCACCCGGCCGGGCCGGGTGACGCAGCGACGCCCAGCGCATCGAGCCTAGCGCCGCCGGAGCGCGCGAACGACCCACCACGCCCCACTCCGCACGGACGTGCTTCGCCGCCACGACAAGCGAACCCGCCCCGCCGCCACCCCATGCGAACGCGCCCCGACCGGGATCCCGGTCGGGGCGCGTCACCGGGCGTCGGCCCGGATCAGACGAGCTCGATCAGCGCTTCTTGCGTGCCGTCGCCGCGACGGCTGGTGAGGCGGTAGATGCGGGTGTAGCCTCCGGGCCGCTCGGCGTAGCGCGGAGCGATGTCGTCCATCAGCTTGCGCTGCACGTCGAGGTCGTGGATCTCGCGCGCCACCAAGCGGCGGGCGTGGAGGTCCCCGCCGCGCGCGGTGGTGATGAGCTTCTCGACGTAGGGCTGGAGGTTCTTGGCCTTCGAGACGGTGGTCTTGATGCGGCCGTGGCGCAGCAGCGCCGTCGCCTGGCTACGTGCCAGGGCGGTGCGGTGGCTGCTGGAACGGTTCAGTTTGCGGCCGCGCGAAAGGTGACGCATGCTCTACTCCTTCAGCTTCAATCCGCGCGCCGCGAGGCGCTCCTTGATCTCTTCGAGCGACTTCTCGCCCACCCCGCCGACCTTCTTGAGGTCGCGCTCGGACAACGCCAGGAGCGCATTGACGGAGTCGATGCCCTCCTCCTGCAGCGAGTGCAGCACGCGGCTGGAGAGCTCGAGGCTCTCGAGGCTCATCACCACCTGCTCGGTCGGCGCCTCGGGCTCCTCCACCGGCTTGGTGGGGATGGTGAGGACCGGCACCTTCTCCTCGCTCTCGTCGAGCCCTTCGCCGCTGAACACCATCAGCTGCGTGCGCAGCGTGTCGACGGCCTGGTCGAGCGCGCTCCGTGGGTCGACGCTACCGTCGGTCCACACGCGCAGGGTGAGGCGGTCGAGGTCGGTCTTCTGGCCGACGCGGGTGTCCTCGACGCGGTACGCCACGCGCCGCACGGGCGTGAACAGGGCGTCGACGGGGATCGAGTTGATGCGGTCCTTGGTGCCGTGGATCTCGGCCGGGACGTACCCGACGCCGCGCTCCACGCGCACCTCCATCACCAGCCTGCCGCCCTTGGCGAGGGTGGCGACGTGCAGCTCCGGGTTCACCACCTCGGCGTTGGACGGGACGTCGAAGGCGGCCGCCGTGACCTCGCCGGCGCTGTCGGCACGCAGCGTCAAGGTGACGGGGTCGTCGTCGTACATCTTCACGACCAGGTCCTTGAGGTTGAGGATGATCTGCATGACGTCCTCTTTGACCCCGTCGATGGTCGAGAACTCGTGCAGCACGTCCTCGATGTACACGCTCGTGACGGCCGTGCCCGGGATGGACGACAGCAGGATGCGGCGAAGCGGGTTGCCGAGCGTGACGCCGTACCCGCGTGGAAGCGGCTCCACCACGAACTCGCCGTAGCGGTCCGTGGTCTTGGCCTTGAATTCTGGGATGATCTGCACCGGTACCTCCTCGGTAGCGACTTCGGAGCGTTCGCCGCTCAGCGAGAGTAGTACTCGATGACCTGCAGCTCGTTGACGGGCACCATGATGTCCTCGCGCGCAGGGCGGTGCAAGAACTTGCCCTTCAGGGCTTCGGCATCGAACTCGAGCCACGGGCTCAGCTTGCCGCGCCTGCGCTCCTCGAGGTTCTGGTGGATGACGGGGTTCTTCTTGGCACGCGCCGCCACTTCGATGGTGTCCCCCGGGTTCACGCGGTACGACGGGACGTCGACGCGCTTGCCGTTCACCAGGATGTGGCCGTGCGCGACGAACTGCCGCGCCTGGCGCCGGGTGTAGGCGATGCCGAGGCGGTACACGACGTTGTCGAGCCGCGACTCGAGCAGTTGCAGGAACACCGCTCCGGTGGCGCCGGTGGTCTTGCTGGCTTCCTGGAACAGGTTGTGGAACTGCTTCTCGCTCATGTTGTACAAGAAGCGCAGCTTCTGCTTCTCCCGCAGCCGCACGCCGTAGTCGCTGGGCTTGCGCCGGCGACGCTGACCGTGCTGGCCGGGCGGGTACGGGTGGCGCTCCATGTAGCGCTGCACCTTGGGCGTCTCGGCGAGGTTCACGCCCTCGCGCCGGCTGATCTTGACGATCGGTCCTCTGTATCGACCCATGGTTCTCCTTCGCCCCCTTCAGGAGGCGCGAATGCGTAGGCTCAGGAGCCTTTCCGCTTGCGCGGGCGGCAACCGTTGTGCGGGCTGGGGGTGTCGTCGATGATGGTGCGGACGTTCACCCCGGTGGCCTGGATGGAGCGGATGGCTTGCTCCCGGCCGGACCCCGTGCCGCGGATGACGATGTCGACCTGCGAGACGCCCATGTTCTGCGCCTTGCGCGTGGCATCGGCGGCCGCCAACTGCGCCGCGTACGGGGTGCCCTTCTTCGAGCCCTTGTAACCGATGGAGCCGGCCGACGACCAAGCGACGGTGTTGCCGTCCATGTCGGTGATGGTGACGATGGTGTTGTTGTACGAAGCGTGGATGAACGCCTTGCCTTCGGTAAGGCTGCGCTTGACCCGCTTCTTGGTGGTCTTGGTGGGTTTGGCCATGTGCGCTCGTCCTTACTTCTTCGGGGCCTTCTTCTTGCCGGCCACGGTGCGGCGAGGACCCTTGCGGGTACGCGCGTTGGTCTTGGTGGATTGCCCGCGCACCGGCAGGCCGCGGCGGTGACGCAACCCGCGGTAGCAGCCGATGTCCATCAGGCGCTTGATGTTGAGCTGCACCTCGCGACGCAGGTCGCCCTCGACCTTGTAGTCGTGGTCGACGGTCTCGCGCAGGCGCGCCACTTCGGTCTCGGTCAGGTCCTTGACGCGCGTGTTCGGGTCCACCTCGGCCTTGGCCAGGATGTCCTTGGAGCGGCTCCAGCCGATGCCGTAGATGTACGGCAGCGCGGCTTCGATCCGCTTCTCGCGCGGAAGGTCGACACCAGCGATTCGTGCCATGCCTTACCCCTGCCTCTGCTTGTGGGTCGGGTTGACCGAGCAGATGACGTACACCCGGCCGTGCCGGCGGATGACCTTGCACTTGTCGCACATGGGTTTCACGGATGCCCGGACTTTCATGCCTCAACTCCTACTTGCGGTAGACGATGCGACCCTTCTCCGGGTCGTACGTGCTGATCTCCACGACGACGCGGTCGCCGGGAAGGATGCGGATGTAATGGCGGCGCATCTTGCCCCCTACGTGGGCAAGGATCTCGGGTCCCGCGTCCAACTGGACCAGGAAGGTCGTGTTGGGGCGAGCTTCCAGGACCACGCCTTCGGTACGGATGGTGTCTTGCGTCGTCTCTTCTTGGCGTTGCTCGCGTGGCTTCCTGGGTGGACCCGAACGTCTACGCGCCATGCACACCTCCTCCGGCTACGGTCGTGGCTTGACTGCCGCCGACCTCGCCACCTGCCGTGAGCACCAAGGGCCCCTCTTCGGTGATGGCCACCGTGTGCTCGAAATGTGCCGCCAAGCACCCGTTCTCGGTGGATGCCGTCCAGCCGTCGTCGGCGATGACGACGCGAGTGCGCCGTTGAGCCACCATCGGCTCGATCGCCAGGACGAGGCCGGGACGGAGAACGGGGCCGGTTCCGGCACGACCGAAGTTGGGTACCTCCGGGCCTTCGTGGAACTCCCGGCCGATGCCGTGCCCCACGAACTCCCGAACGACCCAGAACCCTGCCCGCTCGACGACGCCCTGAATGGCCGCGGAAACGTCGCCAAGCCGGCTACCTGCCTGCGCCGCCTCGATGCCAGCGGTCAAGGACCGCCGGGTGGCGTCGAGGAGACGCTGGGCTTCGACGGAGACGCTCCCCACGGCGTACGTCCGCGCGAGATCTGCGGCGTAGCCACGGTAGAACGTCCCGATGTCGATCGAAACGATGTCGCCGTCCTTCAACGGTCGGTCCTCGGGGATCCCGTGGACGACCACCTCGTTGACGGACGTGCAGAGCGTGGCGGGGAAGCCGTTGTAGCCCTTGAACGCAGGCCTTCCGCCGCGCGAGATGATAGCATCCTCGGCCACCGCGTTCAACTCGGCGGTGGTGACCCCAGGCGCGATGTGCCGCTCGACGGCGTCCAGCGCCTCGCGGTTGATGACCGCGGCTTCGGCCATGACGTCGAGCTCGCTGCGGCGCTTGAGGATCACGCGCGCACCTCGTCCAGGACGCCCTGCACCCGCGCGAACACCTCTTCGGTGCTGCCGACGCCGTCGATCGAGCGCAGCTTGCCGGCGCCGCGGTAGTAGTCGAGCAGGGGACGCGTCTGCTGCAGGTAGACCTGCATGCGCGTGCGGATGGTCTCTTCGTTGTCGTCGCTGCGGCCCTCCTCGAGGGCGCGCCGCACCAGGCGGCGCACCAACTCGTCGGAGTCGACCACCAGTTCGACGACCGCGTCGATCGGGGCGCCGAACTCGGCCAGCAACGCATCGAGCGCCTCGGCCTGGACGGTGGTGCGGGGGAAGCCGTCGAGCAAGACCCGCACCGGCGTCAGCTGCTCCAGCTCGCCGCGCACCATGGCGATGATGAGGTCGTCCGGCACGAGCACGCCCTCGTCCATCAGGCGCTTGGCGCGCTGCCCCAAGTCCGTACCCTGCCGCACGTGCGCCCGCAGCATGTCGCCGGTGGAGAGCTTCGTCAGCCTCCGGGCCGCCGCCAAGAGCGCCGCCTGGGTTCCCTTCCCGGCACCCGGGGGGCCCATCAGCAGGACGACTTCGGTGCCAAGCCGTTCCACCTAGAAGCGCCTCCCCCGACCCCGGATGCGGCCCTTGCTGACGAACCCTTCGTAGTGCCGCATCATCAGCTGGGACTCGAGTTGCCGGAGCGTGTCGAGCGCGACGCCGACCATGATGAGCAGGCCGGTGCCGGAGAAGACGAAGGAGAGCTGCGACGTGCCGGTGAGCCACGCGAACGTCTGCGGCAAGGCGTTGACCGCGCCGAGGAACAACGCGCCCCACAACGTGATGCGGGTCGTGATGCGGGTAAGGTGCTCGGTGGTCGGTTGCCCCGGACGGACGCCGGGCACGAAGCCGCCGTACTCGCGCAGGTTCTCGCTGATGCGGCGCGGGTCGAACGAGATCTGGGTGTAGAAGTACGTGAACGCCACGATCAGCAGGGTGCTGACGACGAGCCCCTGCCACTGCGACGGGTTGAACCAGGCGCCGATCGCTTGCAGCCAGCCGATCTGCGGGAACGCCCCGATGAGCGTCTGCGGCAGGATCAGGATGGCGACCGCGAAGATGATCGGGATCACGCCGGCGGCATTCAGCCGCAGCGGGATGTAGGTGGTCTGGCCACCCATCACCTTGCGGCCCACCACCTTGCGCGCGTACTGCACCGGGATCCGCCGCTCCGCTTGTTGCACCAGCACCATCCCGGCGATGGCCACGACGAGCAGCACCAGGTAGAACAGCAGGCCGAACACGTTCGCTTCGCCCGAGCCGATGAGGGCGAACTGCTGCCCCAAGGCGTTGGGGAACGCCGCCACGATGCCGGCGTAGATGATCAGCGAGATGCCGTTGCCGATGCCGTACTCGGTGATCTTCTCGCCCAGCCACATGACCACCGTGATGCCAGCGATCTGGGTAACAAGGACCACGAACCAGAAGAACGGTCCGTTGCTCCAGCCGACCTTCAACGCGCCGCTTGGCCCGAGCAGGGCGATGGCCAGGAACAACGCCTGGACGGCGCCGAGCGCGGTGGCGCCGAGGCGGGTGTACTGCGTGATCTTGCGCCGCCCTTCCTCGCCTTCCTTCGACAGGCGCTCGAGCGGCGGGTAGGTGGAGGTCAGGAGCTGGATGATGATGCTGGCGGTGATGTACGGGATCACCCCGAGGGCGGCGATCGAGAACGTCTCGAAGTTGCCGCCCGAGATGAAGTTCAGGAGCGAGAAGATGTCGCCCTGACCGAAGGCGCCCGCGCGCAACGCCTCGATGTCCACGCCCGGAGTCGGGATGTGGACCATCAAGCGGTAGACGGCGAGCAGCCCGATGGTGACGAGCAGCTTGGCCCGCAAGTCCGGGATGACCAGAGCATTGCGAAAGGCCTGCAGCATGCTTACGCTCCCTCTGCCGTCGTCGGTTCGTCCGTGGCGCCCGAGACCTCGGGCAGGACGACCGTGCCGCCGGCAGCGGCGACGGCCTCCACCGCGACGCGCGAAGCGGCGTCCACGGTGACGACCAGGTTCTTGACTTCGAGGGCGCCGTCCGCCAGCAACTTCACCGGGTGATCGGCGCGACGCACCAGGCCGGCGGCCGCCAGCTTGACGGCGTCGACGGCGTCGCCATCGGCGAACGCGTTGAGGTCGCGCAGGTTCACGACCTGCAGCGGGTCCTTCTTGCGGTTGAAGCCGCGCTTCGGCAAGCGCATGATCAGCCGCGAGCGGCCGCCTTCCCAGCCGGCGCCCTGGCTGAAGCCGGAACGGCTCGACTGCCCCTTCTGGCCCCGCCCTGCGGTCTTGCCGCGGCCGCTACCGAGGCCGCGGCCGACGCGCTTGCGGCTCTTCTTCGAGCCCGGAGCGGGCTTGAGTTCGTTGAGCTTCACTTCGGTTCCTGCCCTTCGACCTGAAGCAAGTACGCGACCTTGCGGACCATGCCGCGCGTGCTGTCGTTCTCGGCGACGTCACGGACGTCCCCGATCTTGCGCAAGCCGAGCGCATGCACGGTGGCGCGCTGGTCCTTCGGGATGCCGATCAAGCTGCGTTTGAGCGTGAGCTTCATTCCGCCCGCTCCCGCTCCCGCTTGGACTCGTCGAAGGTCCTGAGTTGCTTCAGCCCCTCGATGGTGGCGTAGGCGACGTTGGTCTGGTTGCGCGAGCCGAGCTCCTTGGTGAGCAGGTTGCGGTACCCCGCCAGCTCGACGATGGCGCGTGGCACGCTCCCGGCGATGACGCCGGTGCCGGCGCCCGCCGGCTTGAGCAACACGCGGCTGGTGCCGTGCGCGCCGAGTACCTCGTGCGGGATGGTGCCGGGTTCCTCGATCGGCACCTCGATGAGGTTGCGTCGGGCGACGTACTGGCCCTTCTGCACCGCCACCGGCACCTCGCGGGCCTTGCCCAGGCCGACGCCGACGCGTCCGTTGCGGTCGCCGATGACGACCATGGCGCCGAAGCGGAAGCGGCGGCCGCCCTTGTAGGTCTTGGCCGTGCGGCGGATGAAGATGACCTTGTCTTCGAAGTCGGTGTCAGCCATCAGAACTCGAGGCCTCCTTCACGGGCCCCTTCGGCCAGGGCCTTGACGCGGCCGTGGTACTTGAACGGACCACGGTCGAACACCACCCGCGTGACGCCGGCGGCGCGGGCACGTTCGGCGATCGCCTTGCCCACGGCCTTGGCCTGTTCGGTCTTGTTGCCCGACAGGCCGAGCGCCTTGCTGCTCGCGGCGGCCACGGTGTGGCCCTTGTCGTCGTCGATGAGTTGCGCGTAGATGTGGCGCGCGCTGCGGAACACGGACAGACGCAGGCGCCCGGTCTCCACCGGCCGCCGCAAGCGGCGACGGGTGCGTTGGGCGCGACGTTCTTTCCGGACCATGACGTTCATGCTCATGTCGATCTACCTCGTCCTCAGCGCGCCGCAGCCTTGCCGGGCTTGAGACGGACGTGCTCGCCTGCGTACCGCACACCCTTGCCGTGGTACGAGTCGGGCGGGCGAAGGGCGCGGATGTTGGCCGCGACCTGGCCGACGAGCTGCTTGTCGATGCCGCTGACGGTGATGCGGGTCGGCTCCGTCGCGGTGACGGTGATGCCGGCCGGCGGCTCGACGGTCACCGGATGCGAGTACCCGAGGCTCAGCTCCAGCGCGCTGCCCTTGTTCTGGCAGCGGAAGCCGACCCCGTGGATCTCGAGCTTCTTCTCGAAGCCGTTGGTCACGCCTTCGACGGCGTTGGCCAACAGGCTGCGCGCCAGACCGTGTTGGGCCCGGTCGTTGCGGTGGTCGCTGGGGCGCTCGAGGGTGAGGTGACCGTCTTCGACGCGCACCTCCAGCCGCGAGTCGATGGTGACCTCGAGGCTCCCCTTGGGGCCCTTGACCTTGACCAAGCCGCCGTCGGCGATGGTCGTCTCGACGCCCTTGGGCAACGCGACGGGAGCCCTACCGATGCGGGACATCACCACACCTCGCAGACGACCTCGCCGCCCATGTTGCTGCGGCGCGCCTCCCGGTCGACCATCAGGCCACGGGAGGTGGAGATCACGGCTACGCCCAGCCCGCCGCGTACGACGGGCACGTGCGACGCCTTGGTGTACGCACGACGGCCGGGCGAGGACACGCGCTGGATCGAGTGGATCACCGGCGCGCGCTTGGGGCCGTACTTCAGGCCGATGCGCAGGTACGGCTTGCCTTCCTTGTCGACCAGCTCGACCGACTTGAGGTAGCCCTCCTTCACCAGCACTTCGGCCAACGACTTCTTGAACTTGCTCGATGGCACGTCGACGCTCGCCTCGGCGATGGCCACGGCGTTGCGGATGCGCGTGAGCATGTCTGCAATGGGATCGGTCTGCATTACCTTCCTCCATGGGGGCGGTTTCCGCGCGTCTGCGCCGACCTGTTCCCCGCCAGTACGGTGTCTCGCTTACGTGGTTCCGCTCGCGCGCTTACCAACTCGACTTGACGACGCCGGGCAGGTAGCCCTTGTGCGCCATCTCCCGCATGCAGATGCGGCACAGTCCGAAGTCGCGCAGGTAGGCGCGCGACCGGCCGCAACGGCCGCAACGGTGGATCTGCCGCGATTGGAACTTCGGCTTGCGTTCGCCCTTGGCGATCTGAGCCTTGGTGGCCACGGGTTCCTCCTTACTTCCGGAACGGCATGCCGAGGAGCTCGAGCAGGCTGCGCGCTTCCTCGTCCGTTCGTGCACTGGTGACGATGGTGATGTCCATGCCGCGGGTGGCGTCGACCTGGTCGTAGCTGATCTCGGGGAACACCATCTGCTCCTTCACGCCGAGGCTGTAGTTGCCACGGCCGTCGAAGCTGTTGGTGGGCACCCCGCGGAAGTCGCGGACGCGCGGCAGGGCGACGTTGACCAAGCGGTCGAGGAACGCCCACATGCGCACACCGCGCAGCGTGACCCGCAAGCCGACCGGCATGCCGGCACGGATCTTGAAGTTCGACACCGACTTCTTGGCGCGCGTCACGGCCGGACGCTGCAGGGTGATCTGCGCGAGTTCCTTGGATGCCTTCTCGAGCACCTTGGAGTCTTCGCGCGCTTCGCCCAGGCCCATGTTCACCACGATCTTCTCGACGCGCGGCACGGCCATCGGGTTGGAGTAGGCGTGGCGCTCGATCAGCTGCGACTGGATCGCGGCGTAGCGCTTCTTGATGGGAAGTTCGAGCTTCTGCATGGTCCTCACTCGTCGAGCTGGGTACCGCTCTTGCGCGCGACGCGCACCTTGCGGCCCCCTTCGAGCTGCTCGTAGCCGATGCGGGTCGGCTTGCCACTCTGCGGGTCGAGCAGCTGCACGTTGCTCAGGTGGATCGGGGCTTCTTGTTCGACGAAGCCGCCGCGCGGGTTCTCCTGGGTCGGGCGCTGCGCCTTGCGGATGACGTTGACGTTCTTGACCAGAACGCGGCTCTTCTCACGCAGCACGGCCAGCACTTCGCCTTCGGCGCCCTTGTGCTTGCCGGCGATGACGCGGACGTTGTCGCCCTTGCGGATGCGGGTCTTGGGGGCGGACATACTCAGAGCACCTCCGGTGCCAGCGACACGATGCGCATGAACTTCTTCTCGCGCAGCTCGCGCGCCACCGGTCCGAACACGCGCGTACCGCGCGGCTCGTTCTGGGCGTTGAGGATGACGGCGGCGTTGGAGTCGAAGCGGATGGAGGAGCCGTCCTTCCGGTTCACTTCCTTGCGCGTGCGGACGATGACGGCCTTCACCACGTCGCCCTTCTTGATCTGGGCGTGGGGGATGGCGTCCTTCACGGCCGCGACGATCACGTCACCCACCGATCCGACGAACTGCTGGCCGGTGCCGAGCACGCGGATGCACTGGATCTGCCGCGCGCCGGAGTTGTCGGCCACATCGAGGTAGGTCTCCTGCTGGATCATGGCTTCATCGTCTCCTGGGGGTCAGGCCCGGGCCCTCTCGACCAGGCGCGTCACGACGAAGCGCTTGCGTCGGCTGATGGGTCGGCTTGCGGTGATCTCCACCACGTCCCCGACGTGGAACGCGTTCTCCTCGTCGTGCGCAAGGTAGCGCTTGGACACGGTGACGACCTTGCCGTAGAGCGGGTGCTTGAAGCGCCGCTCGACGTTGACCGTGACGGTCTTGTCGGCCTTGTCGCTGACGACCTGGCCCTGCAGAATCTTCTTCACTTGGCACCCCCTGCCTTCTCCTGGGCGACGGTCAGGAGGCGCGCGATCTCACGCTTGGCGGCGCGGATGCGGCGCGGGTTCGAGGCGTGCCCGACGGCTGCCTGGATGCGAAGGTCCAGCAGCTCTTGACGACGCTTGTCGACCTCGCCCTGGATCTCGTCCGCCGTCATGTTGCGGACCTCATTGGGCTTCATCGTAGATCTCCCGCTTGACCATCCTGGTCTTGATGGGCAGCTTGTGCGCCGCGAGGCGGAACGCCTCCTTGGCCTGCTCCTCGGTCACGTTGGCGACCTCGAACAGCACCCGGCCCGGCTTGACCACCGACACCCAGTACTCCACCGCGCCCTTGCCCTTCCCCATCCGCACTTCTTGCGGCTTCTTGGTGACGGGCTTGTCGGGGAAGATGCGGATGTAGATCTTGCCACCGCGGCGGAAGAAGCGGCTCATGGTGACGCGGCACGCCTCGATCTGGTTCGACTTGATCCAGGCCGGCTCGAGCGCGACCAGACCGTAATCGCCGAAGGCGACGTAATCGCCGCCCTTGGTGGCGCCGCTCATGCGACCGCGCATCTGCTTGCGGTACTTGACGCGTTTCGGAAGAAGCATTCAGCCACGCTCCTTGCGCGCGCGGGGACGCGTGTCCCGTCCGCCGGGGGCGCCGGGCTTGGCGCCGTCGCGACGACGCGCCTGCGGGCGCCGCCGGCGCTTCTTGTCGTCTTCCAGCTTCGGACGCGGCAGGACGGCGGCTCGGCGCTGCCGGTCCCCCACGATCTCGCCGTGGAACACCCACGCCTTGACGCCGATCACGCCGTAGGTGGTGCTGGC
This sequence comes from uncultured bacterium, assembly GCA_964483695.1. Classification (GTDB taxonomy): domain Bacteria; phylum Deinococcota; class Deinococci; order Deinococcales; family Trueperaceae; genus CAZACZ01. The sequence continues at coordinate 3,905 of CAZACZ010000064.1, read as the reverse complement.
GCGGGCGGTGCCGTAATCGATGTCGGCGCGCAACGTCTGCAGCGGAACGCGGCCGTCGGCGTACCACTCGGGCCGCGCCTGCTCGGCGCCGCCGAGGCGGCCGGAGCAACGCACCTTCACGCCGCGGGCGCCCGACTCCATGGTGCGCTGCACCGCCTGCTTCATGGCGCGACGGAACGCGAAGCGCCGCTCCAGCTGCTCGGCGATGCGCTGCGCCACCAGCGGAGCGTTGGTGTTCGGGTTCGGCACTTCCTGCACGTTCACGGCGATGGTGCCGGGGATCTCGGCGCCGAGCTTGGAGCGCAGCGCCTTGATCGACTCGCCACCACGGCCGATGACCACCCCGGGCTTGGCGGTGTGGATGGTGACGTTGATGTTGTGGGCCGCACGCTCGATGTCGATGCGCGAGATGCCGGAGTGCCCGACGTCCTTCGTCACGACCTCGCGGATGCGCTCGTCTTCCTTGAGCAGCCGCGGGTAGTCCTTGGGCGCGGCGTACCAGTGCGCCGAAGGCACCTTGTTCACGCCGAGCCGGAACCCGATCGGGTTGATCTTATTTCCCACTGCGTTCCTCCAGGGTGATCGAGATGTGGCACGTGCGCTTGCGCATCAGGTCGGCACGGCCACGGGCGCGCGGCAAGTAGCGCTTGAGCGTCGGCCCGTCCGACACCTCGATCGCCTTGACGAAGAGGCTGTCCTCGAACATGTCGTGGTTGTTGACCGCGTTCGCCTTGGCGCTCTGCAGCAGTTTCAGCATCGGCCCGGCGGAGCGCTTGTCGGTGAAGCGCAAGATGTCCTCGGCCGCGCGCACGTCCTTGCCGCGGATGAGGTCCGCGACGAGGCGCGTCTTGCGCGGCGTGACGCGCAGCATGCGCAGCGAAGCCTTGGCTTGCGGCATGCTCACTCCTTCTTCCCGCCGGAGTGGCCACGGAAGGTGCGGGTGGGCGAGAACTCACCCAGCTTGTGCCCGACCATGGTCTCCTGCACGAACACCGGGACGTGCTGCCGACCGTTGTAGACGCCGATGGTGTGCCCGACCATCTCCGGAACGATGGTGGAGCGCCGGCTCCAGGTCTTGATCACGCGCCGATCGCCGGAAGCGTTGGCGGCGTCGATCTTCTTCAGCAGGTGGCCGTCGACGAACGGCCCTTTCTTCATGCTCCGCGCCATGACTCAGCTCCCCTTCCGGCGACGAACGATGAAGCGGCTCGACCCCTTGCGCTTGTCGCGCGTCTTGAGCCCCTTGGCCTGCTGGCCCCAGGGGCTGACGGGCGGACGGCCGCCGGTGCTGCGGCCTTCCCCACCGCCGTGCGGGTGGTCGACCGGGTTCATGGCACGACCGCGCTGGTGGGGCTTGCGGCCCATCCAACGCTTGCGGCCGGCCTTGCCGATGACGATGTTCTTGTGCTCCGAGTTCCCGACGGTGCCCACGGTGGCGTAGCACTCGCCGTGGAGGCGGCGCAGTTCGCCCGACGGCATCCGCACCGTGACGTAGGTGCCGTCACGGCCTTGGATCTGGATGCTGGTGCCGGCGGACCGCGCCAGCTGCGCGCCCTTGCCCGGGAGCATCTCGACCGCGTGGACGGTGGCGCCGACCGGGATGAAGCGAAGCGGCATGGCGTTGCCGGGCACCGGCTCGGCCTCGGGGCCGCTGACGATGGTGGTGCCCACCGTCACCTTGTCCGGTGCGATGATGTAGCGCTTCTCGCCGTCGGCGTAGTGCAGTAGGGCGATGTTGGCGCTGCGGTTGGGGTCGTACTCGACCGCTGCGACCTTGGCGGGCACGCCCTCCTTGTCACGCCGGCGGTAGTCGATGACGCGGTAGCGGCGCTTGTGGCCACCGCCGCGGAAGCGCGAGGTGATCCGGCCGAGGTTGTTGCGGCCGCCGCTCTTGGCGATCGGGCGGACCAACGACTTCTCGGGGCCTTCGCGCGTGACCTCGGCGAAATCCGAGACGGTCATCTGCCGGCGGGAGGGGGTGTACGGGCGGAACTTCTTGGTAGGCATGGCTTCCCTCCCTCCGTTACGACAGGCCTTCGAGCTGCTCGATGCGCTGCCCGGCCTTCAGGGTGACGATGGCCTTCTTGCGGTCCGCGCGGTGGCCGGCGAAGCGCCCGAGGCGCTTGAGCTTGCCGCGTACGCGGACGAGGTTGATCTTGGTGACGTCGACCTCGAAGACCGTCTCGATGGCTTCCTTGATCTGCGTGCGGTTCGCGTGCGGATGGACGTAGAAGGCGTACTTGCCTTCGGCGATGGCGCCGACCGCCTTCTCGCTCAGGACCGGGGTCAGGATGACGTCGTGGGGGTTCATGCGTCACCCTCCCCACCGTCGAAGAGCGCAGCGTCGGCCACCACGCGGTCGGCGCGCAGGATGTCGTAGGCGTTGAGGCCCTTCCCGGCCAGCACGTCGACCCACGGCAGGTTGCGCGCTGCGCGCCGCACCAGCTCGTCGTCGGTGACCAGCAGGACGCGTTCGCTGCCGTCGATGCCATGGCTCTTCGCCCAGGCGACGAACTCGCGCGTCTTGCCGCCGATGCCGAAGCCGTCGACCAGCGTCAGCTTGCCGACGTTGGCGCGCGTCGCGATGGCCATCTGCAGGCCGAGGCGCCGCACGCGCTTGGGCAGCGAGTAGCCGTAGTCGCGCGGCTGCGGCCCGAAGGCGGTGCCGCCGCCCACGAAGATGGGGGCCTTGCGGTCCCCGTGGCGAGCGCGGCCGGTGCCCTTCTGCGGGTAGATCTTGGCGGTGGACCCGGACATCATGCCGCGGGTCTTGGTGGCGGCGGTACCGCGCCGGCGCCTGGCGAGCTGCCACGCGACGACCTCGTGCAGGACCGACTCCTTCGGCTCCGGCAGATCGAGCGTGACCTTGCGGCCGCTGCCGATGACGTCGACCGTGACCGGCATCAGCTCACCTTCCTCTTGGACGCCTTCACGACCACGACGCCGCCGTTCGGACCAGGGACCGAGCCCTTGATCAGCAGCAGGTTGTCGTCCGGACGTACCTCCACGACCTCGAGTCCGACGGTCGTGACGTTCTCGGCGCCGTACTGTCCGGCCATCCGCTTGCCCTTGTAGACGCGGCCGGGGAACTTGCGCTGGCCGATCGAGCCGGGGTGGCGGTGCTTCTTCTTGGTGCCGTGGGTGGCGGGCATGCCGGCGAAGTTCCAGCGCTTGATGACGCCGGCGGTGCCGCGGCCCTTGGACGTGCCGGTGATGTCGACCTTCTCACCGGCGGCGAAGATCTCGACCTTGACCTCGTCCCCTTGCGGGGCGTAGTCGCGGAACTCGACGAGGTGCCGCTGCGGCGCCGTGCCTGCCCGGCGGAAGTGCCCGAGCAGCGGCTTGTTCACCGCCTTCTCGCGGACCTCGTCCCATCCCAGCTGGACGGCGTCGTAGCCGTCGGTCGCCGGGGTCTTGCGCTGCACCACGGGGCACGGACCCGCCAGCACGACGGTCACCGGCACCAGCCGGTCGTCCTGCCAGATCTGGGTCATGCCCACCTTGGTGCCGAGGATGCCTTTCACGCTCAACGTCCTCCGACGGTCTTGATCTCGATGTCGACCCCGGTTGGGAGGTCGAGATGCATGAGGGAGTCGATGGTGCTCTTGGTCGGCGACTTGATGTCGATCAACCGGTTGTGGGTCCGGATCTCGAAGTGCTCGCGGCTGTCCTTGTCCGTGAAGGGGCTGCGCAGCACGCAGAAGCGCCGGATACGGGTGGGCAGCGGCACGGGGCCGGCCACCTTGGCGCCGGTGCGCCGAACGGTCTCGACGATCTTCGTCGCCGAGCTGTCGAGGCTGCGGTGATCGAACGCCTTGAGCTTGATGCGGATCTTGGGCGTCGCCATGGTTACTTCACCACGGCGGTGACGACACCCGCACCCACCGTACGACCACCCTCCCGAA
>CAZACZ010000063.1:0-17294 GCA_964483695.1 uncultured bacterium | reverse complement strand
CGCTGCCCGGCGCGCCGGTGACCCACCGCACCGGGTGCTCGCGGCGCTCGACGAGCAGGCGCAGCAGGCGCTCGCGCGCGGCGACGCGATAGAGCCGCGGGCGCGTGAGCTTCGCGAGCGGCGCCGCGGCGGGCGGCCCCGCCGCGGCTGCGCGCGCGGGGGCCGCCGCCGCCCGCGCGGGGGCTTTCGTCTTCTTACGCGTGGCCATCGGCGAACGGTCGGGAGAGCGCGAGTTTAGCGGGCCGCTGCGAGCGGCCGACCGCGCGCTGGCCGCCGCTCCCCGGCGAGCGCACTCGACGCGGGGGGCCATCCTCGCGCTCGCGCTCGACTCACGAGAGAGAAAGGCGAGAGGCGCCGTTCCGGTGCGTTGCTCGGGCTGCCGATCGACGGCTGACGGGGTCTCGACGGGACCACGCGCGAATGCAGGGGCTCAAGAGAAAGTGAGTTAGCGCTCACAGTCGGATTTGAGCGCTCAGTGCGGTCCGAAAGTGTCGTTCGGCCGGCGCAATCGTTACACGGCTGTCAATTGCGTCCGGATCGGGACCCGTTCCGGGTCGCGGTGACCCGGCCGCGTCACCCCTAAACGCCGCCGAGCCTGTGACCTTTCCCACGTGCGGCACCGTCGAAACCGCCAAACCCTTGTTCCTGCCGGTCGACACCGCGTCGCACGCCGTGACGTACTTCCGCTCGCAGTGATATTTGTCTGAATAATCATAGTTTTACACTTCACCACAGCGCCTCGAGCGCTGGCCCGAGACTTGCAATGACCCGGCGGCACAGGGAGGGACCGCGCCGCACGAACGCGCGGATGGAACCGATGGCAAACCAGACGAAGCGAAAACCGGGTTCAGGCGGCACGACGAAGGCGCTGCCCGCCGCAGCACGCCGGTCGGCGGAACCGAAGGCCACAGCCGCGCCGGCGCTCGCGCCGCTGAAGGTCCCCGCCGCGCCCGCGGCGAAGCCCACGCAGCGCAAGACCGCCCGCGCGCTCCCCATCCGCTCCTCGCCGGTTTCGACCGAGCGTTCCCTCCGCTCCTCCCTCGAGACCCTCCACGCACCGCGCGAGCGGAAGCGCGCCGCCCCCGCCCGGCGCGCCCCGTTCGCGCGCAAGCCGGTGCTGCAGGAGCTGGAAGCCCGGCTGCTGCTCTCGGCCGACCTCAACCCCGCCGCGCAGGACACCCTGCTCGCCGCCCCCGCGCTGCAGGGCGCCGAGTTCCGCGCCCTCGCGCAAGCCCAGGTCCCGCCGGTGATCGTGTCGGCGCAGGTGGCGCCGATCCAGCGCACGAACGAACTGGTCTTCGTCGACACCGCGGTCCCCGAGTACCAGAAGCTGGTCGCGGACATGCGCGCGTCGGCGCTCGCCGACGGCCGCAACCTCGAGTTCGTGCTGATCGAGGCGGGCAAGGACGGGGTGCGCAAGATCACCGACACGCTTGCGCAGAAGTCCGGCCTGGACGCGATTCACATCGTGTCGCACGGCGGCGCGGGCGCGCTGCAGCTCGGCGCGGCGACGCTCGACTTCGATGCGCTCGTGAAGCGGTCGGGCGCGATCAAGAAGTGGGGCGGCGCGCTGACCGACAGCGGCGACCTCCTCATTTACGGCTGCGACCTCGCGTCGACGGCGGCAGGCCGCTCGCTGGTCGACGCGCTCGCGCGCCTGACCGGGGCCGACGTCGCCGCCTCCGACGATCCGACCGGCGCGCTGAAGAAGGGCGGCGACTGGGAGCTCGAATTCCGGCGCGGAGAGGTCGAGACCAAGGTCGTGGTGAGCCTGCCGGCGCAGCGCGAGTGGGATCACCTGCTCGCGACCTACACCGTCACCAACACCAACGATGCGGGCGCCGGGTCGCTGCGGGAGGCGATCACGCTCGCCAACGGGAACGCGGGCGCCGACACGATCGCCTTCGCGATCGCCGGCGCGGGCGTGCAGACGATCAACCTCGCCTCCGCGCTGCCGACGATCACGGACGAGGTGCTTCTCGACGGCTGGTCGCAGGGCGGCGGCGCGTACAGCGGGCCGCCGCTGATCGAGCTGAACGGGGCGGGCATCGCGGAAAACGCCGGCACGCCCGACGCGGGCCTGCACCTCGGGGCGGGAAGCGACGGCTCGACGATTCGCGGCTTCATCGTCAACCGCTTCGGCGTGGGCGCCGATTTCGGCGACCAGGCGGGGATCTTCGTCCAGAACAGCGCGAACAACGTCATCGCCGGCAACTGGCTCGGCACCGACGCGACCGGCCTCGCCGCCGGGGGCGGCGGCCAGGAGTACGGAATCCTGGTCAACGGCGACGGCAACACGATCGGTGGCCTGAGCGCAGCGGAGCGCAACGTCGTCTCCGCGAACGACCGCGACGGGATCCGCATCGTGAACGGCGACAACAACGTCGTCGTCGGCAACTGGATCGGCCTCGACAAGGACGGCACCGCCGAGCTCGGCAACGTCTTCGAGGGCATCCACCTTCGCAACAGCGCCGACAACAACACCATCGGCGGGACGGCCGCGGGGGCGCGCAACGTAATCTCGGGCAACTCCGGCGGGGGCATCCGGATCAGCGGGCAGGGCACCGTCCCGCCCGTGGGTAACGTCGTCCAGGGCAACTACTTCGGCACCGACCCCGGCGGCACCTTCGCGCTGGGCGCGGTCGGCAGCGGCTTCAACTCGATCGAGATCGACAACGGCGCGTCGAACAACACCATCGGCGGCGTGAATCCCGGCGAAGGCAACGTCCTCGCGTTCAGCTGGGACGACAACATCTCGGTGACCGACGAGACGCCGCCCGACGGCGCCGGCCCGCACTCGACCGGCAACGCCTTCCTCGGCAACGCGAACTTCGCCGCGGACACCGACGGCGGCGGCGACGGGAACGGCATCGACCTGCTGCGCAACTGGCCGGCCGACGAGCCGACCGGGAACCACCAGGCCACCGCGAACGACGCGGGCGACGCGGACGGCGGCTACAACGCGCCGAACGAGCTGCAGAACTTCCCCGTCCTCACCAGCGCGGTGACGAACGCCGGCACGTACATCGTGATCGGCGGGTCGCTCAACAGCCTCGCGAACACCAACTTCCGCATCGAGTTCTTCGCCAGCCCCGACTACACTGCGAACGGCCCCGGTTACCGCGAGGGGGCCGTCTACCTCGGCGCCACGCACGTCACCACGGACGCCGCGGGCAACCTCACCTTCAACGTCGCGCTGGCGGGCAACGTGCCGGCCGGCCGCTACATCACGGCCACGGCCACGCGTGCGAACGGCGACTTCACGCGGTTCTTCGAGACCTCGGAGTTCTCGCAGGACGACGAAGTCGCCGCGGCGGCCGCGGCCGGCGGCACGATCTCCGGCACGCTCTTCGAGGACGTGGACGGCGACGCCGACGTCTCGGCCGGCGACGGCACGCGGCGCCTCGCCGGCGCCACGGTCTACCTGTACGAGAACCTCGGCGGCGCCGGGCTCGAGGGCGCAGGCGTCGACGTGCTGCGCCAGACCGTCACCACCGACGCGGACGGGAACTACGCGTTCATCGGGGTGGCCGACGCGACCTACTGGGTCGCGGTCGATTCGAAGACCCTGCGGCCGAACGCCGGCTACAACGCCGGCGCGACGATCGCGAACGTCTGGGCCGAGCAGACCTACGGCGTCGCGGCCTCGGTGATCGACGACACCGGCGCCACCCTCGGCCTCGACGGCGCGTATTACGGCGGCCAGAACGCCGCGACTTCCGACGACGCCTCGTCGGCCATCACCGCCGAGCACGTGCTGCGCGCCACCATCGCCGGCGGCGGCACGGTGGGCAACCTGAACGCCGGCTTCAGCTTCAACGCGATCGTCAACACCCGCGGGAACACGGCCGACGACGACGGCGCCGGCACTCCGCGGCTGCAACAAGGGTCGCTGCGCCAGTTCATCTTGAACTCGAACGCGATCAGCGGCGTCCAGTCGAGCGAGTTCCAGATCGGCGCGGTCGGCTCCCCGGCGTCGCTCGCGCTCAGCGGGAGCGAGCTGCCGACGATCACCGACGCGGTCAGGCTCGATGCGTGGACGCAGGGCACGGGGGGCTACAACGGCGTGCCGCTCGTGGAGCTGAACGGCGCCGGCGTGGCCTCGGCCGACGCCGACGGTCTGACGATCACCGCCACGAACGGCGCGAGCCTGATCCGCGGGTTCGTCGTCAATCGCTTCACCGACAACGGCATCCTGCTCAGCGGGGCGACGAACGTCACCGTCCAGGGCAACTACATCGGGACGGACACCGCCGGGAACGCCCCGTCATCGAACAACCGCGACGGCGGCTTCGACGGCGACGGCATCCGGCTGAGCGGGGCCAACGGCAACACCATCGGCGGCCTGGGGGCGGGTGAGCGCAACGTCATCTCGGGCAACGACGCCGGCGGCGATCCCACGACGCACTGGGAACACGGCGTCTACCTCTGGAACTCGGACAACAACCTGATCCAGGGCAACTACATCGGCACGAACTTCGACGGCACCGTCGCGCTGCGCAACTTCGCCGACGGAGTCGCCATCGACGGCAACGCGGGCGGCGGGTTCTCGACCGGAAACGTGGTGCGCAACAACCTGCTCTCCGGCAACAAGGAGTACGGCGTGTGGGTGAGCTACTTCTCGCCCAACCAGGTGATCCAGGGCAACCTGATCGGCACCAACTTCGACGGCACGCTCGCCCTCGGGAACGGCCTCGGCGCGGCCGCGTCGCCCAACCCCGGCGCGGGGATCCGGCTCGACTCCTCCGGCAACACCGTCGGCGGCACGATCCCCGCGGAGCGCAACGTGATCTCCGGCAACCTCGGCGCCGGCATCGTGCTCGCCGATGCGTTCATGGACGGCACCTCGGCCGCGGACAACAACCTGATCAGCGGCAACTACATCGGCACGACCGCCGATGGTCTCGGCGATCTCGGCAACGGCGGCGCGGGCGTCGAGATCAGCCGAGGCGCTTCGGGCAACACGATCGGCGGCACCGGCGGCGCGTCGACGCGCAACGTCATCGGCGGCAACTCCGGGGACGGCGTCCTGATCTTCGGCGGCGGCGCGACGAACAACCTGGTGCAGGGCAACTACATCGGCGTCGCCGCGAACGGCACCGCCGACCTCGGCAACAGCCAGAGCGGCGTGTACGTCTGGGGCGGCGCGTCGAACAACACGATCGGCGGGGGCGTCGCCGCCGCCGGAAACGTGATCTCCCGCAACGACCGCTACGGCGTGGAGCTCAGCAGCGGCACGACGACCGGCAACGTGATCCAGGCGAACCGCATCGGCACCACGGCGGACGGGACTGCGCCGCTGGGCAACGCTTTCGCGGGTGTCGGTCTCGGCGGCGGCGCGAACGGCAACGTCATCGGTCTCGGCTACCTGGCCGGCGCCGAAACCGGCCTCGGCAACACCATCGCCTACAACGGCGGCGACGGCGTCGAGCTGACCGCACCCAACTCGACCCAGGGCAACCGTATCGCCGGCAACGCGATCTACGCCAACGGGGTGGGCATCAACGACCTCCCCATCGACCTCGGGGCGGACGGGAACGCCGGCTCGCTTCCGGACGGGAACGACGCCGATTCCGGCCCGAACGGCTACCAGAACTACCCGGAGTTCACCGCGACGCCCACCACCGACGGCACCACGCTCACCGTGCGCGGGCGATTGCTGACGAGCGGCGCGATCCAGACCTACCGGCTGCATTTCTACGCGAGCGCGGGTCTGGGGCCGAGCACCGACGGCGAGGGTGAGCGCTACCTCGGCTACCACGATCTCGTGAACCCGGTGGCATTCCAGCTCTTCACCGCCAACATCGTGGCGCCGGTCGCGAACGGCGAATACATCACGATGACCGCGACCCGGATCGCCGGCGGGGTCGCCGACACCTCCGAGCTCTCCGGCGCGCTCCGGGCAGCGTCGGTCCACACGATCTCCGGCACGATCTACCACGACGACGAGGGCGACGGTGCGATCGGCGGCGACGCCGGATTCGCCGGCGCCACGGTCAAGCTCTACCGCGACGACGGCGACAACGCGCCCGACGGCGGCGACACGTTCCTCGCCACGGCCACGACCGGCGCCGGCGGCGCCTACTCGTTCGCGAACGTGGAGAACGGCTACACCTACTGGGTCGTCGTGGATTCGAAGACCCTCGACGCCGCCTCGATCGCCGGCGCGGTGTGGGCCGACCAGACCTACGGCGACGACTGGGCCACCGGTGGCGCGCTCGACTTGGGGGCGCGCTACGGCGGCCGCAACGCGGGCGTCTCGGACAACGCGTGGAACGGCGCGAGCGTGCTGCAGGCGCCGGAGCACGTCGCCCGCGTCGATCTCGGCAACGCCGATGTCGGCGGCGCCGACTTCGGTTTCAGCTTCGTGTCGGTGACCAACAATCGCGGCGACGCCACCGACGACGACCAGCCCGTGAACCCGGGTACCGCGCGGCTGCAGCAGGGCTCGCTGCGCCAGGTCATCCTCAACGCCAACGCGATCGCCGGCACCCAGACGGTCGACTTCTCGGTCGGCACCGGGCAGGTGACGATCAACGTCGCGGACGCCGCGCTGCCGGCGATCAACGGCACGATCTTTCTCGACGGCCGGACCCAGGAAGGGTATTCCGGCACGCCCCTCGTGATGATCGACGGCGGTGCGCTGTTCGGCCTCGCCAACGGCCTCACGCTGACCGCCAGCGCCGACGGCAGCACGATCCGCGGCCTCATCATCCGCGATTTCGACGACGCAGGCAGCGCCGGCATCGACATCCTCGCCGGGTCGGACAACAACGTCGTCTACGGCAACTACGTCGGCGGCCTCGACTTCGCCGGCAACGACGCGACGGCCGGAGAAGGCAACGCCGCGGGCGTCCGCGTCGCCGGGAGCAACAACACGATCGGCTCGACCACCCTGGCCGACCGGAACCTGATCGCGCGCAATGCGGGCGATGGCATCCGGGTGACCGCCGGAGCCGGCAACGTGGTCATTGGCAACTACGTCGGCACGAACCTGGCCGGCACCGCGGCACTGACGAACACGGGCAGCGGCGTCTACATCGGGTCGGGCGCGACGAACAACACGATCGGCGGCACGGCGGCAGGCACGACCAACGTCATCTCCGGGAACGGACTCTACGGGGTCCTGATCGACACCAGCTCGAACAACCGGGTCCAGGGCAACTACATCGGCACCAACTTCGATGCCACCGCGCCGATCGGGAACGCGAGCGACGGCGTCCGTATCCAGTACGCCTCCGCGGGGAACACCATCGGCGGCGCGGCCCCGAACGCGGGCAACGTGATCGCCGGAAACGCGGGCTCGGGGGTGAGGATCAGCTCGAGCAACGTCACCGGCGGCGACGACTCACCCACCAACAACGTGGTCCAGGGAAACTGGATCGGCACCAATTCGACGGGCACCGATCTCGGCAATACCCTGAACGGCGTCCACGTGCAGGGTCCCGCCGCAGCGTTCGACAGCCCCGATAACAATGTCATCGGCACGACGTCGGCCGGGCCGGCGCCCAACCCCGAGGCGGGTGCGGGCAACGTCATCGCGTTCAACAACCTCGACGGCGTGCGCGTCGAGGGCGGCGTCGACCGTACCCGGATCGCAGGCAACTCGATCCACGACAACGACCGGCTCGGCATCAACCTCGTGGGCGGAACCGAGGACGCGTTCGGCATCACCTCGAACGACGTGTCGGGCACCTGGGACAACGACGCGGGCGCGAACCGGCTGCAGAACCTGCCGACCCTCACCGCCGCCTACACCGACGGCGCGACCTTCCTGACCGTCCAGGGGCAGCTGCAGACGCTCAACGGCACCTACCGCATCCACTTCTACGCGAGCGCGGCGGCCGACGCGAGCATGTACGGCGAGGGCACGACCTACCTCGGCTACGCCGACGTGCTCGTGAACGGCGGCCCCGGCTACGGGACGGGCGTCATCAACACGACCTTCAACCCGGTGGTGATCCCGATCGGAGCGCGGATCAGCGCGACGGCGACCGACCCCAACGGCAACACCTCGGAGTTCTCGAACGCCCGCGCGACCCAGACCCTGCAGACGATCTCCGGGACGGTCTACGACGACGACGAGGGCGACGGCGCGGTCGCCGGCGACGGCGGGTTCGTCGGCGCGACCGTCAAGCTCTACCTCGACGACGGCGACAACACACCGGACGGCGGCGACACGCTCGTCGCCACGGCCACGACCGGCGCCGGCGGCACCTACACGTTTGCGAACGTCGGCTCCGGACTGACGTACTGGGTGGTCGTGGACTCGAAGACCCTCGACGCCGCCTCGATCGCCGGCGCGGTGTGGGCCGACCAGACCTACGGCGACGACTGGGCCACCGGTGGCGCGCTCGACTTGGGGGCGCGCTACGGCGGCCGCAACGCGGGCGTCTCGGACAACGCGTGGAACGGCGCGAGCGTGCTGCAGGCGCCGGAGCACGTCGCCCGCGTCGATCTCGGCAACGCCGATGTCGGCGGCGCCGACTTCGGTTTCAGCTTCGTGTCGGTGACCAACAATCGCGGCGACGCCACCGACGACGACCAGCCCGTGAACCCGGGTACCGCGCGGCTGCAGCAGGGCTCGCTGCGCCAGGTCATCCTCAACGCCAACGCGATCGCCGGCACCCAGACGGTCGACTTCTCGGTCGGCACCGGGCAGGTGACGATCGACGCGTCCGCGGGCGGCTACACGATCGACGGGACGCTGATCCTGGACGCGACCACGCAGGAAGGCTTCGCGGGCACGCCGCTGGTGCTCATCGACGGCAACGGCGCCCTCCTCAACGGGCTGACGCTGACCGCCAACGCCGACGGCAGCGAGATCCGCGGCCTGATCGTGCGCAACTTCGTCGATTGCGGCATCGAGATCCTCGCCGGGTCGGACAACAACCTCATCGCCGGCAACTACATCGGCGGCCTGACCTTCGCCGGCGGCGACGCGGGGCTCGCCGAGCGCAACCTCACCCACGGGATCCGCATCTCGGGCAGCAACAACACGATCGGCGGGACCGATCCGACCGGCCTCGACCGCAACGTGCTCGCGCGCAACGCGGTGGACGGCATTTTCGTCAACAGCGGCGACGGGAACGTCATCATCGGGAACTACATCGGCACCAACGCCGCCGGCGACACCGCGCTCGCGAACGAGGACGGCATCCAGGTCAACAAGAACGGCGCGTCGATCCCCACCAACACCCGCATCGGCGGCACCGCGGCGGGCGAGGGCAACCTCATCTCCGGCAACGTCAACAACGGAATCGAGCTCTACAAGACCGGCGGGGGCGGCAACGGCACCGGCGTCGTCATCCAGGGCAACCGCATCGGCACCAACGCCGCCGGCACCGCCGGACTCGGCAACGGCGGCGCGGGCGTGCAGGTGATCGCCTTCGACGCGGTGACGGTCGGCGGCACGGTCGCAGGCGCCGGCAACGTCATCGCGTACAACACCGGGGACGGCGTCAGCGCCAACGTCGAAGTGGTGACCGTCCTCGGCAACTCGATCTTCCAGAACGGCAATGCCGTGGTGCCCGGCATCGACTTCGGCGGGAACTTCGCCACCCCGAACGACCCGGGCAACCCGGACAACCTGCCGCAGAACTTCCCGGTCATCTCCGCGGTCCGGCTGGCCGGCCCGAACGTGGAAGTCGATTTCTCGCTCGACAGCGACGTGAGCCAGGCCTACCGGATCGAGTTCTTCGCGAATCCCCCGGCCGACCCGAACGAGGGCCGCGTCTTCCTCGGCTTCGTCTCCATCAGCACGAACGCGAGCGGCCTCTACAGCGGCACCGCCATCCTGACCCCGGCGGTCCTGCCGCTGCTCGGCGACCGCGTGACCGCGACCGCCACGCGCGACCTGGGCGGCGGGAACTACAGCTACACGTCCGAATTCTCGATTGCGGGCACGGTCGCCATCCCGCCGGTCAATACGGTCCCCGGCTCGCAGACGGTGAACGAGGACGCGGTCCTCGCCTTCACCGGCGCGAACACGATCTCGGTCGCCGACTCGGACAACAACCTCGCGACCACGCAGCTCACGGTGACGAACGGCGTCCTCACCGTGACGCTCGCCGGCGGCGCAACGATCGGCGCGGGCGCGAACGGCTCGGCCACGATGACCATCTCGGGCACCCAGGCGGACATCAACGCGACGCTCGCGTCGCTCACCTACCAGGGCAACCTCAACTTCAACGGCGCCGACACGCTGACGGTGCTCTCCACCGACGCGCTCTTCGGCACCGACAGCGACACCGTCGCAATCACCGTCACCGCGGTGAACGATGCGCCGGCGATCGGCAACGTCAACGGCGACGCGCTCGCCTACAGCGAGGGCGACGGGGCGGTGGTGATCGACCAGGGGGCGCTCGCCACGGTCGCCGACGTCGACTCGGCGAACTTCGACACCGGCACGCTCACCGTGTCGTTCACCGCCGGCAGCGACCCGGCCGAGGACGTGCTCGCCATCCGCAACCAGGGCGTCGGCGCCGGGCAGATCGGCGTGGCGGGCGCCAACGTCACCTACGGCGGGATCACGATCGGCACCTTCGCCGGCGGCGCGGGCGGCGCGGACCTGGTGATCACGTTCAACGCGAACGCGACGCCGGCGGCGGCGCAGGCGCTGGTGCGCAACGTCACTTACGCCGACACCGACACCGGCGCGCCGACCACCGGTGCGCGCACCGTGCAGTTCGTGATGACCGACGGCGACGGCGGCACGAGCGCGGCGGTGAGCGCGACCGTCACCGTTACGGGCGTCAACGATGCGCCGACGCTCACCAACGGGGCGGTGGTGGCGCTGGCCGGGACCGACGAGGACACGACCTCCTCGGGCACGCTGGTGTCGGCGATCCTCGCCGGCGCGGGCTGGGCGGACGTCGACGCGGGCGCCCTGCAGGGCATCGCCGTGACCAGCGCGAGCGGCACGGGCACCTGGCAGTACTCCACCGACGGGCTGGTGTGGACGAACTTCGGCGCGGTGGCCGCCAACTCCGCCCTGCTGCTCGAGGCCGGTTCGCAGGTGCGCTACCTCCCCAACGGCCAGAACGGCGAGACCGCGACCTTCGCCTTCCGCGCCTGGGACCAGACCACGGGCAGCGCCTCGGCCAACGGCGCCCCGCAGTACGCCAACCCCGGCGCCGGCGGGGGCACCAGCGCCTACTCCGCGCAGTCTGCGAGCGCCTCGCTGGCGGTCGCTTCGGTCAACGACGCCCCGAGCCTGAACGCCGCCGCCGCGCCCGCGCTCGCCGCGGTGGCCGAGGATGCCCCCGCGCCCGTCGGCGCCGTGGGCACGCTCGTCTCGGCGCTCGTCGACCTCCCCGGCGGCGGCGGCCTGGACAACGTCACCGACGTGGACAGCGGCGCGCTCACCGGCATCGCCATCACCGCCACCAACGGCGCGAACGGCACCTGGTGGTACTCCACCGACGGCGGTGCGAGCTGGCTCGCGGTGGGCGCGGTGGCCGACAACAACGCGCTGCTGCTCGCCGCCAACGCGGGCACGCGGCTTTACTTCCAGCCCAACGCCGACTTCAACGGCACGGTGGCCAACGGCATCACCTTCCGCGCCTGGGACACCACCTCCGGCGTGGCCGGCACCAAGGCCGACGCCTCGACCAACGGCGGCACCAGCGCCTTCTCCACCGCCACCGACACCGCCTCGGTCACCGTCACCGCCGTCAACGACGCGCCGGTGCTCGCCGACACCGCGCTCACCCTGACCGCCGTGGCCGAGGACGCGGGCGCTCCCGTCGGCGCGGTCGGCGATCTCGTCTCGACGCTCGCCGGCGGCATCAGCGACGTGGACGGCCCGGCCACCGGCATCGCGGTCACCGGTGCGAGCTACACCGGGGCGGGCAGCGGCACCTGGTACTACTCGACCAACAACGGCGGCGCTTGGAACACCTTCGTCCCGAGCGTGGCGAGCTCGCGCCTGCTCGCCGCCGACGCGAACACGCGCATCTACTTCCGCCCGGCGGCGAACTGGAACGGCACCGCGACGCTCACCATTCGCGCCTGGGATGGGAGCGCGGGCGTGAACGGCGGCACCGCCGACACGACCACGAACGGCGGCGCGACCGCCTTCTCCAGCGCCACCGACACGGTCGGCCTCGCCGTCACCGCGGTCAACGACGCGCCGGTCGCCGCGGGCGCGGCGAGCCTCGGCGCGGTCGCCGAGGACACCGCGAACCCGCCGGGTGCGACCGTCTCGGCGCTCTTCGGCGGCAACTTCAGCGACGCGACCGACGCCGTCGCGGGCGGGTCGAGCGCGCACACGCTCGCCGGGATCGCGATCACCGCCAACGCGGCGACCGCCGGCCAGGGCACCTGGCAGTGGTTCGACGGCCTCGCGTGGCAGAACGTCAGCACCTCGGTCTCGACCGCCTCGGCGCTCCTGCTCGCCGACACGACGCTCGTGCGCTTCCTGCCGGCGGCCGACTTCGCCGGTGCGCCGGGCGGTCTCACTGCGAAGCTCGTCGACAGCTCGGCGGGCGCGGTCGTCTCCGGCACGAGCGCCGACGTCACCGTCTCCGGCGGCACGACGCGGTACAGCGCCGGGAACGTCGCGCTGTCCACCTCGGTTACGGCGGTGAACGATGCGCCGACGCTCACCAACGGGGCGGTGGTGGCGCTGGCCGGGACCGACGAGGACACGACCTCCTCGGGCACGCTGGTGTCGGCGATCCTCGCCGGCGCGGGCTGGGCGGACGTCGACGCGGGCGCCCTGCAGGGCATCGCCGTGACCAGCGCGAGCGGCACGGGCACCTGGCAGTACTCCACCGACGGGCTGGTGTGGACGAACTTCGGCGCGGTGGCCGCCAACTCCGCCCTGCTGCTCGAGGCCGGTTCGCAGGTGCGCTACCTCCCCAACGGCCAGAACGGCGAGACCGCGACCTTCGCCTTCCGCGCCTGGGACCAGACCACGGGCAGCGCCTCGGCCAACGGCGCCCCGCAGTACGCCAACCCCGGCGCCGGCGGGGGCACCAGCGCCTACTCCGCGCAGTCTGCGAGCGCCTCGCTGGCGGTCGCTTCGGTCAACGACGCCCCGAGCCTGAACGCCGCCGCCGCGCCCGCGCTCGCCGCGGTGGCCGAGGATGCCCCCGCGCCCGTCGGCGCCGTGGGCACGCTCGTCTCGGCGCTCGTCGACCTCCCCGGCGGCGGCGGCCTGGACAACGTCACCGACGTGGACAGCGGCGCGCTCACCGGCATCGCCATCACCGCCACCAACGGCGCGAACGGCACCTGGTGGTACTCCACCGACGGCGGTGCGAGCTGGCTCGCGGTGGGCGCGGTGGCCGACAACAACGCGCTGCTGCTCGCCGCCAACGCGGGCACGCGGCTTTACTTCCAGCCCAACGCCGACTTCAACGGCACGGTGGCCAACGGCATCACCTTCCGCGCCTGGGACACCACCTCCGGCGTGGCCGGCACCAAGGCCGACGCCTCGACCAACGGCGGCACCAGCGCCTTCTCCACCGCCACCGACACCGCCTCGGTCACCGTCACCGCCGTCAACGACGCGCCGGTGAACACCGTGCCCGGCGCGCAGACGGTGGCGAGCGGCGCGACGCTCGTGTTCGCGAGCGGCAACGGCAACGCGATCAGCGTCGCCGACGCCGACGCGAGCGGGAACATCGAAGTCCAGCTCAACGCGACCAACGGCACGGTGAGCGTCACGCTCGCCGGCGGCGCGTCGATCTTCGCGGGCGCGAACGGCACCGCGACGATCACGCTGCGCGGGACCGTGGCGGATCTGAACGCCACGCTCGACGGCCTCGTCTTTGCGCCCGCCACCGGCTACGTCGGCGCGGGCGCCTCGCTCCAGATCGTCACCGACGACCTCGGCGGGTCCGGCGCCGGCGGCGCGCTGACCGACACGGACACCGTGGCGATCACGGTGACCGGCTTCGACATCTCGGGCACGGTCTTCCACGACGTGGACGGCGATGCGAACGTCGCCGAGGGCGGCACGCTCACCTTCTCCGGCGCGACCGTCAACCTGTACCTCGACGACGGCGACGGCGTCATCGGCGGCGGCGACGGCCTGGTCGCGACCACGATGACCAACGGGGCCGGCCAGTACGGCTTCCTCAACCGGGCGGCGGGCACGTACTGGGTGGTGGTCGACTCGACCACGCTCGACTCCGGCGCGTCGTTCCTCGGCCCCTACGACGCGAGCTGGATCTGGGCGGAGCAGACCTACGGCGACGACGCGGGCCTCGCCGGCCTCAACCTCGGCGCGCGCTTCGGCGGCCGGGACGCCAACGTGTCGGACAACGCCGGCGGCGCGAGCCCGGTCGGCTCGGAGCACGTCGCGGGCATCGCGCTCGGCGGCAACCAGGCGGGCGTGGACTTCGGCTTCTCGTTCAACGCAATCGTCACCACCGACGACGGGGACGACGTCGCGGGCAACCGCACGGTCCAGGGCTCGCTGCGCCAGTTCATCATCAACTCGAACGCGATCGACAACGCCTCGTTCGGCGTCCAGTCCGCCGAGTTCTCGATCGCGGGCGCGGGCGTGCACACCATCGGCCTGCTCGACCCGGACGGCTTCGGTCCACTCCAGGGCGAGCTCACGATCACCGACGCGGTGATCCTCGACGCCACCACCCAGGACGGTTTCGTCAGCACCCCGCTGATCGAGATCGACGGCACGCTCGCCGGTTCCAACTCCTACGGTTTGCGGCTGGAAGCCGACAACTCCGAGATCCGCGGCCTGATCATCAACCGGTTCACGCAGGGCGGCATCCGCGTGACCGGCGACTCGAACCTGATCGCCGGGAACTGGCTCGGCGTGGACGCGACCGGCAACGCCGACGCCGGCAACGGCAGCGACGGCGTGGTGCTGGTCGGGGGCGCCAACCTGAACACCATCGGCGGCACGACCGCCGCCGATCGCAACGTGGTCTCGGGCAACACCGACGAGGGCATCAGCCTCGACGGGGCGACCAACACGCTCGTGATCGGCAACTACGTGGGCGTGGGCGCCGACGGCGTGACGATCATCGGCAACGACGGCGACGGCGTCGCGCTCCAGTTCGGCGCGACCGGCAACACGGTCGGCGGCACGACCGCCGCGGCGCGCAACCTGATCGCCGGCAACGCCGGGCCGGGGATCGGCGGCCTCGCCAACGTGCGCATCAAGGACGCCGGGACGACCGGGAACGTGGTGCTCGGCAACTACATCGGCGTCGATGCGACCGGCGGCTTCGCCCTCGCGAGCCCGCGCGAGGGCGTGCGCATCGAGGGCGGCGCCACCAACAACACCATCGGCGGGGCGGCGGCCGGGGCCGGGAACGTGATCTCGGGTCACGCCGGCCACGGCATCCTGCTCGACGACGCCGACGGCAACACGATCCAGCGCAACCTGATCGGCACCAACGCCGCGGGCAACTCGGTGGTGGGCACCGACGCGCAGCCGCTCGGCAACCGGCTCGAAGGCATCCACCTGCGCAACGGGTCGGCGAACAACCTGATCGGCGGCGTGGGCCTGGGCAACGTGATCGCGTCGAACCCGGTAATCGGCGGCAGCACCACCTGGGGCGGCATCTGGATCCGCGACGCCGGATCCGACAACAACGCCGTGCAGGGGAACTGGATCGGCACGAACGGCGCCGGCGACGTGCTGGGGCTCGGCTACAACGGCGTCGAGCTCACCGACGGGGCCTCCTACAACCTGATCGGCGGCGCGAACGCGGGCGAAGGCAACGTGATCGCCTACGCCCAGGACGACGGGATCTTCGTCTACGACAACGGCGGGCACTCGACCGGAAACGCGTTCCTGCGCAACTCGATCTACGGCAACGACGTCGAGGCGAACGGCGACGGCATCGGCATCGACCTCGAGGACACCCCGAACGTCGGCGTCTACAACGTCACGCCGAACGACGGCGGCGACGGCGACGGCGGGATGGGCTTCCCGAACGAGCACCAGAACTACCCGGTGCTCACCGCGGCCACGACGGGCAGCGGTCAGGTCAACGTCACCTGGTCGCTCGACAGCGTCGCGGGCGCGACCTTCCGGGTCGAATTCTTCTCCAGCCCCGCCGCCTCGCCGAGCGGCTACGGCGAGGGTCGCACCTTCCTCGGCGCGGTGACCGTGGTCGCCGACGGCAGCGGCAACGTCCCCTCGCGCACCGACACCTTCGTCATCGCGGTGCCCGCCGGCCACGTCGTCAGCGCCACCGCCACGCGCGAGGTCGCACCGGGCAGCGGCGCGGCCGGCACGACCCACGCCGAGACCTCGGAGTTCTCGGCTGCCCAGACGGTCGTCCCGGCCGATGCGACGCCGCCCACGCTGGCGAACTTCAGCTCCAGCACCGCCCCCGACACCTACGGCGTCGGGGCGGTCATCAACGTCACCGCGACGATGAGCGAACCGGTCCAGGCGGGCGCGCAGATCACCGTCACGCTCGACACCGGCGACACCGTCGTCCTCACCGCGGCGGCGAACGGAACCACGCTCACCGGCACCTACGTCGTCAGCGCCGGCGACAACAGCGCCGACCTGAACGTCACGGGCTTCGTGATCAACAGCGTCCTCGATCTCGCCGGCAACGCGATGGTCGACACGACGATCCCGGGCGGACAGAACCTCGCGGACAACGAAGACCTGGTGATCGACACCACCGCCCCGGCCGCCCCGAGCACCCCGGATCTGGTGGCCGCGAGCGACTCGGGGGCCTCGAACAGCGACGATCTGACCAACGACACCACGCCCACCTTCAGCGGCACCGCGGAGGCCGGCGCCACGATCTCGGTCTACGACGGGGTGACGCTGCTGGGGACCACCGTGGCCGACGGCGCGGGCAACTGGAGCTTCACCGCGCCTGCGCTGGCCGACGGCGTGCACAACATCAGCGCCACGGCCACCGACGCGGCAGGCAACCTGAGCCCCGCTTCCGGAACGCTCGCGGTCACGATCGACAACACCGCGCCCGCGCCCACGATCACGCTGGCGGCCAACATCACCGCCGACGATATCGTCAACGCCACCGAGGCCGCCGGCCTGGTCACGATCACCGGCTCGGTCGGCGGGGATGCCCAGGTGGGCGACACCGTCACCCTCACCATCAACGGCAACGCCTACGTGGGGACGGTAGCCGCGGGCAACACCTTCAGCATCAACGTGAACGGAGCGGATCTGGCCGCCGATGCCGATCGCACCATCGACGCGGCGATCAGCACCACCGATCTGGCGGGCAACACCGGCTCGGCCGCCGACACCGAGACCTACACCGTGGACACCACCGCCCCGGCCGCCCCGAGCACCCCGGATCTGGTGGCCGCGAGCGACT
>CAZACZ010000062.1:13044-17351 GCA_964483695.1 uncultured bacterium | reverse complement strand
CCCCCTACCTCCGACTCAACACCCGCACCCCCACCCCCGCATACTCCGGATCCGGATCCGCCGGCACGTACTCGTTATCCAGCGCTCTCGGCGAGCTCACCGTCGAGAAACTCCCCGCCCCGTTCTTGATGATTGCCTCGTTCGACACGACCGTCGCCCGGAACTCGTCGCCCGTGCCGTTGACGGTGAACATGCCGCCGACCCAGAACGAAGCGTAGATGTTGGATGTGCCGGCACCGTTCAGGGTGAAGTCGCCTTCGGTCGCGATGAACGTCCTCGCGGTGTCGTCGTGCGTGACGACGTTCTGACCGAACGAGATGTTGTTCACGGCGAAGATCGAGTTCGGCCCGTAGAACGCGGAGGAACCACCGAAGGTCACTGTGCCGCTCGCGACCGTGACACCGTTCACCAGGTCATCGGTCGTGTCGCCCGTCGTGGCATCGATGCGCACCGTCGTCGTAGCGTCGCCGATCACCACCAAGTTCCGCACGTTGCCCGACAAGGTGAGCGTCTGGCCGGGCGCCACGCACACGACGTTGTTCGAGCCACCGTAGGTACCGGACACCGTCGGGCAGGCGGCCATGTCGAACAGCGGGAAGTCTTCCTCGGCGTTGGCGATGACCTGGTCCCGAAGGGCACTGAACACGGGCAACGGCACGTCGGGCGGCGGCTGGTTGGTCAGGCACGTACCGCCACCGTCCTTGAACCTGCACTTGTCGCCGGCGGCGCTGGCGATGCGTCCCGCCATCAAGGTGCCGGCTTTCAGGTCGACGTTACCGCCCGACCAGAAGTTCGTGTCGTACGTGCCGTTGCCGTTCATGGTGATGCTCTCGCGGGCAACGAACCCTTCGCCGAAGAGCGTCGTTCCGGTGGGTCCGTCCGTGGGCACGAGCACGGGTTGGACCAGCGCCTCGGCCTCGTAGCGGGCGTTCCGTGGGCCGAGACCCTGGATCCGAACCCGCGCGCTTCCGTCGGCGAAGAGGGTGTAGCCGTTGCTTGGGGCGAACACGTACTGGTCGTTCTCGAAGTCGGGATAGGCGGCACGAAAGGCGGGAAGGTCGTCCGGCAGCGCGTCGTTCGCCTTGAACGCCCCGGCAAGCACGACGAACGCACTGTCCAGGCCAGCCTCCGCGTTGTACCGGGCGATGGCGCTGGTTCGGCCGTTCTCCGCGATCTTCAGGTTCATGTCCGTTAGGAACATCGCCCCAAGACCCATGACCATCAGGACGACCATGATGATCAGGCTGGATACGAGAGCGAACCCACCTCTGCGTCGCATGGCGAACCTCCTGTGGCAGCTGCCGAGCAGCGCGAAATCGTGGCGCCGATCCACGCCCTTCGCGTGTTCCGCGGCCGATCTGGCGCGCACGCTGTCACTCTTGAACATTGCTGATCCCCACTGGGAAGCGCCATAGGCCGCCCGTGCTGAACGCGATCTCGATGTTGAGGCCAGCAAGGTCCGACGGGAGGCTGGCTGCGTTCGCGGACGTGATGTCCACGAGGCTCCCGTCGCGCTGGATGTACTGAATGACGCGGAAGTACTCGACGCGCTGCACGATGCCGCGCTCGGCGGCCCCGCCTTCCTGCCGCAGCAGGTACGTGAGGCCGTCGTCTTCGGTACCCACCTCGTACGTGACCAGGCACGGGCTCCCGCAGGTGTCGTCCGCGCCGTAGAGCCTCGCCGCGTCCTCGTAGTACCGAAGGGTCAACCGGTCGGACTCACCGCCATCGATCCCCTTCTCGACGAAAAGCGTGGAGTTCCCGAAGGTGCGGGCGAAGTCGTCGGGCGTGGTGCCGCGGTACCCGGCTAGCGACAAGTCGTAGCTCATGACGTTCACCGCAGCCTCGACCTCCTGCTGGCGATCGGAGAGCTGCTCGGTAACGCCCATGGCTCGACGCGAACTCACCAAGTACGAGGTGAGCGCACCAAGCACGATCAGGAGGATCGTCGACGCGATCAGCAGCTCGATGACGGTGAAGCCAGCGGTTCGGTTGCTTGCCTGCCGCATCCGATCAGCTCCCGTACTTCGTGCACTTGCCCTGGGGGTTCCAGCGGATGCACGGCGCAGGGGGAGGCGCAGGTGGTTCCTCGACCGGTGGTGGCTCTTCGCCGCCTCCCTCGTCGGGTGGCGGATCCGTACCGCCGCCCTCGTCCGGCGGAGTCACGGTGCCGTCACCCACCACACCTGCCACGTACGAACCCGTCGTCACCGTCGACAGCGAGTACGGCTGCGTGCGTGGGCTCTGCACGTCGACCGTGATGCGGTACGCGACAGGCGACGTGAGTCCCGCTTCGCACGTGAGGGTCAGGCTTGCGCCGACGGCGTTGCACGGTTCGATCGTCACTTCGCAGGCGTAGCCGTCGGGCACGTACGAGGCGCACGGCATGGCGGCGCCCGTGGTGACCTCGGTTTGGCGCCGCCACTCGATCTCACCCTCGGCAACCTGCGTCGACGTCTTGATGCTCTCCGCCTGACTGCTCATGCGCAGCGCCACGGCCTGCAGTTGCACGGCGCCCGCGACGCCCACCGCGAGGATCACGAGCGCCACGAGCACCTCGACCACGGTGAGACCAACGTTGCGTACTCGGTTCATCGGATCGTCACCTTTCCTCCAAGCGTGACCTCGACGGTCCTGACGACGTTCCCGGAAGCGACCTCGATGTCGGCGCCGATCATCGGTGCGCCCGAACACGTGCGCCCCTGCCCCGTGGGCAACCAGACGATGCCGCCCGTCGGGATGTTCACGTCGACGCCGGCGCCGCGGTACTCCGATGGGTCTTTCGTGGTTAGCACCGTGTCACCACCGCACGCATCGTCGACGAGGGTCGAACCCGAATCAAAGCGGATCTGGAACACGTCGTCGTCCGCAACGTGCACGAACGCCACCGGTTGGTTGCGCTTCACGGCTTCGTAGCGCGACTGGTACAGCATCGACTTGAGGTCGTTCGACAGCACGCGCGCGCTGGGCGGGTTCAGCCCCGTCCACCCGATGGCGGCCAGGATGCCGACGATCGCCAGCACGATGAGCAACTCGATCAGTGTGAATCCGCCTTGTGGTCTTCGCACGGCTACAACCTACGTCTCGCGCTACAGTGTCGACACCCATCCTTGGGGGGCACGTGGGGACCCTGCAACCCTAGGCCAGGATCGTTCGGGCCGACTTTGCCCGGAGCGGTCTCGCTGCCAGTCGATCGTTTGGGCTTCCCCATACTTGGGGGTGCCGATGGCTTGGTCGGGGGCGTAAGTATCTCGTAAGGCAACGCGCTCTACGGTTGGACGACCATCAGACGATCGCACCATAGCGACAGCCCGGTGTGATCGTCACCGAGTAGGAAGGGCTGACGGTGAAGCAACCGGATCTCGATCGACTGACACATGGCGGCGGACCTTCGAACCGTCTGGTGCCGCCACGCGCGTGCTCGTCCCATCGGGTGTGCTCGAGCGGCAAGGTCGGGGTGCGAGCTGCGAATGGCATCACCGTCCTCGAACTCTTGATCGTCGTCGCCATCCTCGGTATCCTCGCTGGCCTCGTCGCCATCAACGGCCGCCGCGTGCTGCAGGGCCAAGAGGAACGCGCCGCCATCACCTCCATCCAGCAGACCGTGTGGCAAGGCGCCACCGCCGCGGCCGCGCGCGGCGTGGTGGTGCGCCTGACGCGCAGCGGCGACGAGTTCGTCCTGAGCGACACCGACAGCGGCGCCGTGCTCAAGCGCTTCGAGCTTCCTCGCAACGTCACCAGCAACTGGCCCGATGGCCAGGAGCTCGAGTTCACGCCGCCGGGCAAGGTCGACGTCGACACCCTCGACGCGTTGCCCGACCCGCTCACCGTTACGACCAGCACGAGGACCACCGGCCTCACGATCTCGTTGATCGGCGAGGTTCGGGCGGAGGTGCAGTGATGACGCGACCACATAGCACAGCGCAAGGCACGCCGGGCCGGTGGCGGGCCGCCCCCTTCGGCCGCCTGCGGCGTGGCCTCACGGTCGTCGAGGTGCTGGTGGCGCTGGTCGTGCTCGGCATCGTCACGGCAGCGGTCATGACGACGTACATCAGCAGCATGCGCAACAACGCCGACGCCGGCCGCCGCACGCAGAGCGCGCAGCTGCTCAACGCACTCGGGCGGCGCGTGGCGGGCGCCGACGCCGTGGTGCTGGCGCAACCCGGCACGCCGCTGGAGTGGGCCTACGGCGGCCTCTCGTCCGACTTCCCGGAGCTTGCCGGAGAGGGCATAGCCGACCCTGACCTGTACCGCGCGACGATCACCAACGCCGGAGCGATCACGTTGGCAAGCGCGGAGACGGTGCA
>CAZACZ010000062.1:0-12944 GCA_964483695.1 uncultured bacterium | reverse complement strand
CGCCTTCGCCGCGTCACCGAGGTGTTCACGCAAGAGCTTCGAAGCGCCGTGTTGGGGGCCGTGTCCGACACGCCATACGCCTCCGGTAACGCCGCCGTCTCGTTCACCCTCCTCGACGGCGGCGCAGGCTACCAGGTCACGCAGATCGACGTGGCAGGCAACGTCCTTACCGCGGTCGCCGGAAGCGCATCGGACTTGGCGCTTGGGGGCGAGCAGATGATGCTCGTGGACGCAGGCGGGCAGGCCGTCATCTTCACGCTCTCGGCCACGCCCACCAGCGCCGGAAGCGGGCGCTACCGCGTGTCGCCCAGCGGAAGCGACTGCTTCGACAGCATGACCGCGTACTCGGGCATCGGCAACCGCAACGCGTTGCTCTTCAAGGTCAAGACGCTCGGCATCAGCTACGACGCGGGCGCCGAGACGTTGTTGTTCACCGAAGGTGGAGCCACCGAGCGCCCGCTGGCGTTCGAACTCTCCGACGTGGCCATCCAGTACGTGTACCGCGAGGTGAACAGCGGCGACCTCCACATCGAGGACGCACCACTCCGCGAAGACGGCAACCCGGCGCGCAGCGCCAGTCTCGCTGGCGAGCCGGTCGAACTTGCTCGCCTCCAGATAGCTCTGGCCAGCCAGGGCCGAGCGCTTGGGGGCGACGTGACCCGCAACTACGTGAGCCAGGTCGAATTGGCGGCCAACCCCAGCTTCAGCATCAAGGCGGTGGCGACATGCGAGTAGCAACCACACGCGAGCGCGGCATCGCGCTCATCATCACGCTCCTCACCATGGTGGTGGTGGCAGGCATCGGGACGCTGCTGTTCGCCCGCACGGTGAACGAGATGCGTCACAGCCGGGACGACGCTGCCATCGTGCAGACGCTCCTGCTGGCCCGCGGCGGCGCCAACCTCGGCGGCTCCTTGCTTGCCAGCGACATCCGCAACGAGCTCAACGAGATCGTCAACGTTCGCTCCAGCACCACCACCTGCTGGTCGTTCGGGACGGGCGATTGCGGCGACGCTGCACCAACCCCGAATTCGGTGGTTGCCGACCTGACCGGCGCGAACTCGGTGGCAACCCAACTGCAGACGGAGATCGACGCCATCTTGTGCGACGCCTCGTTGGACGAGTTCGGAGGCGACTCCGAGGTTACGATCCGCGTGTTCGTCACCGACAGCAGTTGCGGAGAAGGGCTTCCCGAGGGTGTGCGCCTTCCGGAAGGGCGGTTCGTGGCTGGCAACGCGCGCCCTGCCAACCAGGACTACGCCATCCCGTTCGTGATGGTCTCCGAAGCCGCGCGCGGCGAGTACAAGCGCAACGTCGTGGTTCAGGGCGAGTACCGCTTCACCGTCGGGCGCCTCACGTTCGCGCAGTACGCGCTCTTCACCAACGTGCATACGTCCACCGGCGGCTCCGACATCTGGTTCACCGATCGCACGCTCTTCGACGGGCCAGTGCACACCAACGAGTACTTCCGCTTCTACAGCACCCCTTGGTTCGGCCACAAGGTCACGACCGCTGGTTGCCCGGACAACCGTCGCGGCGTACGCACCAACCCCAGTACGGGCCAGCTCGAGGAGTACTGCACCAGTCAGACGTACGGCGCGTACTTCTACGACAGCCCCACGAGGCTCCGCACCAACCTCGGACCGAACCCGGCGTACGGTCGCAACCCCGTCAACCAGCCGGAACTGACCGGCGGCGTGGACTGGCAGTCGGAGTACATCCCGCTGCCGTCCAACTCCTACGAGCAAGACCTCGAAGCTCAGCGTGCGGGCCTCCACTACGGCGCCGGCGTCAGCCTCAGCGACCTTCAACTCTGGGCCGCGGACGCCAGCGGGAACCCGCTCACGCGGAACGCCAGCGGCGAGTGGACCCCGGAAGCCACCTACCAGTACTTCCAAGCGAGCGTGCAGAGCTGCAACAGGTGGGATTGGCGAGGAAGATGCACCGGGTACAGCACGTCCACGGTTACCCACCGCGTCGACCAGAGCGGCTTGCTGCAGGTCCAGGACGGTTCCGGTGCCTGGACGACCGCGCTGAACGCCAGCGGCGCACCGATCACCGACTTCAACGGGGTCATCTTCGTCGACGGCTCCGTGGAGCGCTTCGGCGGGCCGGCCCGCACCAGCTCGAACAACCCCGCCACGGCGGCACCCGCCATCGCCGGCTTCATGCAGCTCACCCTCGCCACCGAGGGCCAGGTACGCATCACCCGCGACATCAAGTACGAGCACCCACCGTGCAGCTCGGCGCCCACTCGGCAGCGGAACGGCACCGTAACGCCGGCCACGTGCGACGACCTCGACGCCCTGAACGTCTTCGGCCTGTACACCCAGTCCGCCGACATCCTCATCGGCCACAACAACTCCAGCTCGGCCGACAACGCCCCGACCGACGTCACCATCCACGGCGTGCTGATGTCGAGCGAAGGCATCGTCGGCGTGGAGGACTACGATCGTGGCGCCACGCGCGGCAGCGTCAACCTGATCGGCGGCATCATCGAGAACAACTACGGCGCGTTCGGCACCTTCGACGGTCGTACCGGTGAGGAGATGACCGGCTACGGCCGCACGTTCACCTACGACCAGCGCATGTACTCGAGCGTCTCGCCGCCCTACTTCCCGACCATCGGCCTGGACCGCGTGAAGGACGTGCGCGTGTTCAGCTTCGGTCAGCGCGAGCAGGTGTACTGAGCCAGGCGTACTGAACCAGGTTGTACTGAGCCAGATGTACTGACCCAGGCGTACGGAACCGGCTCCGAAGCCGAGCCATCGAGCCACGCGGCGCCGCCGGCGAGCGATCCCGAAGGGACGCGCCGGCGGCGCTGGAGGTTGGCGCCTGCCACGTCGGTGCCACGGGGGGCCAGCGCCCCCCTATACTCGCCCCATGCCCCGTCTAGACGTCCACCACTACCTCCAGGCCCGCGCTGCCCTCCACGCCATCGCGCGCCCTCTGGAGCTGCGACGCTTCGAGCACCGCTTCGAGGGCGCGCCCGCCTGGCCCGTCATCGATGCGCTGAGCGCGTTCCAGAACCAGGACGGCGGCTTCGGCCACGGCCTCGAGCCCGACGCCAGCACCACGGCAAGCGGCGCGCTGGCCACCAGCGTGGCGTTGGGACGGTTGGCGGAAGTGGGGGCGCCGGCGTCGCACCCGACGGTCAGCGCGGCCATGGCGTACCTCGAAGCGACGCTCGCCCCTTCCACCCGCACCTGGCAGATCGTCCCCGACGCCACCGCGGACGCGCCGCACGCCCCGTGGTGGAGCTTGGACGGCCTGGCGGAGCGCTTCCACGGCTTCACGCTCAACCCCAAGGCGGACATCGTGGCGCAGCTCTACGCCCTCGGGCCCGCCGCGGACGAGGCGTGGCTGCGTTCGCTGGCGGACGACGTGGTGCGCGAGGTGCGCCGGCGCGTGCGCACCAGCAGCGCCCCGCTCGAGATGCACGACCTCATCTGCGTCTGCCGGCTGGTGGACGCCGCCAACGTGCCGCCGACCGTGCGGGACGAGCTGCTGGACCTGGTGGCGCCGGTGGCGGTGGCGTCGGTGGCGCGCACGCCCGAGGACTACGCCGGCTACGGCCTGCGGCCGCTTTCGCTGGCGCCGAAGCCCACGTCCGCGCTGGCGGACACCTTGGCGGAGGCGATCGCCGTGAACCTCGACCACCTCATCGCCACCCAGGGAGACGACGGCGCCTGGTGGCCCGTGTGGTCGTGGGGGAACGACGCCGACGAAGCGTGGCAGCGCGCCAAGCGTGCCTGGGCGGGGGTGCTGACGCTCGACGCGCTCGAGTGGTTGGACGCGTACGTGCGCCTGGATCGCGAGTAAGGCGCGATCACCCCTCCCGACACGCCCGCACCACCGCCAGCGCATCCTCCACCACCCGCTTCTCGCCCGCGATGATCCCCATCCCCGGCGCGCGCAGCCACGCTGCCGCGTCGCCGCTTGCTCCGGGCACGTCCGAGACGTAGGCCACGCCGCCCGCTTCGCGCACGATCACCAGACCTGCCGCCACGTCCCACGCGCGCACGCCGAACTGCCAGTAGGCGTCCACCAACCCGGCCGCCACGTGCACCAGGTCCCGGCACGCCGAGCCGCTCTGGCGCATGCCGGCCGAACCCCCCGCCAACGCCACGAACGCGCGCTGATGGAACGGGGTGTTGGCCGACTCGGTGGTGAAGCCCGTGGTGAGGAGCGCGTGCGTCAGCGGCTTGGCCGCGGCCACGTGGAGGCGCGTCGCGGTCCCGTCGGCACCTTCGCGCCAAGCGCCCTGCCCCTTCGCCGCCTTCGTCACGCTGTCCGTGGCGGCGTCGTAGATCACGCCCAGCACGCTCTCGCCCCCAACGACCAAGCCGACGGAGACGGCGAAGCCAGGGTACGCGCGCACGAAGTTGTGGGTGCCGTCGATCGGATCGATCACCCAGGTGGGCGCCGCGGGGTCGTAGTCGCTCAGGCCCTCCTCACCCAGGAAGCCGAAGCCGGGGAAGCGCGGCTGCAGCGCCGCCACCAACCGCCGCTGCACCTCGTGATCGACCGCGGTGACCACGTCACCCGGCCCGGTCTTGCGGCTCACCTCGACGTCGTGCTCGCCGCGGTAGTGCTTGATCGATTGCTCCTGGGCCCAGCGGCCGAGGTCGCGTACCAGGGGCACGACGAACTCCTGGATCTGCCGTAGGCCCTCGGGAGAGAGGGCGGCGGGTTCGTTGCCGGGGTCGCTTCGCTGCATGGTGCTCACGTCGGCGATGCTACGCCGTGCGGGGCGGCCCGCCCACCCCAGGTCCACACCGATGCCCACACGCGCACCCATGTCCACACCCAGCGCCACCCCACATCTGCCCCTCCGCCCCTCGTAACCCGCGCTACAATGGTGCCAGACACGCCGTTCGTGCGCTCCGGAGCGGGCTTCGTCCGCCAGGTTCGCCGCACGGGGTTCCCGGGTAGGCCCGGTGTGTCGGTACGACGAAGTGGTTCGCCCTGTACGTTCGCCGTGGTGGTTCGCCAACGTAGGACCCGATGGGCCGGCACGGCCCGGGGGAGGAGACAGGATGCGCCAACGTCTGTTCGCACTTGCAGCGCTCGTCCTCGGCATGCTGTTCAGTACGACCCTCGCGCAGGTCGAGTTGGTCTACTGGACGCACGAGGACCCCAACCGCACCGCTCTCGAAGAGGAACTGATCGCCCAGTTCGAGTCCGAGAACCCCGACGTCATCGTCACGCGCGTCACCAACCCGTCGAATACGCTGGCGCAACTCATCCTGACGGCGTTCGCCGCCAACCGCGGTCCGGACGTCTTCAACATGGAGACCTTCAACGAGTACCCGTACATCGTCAACCAGCGTGTCGCGCCGGTCGATCCGGTGGCGGCCGGGTACGACTCGGTCGAAGCGTTCCAAAGCATGTACCTCGAGGGCATGCTCGACCCCGTCACCTACGAGGGGCAGATCTACGGCATCCCGCTCGAGCTCACCAACTGGGCCATCTTCCTGAACATGAACGTCTTCCGCAGCGAGGGCCTCGACCCGCTGACCGACTACCCGAAGACGTGGGAAGAGATGATGGAGACCGCCGACCGGCTCACGCTGCGTGACGGCGAGATCATCACGCGCCGCGGCTTCGACTTCCGCTACCCGTACTACCTCAACTTCATGGTGCCGATGGCGATGCAGCTCGGCGGCGAACTCATCGGCGAAGACGGCAGCGCCATCGTCAACGACGCGGCGTGGCTGCGCGTGCTCGAGTACTTCCGCCAGTGGGGTCCGAACCACCGCAACTTAGGCGCCCCCACCTACGCCAACGCCCGCTCGCTGTTCAACTACGACAACAACGACATCGGCATGATGGAGTCGGGCCAGTACCAGATCGCTCGCATCAAGAACGACAACCCCGACTTCAAGCCCGGCGAAGGCTGGATGGTCATCCCCTTCCCGAAGTGGGCAGACGCCGTGAACGACGTGGCCGAGGCGTACTACGGCCACTACTGGATGGTCAACGCGCAGTCCTCCGCCGCCAAGCAAGAAGCGGCGTGGCGCTTCCTGGGCTTCCTCAGCCAGCACGCCGAGGAGTACTTCGCTCGCGCCGGCCTGCTGATGGCCTCGCAGTCGGTGCTCGACAGCGACACCTTCAAGAACCACCCGTACTCCGACGTCTTCATGGCCGACCTGGCCCGCGCCCCGGCCATCTACTACGGCGACGCATCGCCGCAGATCCAGCAGGTGCTGCAAGACGCCGTGGAAGCCGTCATGCTGCAAGACCGCGACCCGGCCGTGGTGCTCGTCGAGATGCGCGAAGGCGTGGAGCGCGCGCTCCGCGGCGAGTACTGACCAGTAGGGAAGGGTGCCGGTGGCTCGTAGCGCAAGACGCATGACCGTCGGCACGAGGAGGGCGTTGTGGGGCTGGGCCTTCGTGGTCCCAGCCCTCGCCTTCTTCGGGCTGTTCGCGTTCTATCCGATCATCAACGCGTTCGTCCTCAGCCTGCACCGTAAGAACGTGCTGTCGCTCAGGCCACCGCGCTTCGTGGGCTTCGACAACTACGTCGAGCTCTTCCAGTCGTCTCAGTTCTGGAACTCGTGGAAGGCCACCGGCCTGTTCACCATCGGCACGGCCGTGCCGCTGGTGCTGGTGTCGCTGATCCTAGCCACGCTCATCGTGTCGCGCCTTCGGCTGCAGCGCTTCTTCCAGATGGCGCTGTACACCCCCGCCGTCATCCCCGGCGTGGTGGCGGCCACCATCTGGCTCATGCTGCTCGACCCGCGCGGCATCGCCAACCAGTGGGTGAACTTCGTGATGGGGCTCTCCGGCATCGACCACAAGTGGCTGGCGGCGCCCGAGATGGTGCGGCTCTCGACGGTGCTGGTGTACTTCTGGGGCAAGCTCGGGTTCTTCACCATCATCTTCATCGCCGGCTTGGGCGGCATCCCCACCAGCGTCAAGGAAGCCGCTCGGGTGGACGGCGCCAGCGGGTGGCAGCTCTACCGCTACATCACCCTGCCACTCCTCAAACCCACCACGGTGCTGGTGTCGATCATGGCGATGATCTTCTGCATGCGCACGTTCAGCACCCAGTACCTCTTCACCCAGCAGGGCTCCCCGCGCGAGCCGATCAACGTCGTCACCCTCGGCATCTACACCACCGCCGTGCGCGACTACCAGATCGGCCTTGCCAGCGCCATGAGCATCATCTTGTTGCTCGTGATGTTCGTCCTGGCGTTCCTGCAGTTCCGCGTGTCGCGCACGCAGGGGGCCTGAGCCGTGGCGCTCCAGACGCACGAGGTGCACGGCGGCGGGACCCGCTTCCGCCGCACGCCGCTGGAGGTGGCAGGCAACCTGCTGGGATGGCTCGTCCTGCTGCTCGCCGTGTTCCTGGTGCTGACGCCGGTGCTGTTCATGTTCGTGGCGTCGTTCATGCCGGCGCGCGACATCCTCAAGATGCCGTTCTCGTGGCTGCCCGACCCGATCATCTTCGAGAACTTCTGGCACGCCATCAAAGGCAACGACGGCAAGTTCATCTTCCCGCGCGCGCTGCTGAACTCGGTGCTGGTGTCGGGCACCATCGCCGCGACCACGGTGCTGTTCTCCACCATGGCGGGCTACGGCCTGACCAAGCTGCGCTTCCGCGGCGCCGCGGTGGTGTTCCTGTTCATCCTCTCGACGCTGATGATCCCGTTCGAGACGGTGATGATCCCGCTCTACGTCGTCATCACCAACCTCGGGATGCAGAACACCTACGCCGGCCTCATCGTCCCGTTCCTCCTCAGCGCCTTCGGCGTGTTCCTGATGCGCCAGTCGCTCCTCAGCTTCCCGGACGAACTGCTGGACGCCGCGCGCATCGACGGCGCCAGCGAACCCGGCATCTTCTTCCGCATCGTCGTCCCCAACCTGTGGCCGGTGATGGCGGTGCTGGCGATCCTCACCTTCGAAGGCCAATGGGACAACCTCATCTGGCCGCTGCTGGTGGTGCAGTCGCCCGAGCTCAAGACCATGCCGCTCTACGTGGTGACGTTCATGGAGGAGAAGAGCACCAACGAAGGCGCCATGGTGGCGGTGGCGGCCATCTCCAGCATCCCCATGCTGGTCATCTTCTTCACGCTGTCGCAGTACTTCCTGCGCGGCGCCAACGTGTTCTCGGCAGGGAAGGAATGAGGGCGCCCCACCCATGAGGATCTGCATCTTCGACGTAGGCGGCGTGATGGTCGACGGCTTCGACGTCGCGCCGCGCATCGCCGAGCACTTCGGCATGACCGTGGAGCAGCTCCGCCCGCTGCTGCAGAGCGCCGGCTACGAGTTGCTGCACACGGGCCTGATCACCTCGCCCGAGTTCTGGGAGCGCTTCCACGAGACCACCGGCCTGCCCGTCGACGACGAGTACTGGGGCGCCACCTTCCACCCGGTGCGGCGGCCGCGCATGTACGACCTCGTGCGCCGCATCCAGCAGGCAGGCACGCGCGTGGTGGCCGGCACCAACACGCTCGACGCGCACTACCGCATCCACACCGAGCTCGGCGATTACGCCGTGTTCGACCACACCTACGCCTCGAACCTGATGCACGTCGCCAAGCCCGCCCCGGAGTTCTATCAGCGGATCCTGTCCGCCGAAGGGGCGGCGCCGCAGCAGGCGCTGTTCCTCGACGATCACCCGGTGAACGTCGACGCCGCCGCCGCGCTCGGCATCCACGCCATCCTGTTCACGGGCGAGGACGACGCCATCGCGCGGGTGGAGACGTGGGTGGGGATGACCGCCGGCTGAGTGCCGCCTAGGTCGGACGCGCGCCCAACGGTTCGCGCGAAGCGCCCCTCAGCGAGCGACGAAGTACCCCGTCGCGCGGGGAACGCGCACCGGTCCGTGCTCCAGCAGCCGGCCGAAGCGCTGGCGCGTGGCGCGGTCCCATCGCTTCACGCGCGCGGCCAGGTCGGGCGGCATCGGATCGGGCAGGTGGATGGTCGAGCCGAGGTACGCCATCAACGGCTCCGCCTCGGGCACCAGCAGGTCGTCGGAGGCGTCCACGCGCTCCACCTCGTCGAAGGCGCCCTGCAGCCACGTCGCGCCCGTCTCCAGGTCGAAGCGCAGCCGCTCGCCGGCGTCGATGCGCAGTTCCGGCGCTAGCGCCTGAAGCTCCAGCAGCGCCTCGCGCAGCGGTCGCATGTGCTCGGCCCCGTTGGTGGCGGCGAAGAGCGTCGCTCCCGGCTTCAGCACCCGCCGCAGCTCCGCTACCGCGCGGGCGATGTCCGGCACGTGGTACAGCATGTGGTTCGCGAACGCCAGATCGAACGTGGCGCCGTCGAACGGTAGCGCGGCCGCGTCGGCCTCCAGCGCCTCCCCCGATAAGCCGGTCGTGCGCAGCATCGTCCGTGCCTCGGCCACCATGCCGGCGGAGCGATCCAGCAGCGTCAGTTGCCAGGTTCCGGGCACACGCTCGGCGTTCACGTTCCACAACCGGCCGGTACCAACTCCGACCTCGAGGACCCGGAACGGGGCCCCTGCCTGTGCCCGCGGGCCGAGCTCCTCCAGCACGCGGTCGAACTGCGCCCGGTGGAAGTCCGGTACGTGCGCGCCGAAGCGCTCGTGCAGCGCGATGCGCGCCGCCAGGCGGTCGGGCGTACGGTACGCGTCGAGGTTCACGCGCTAGTGCCCACCCGTTCGGCCGCCGCGCGCACCCGCCCGACGGCGTGCTCGGGCAGCCACGGGTGGATCGGCAACGACACCACCCGATCGGCGGCGGCCGCTGCCACCTCGGCCTGCCCGAACGCGCAGCCCGCGGGTTGGTGCGTGAGCGGGGCGGGGTAGAAGCGGCTGAACGCCACGCCCTCGGCCTGCAGCGCGCGTTCGAACGCTTCGCGTTGGCCGCCCTGCACCTGCACGGTGAACTGGTGGAAAACGTGCTCGGGGTGGAGCGGCGGCAGGTTCAGGAAGGTGGCGCCTTCGTTCACGCCTGCGCCATCGTTCGCGAACCGGCGCAGCGCGTCGGCGTACGCCGCGGCCAGCGCGCGCCGGCGCGCGTTCCACGCGTCCACGCGCGGGAGCTTCACGCGCAGCACGGCGGCCTGCAACGCGTCGAGGCGCGAGTTGTGGCCCAGGCGATCGTGGCGGTACTTCTCGGTCGGGCTCGAGCCGTGGTTGCGCAGGCTGCGCAGGCGCGTCGCCAGCTCGTCGTCGTCGGTGACGGCCAAGCCGGCGTCGCCGTAGGCGCCGAGGTTCTTGGTGGGGTAGAAGCTGAACGCGCCGATGGCGCCGATGCTCCCGACGCGCCGCCCAGCGTGACGCGCCCCGAACGCCTGCGCGCAGTCCTCCAGCACGGCCAGGCCGTGCCGGTCCGCGAACGCCATGACGTCGTCCATGTCCAGCGGCAGCCCGAACAGGTGCACGGGCAGGACGGCGCGCGTGCGCGGCGTGACGAGCGCCCCCAACGTGGCCGGGTCGAGGAGCAACGTACGCGGGTCGATGTCGCCGAAGACCGGGGTGGCGCCCACGCGCAGGATGGCCTCGCTGGTGGCGAAGAAGCTGAAGGGGGTGGTGAGCACCTCGTCGCCCGGGCCGATGCCGAGCGCCTCGAGGCCGAGCACCAGCGCGTCGGTGCCGGAGTTCAACCCCACCGCGTGCCGCACGCCCAGGTACGCCGCCACCTCCTGCTCGAACGCGTCCACCTCGCTACCGCCGATGAAGTGCCCGCTGCGCAGCACGCGTTCGACCGCGGGCTGGAGGTCGCTCCACAGCTCGCGCACTTCCGCCTGGAGGTCCAGCATCGGGACGCTCGGGGCCGGCGCCGTAGTCGCTGCCGTGGTCGCTGCCGTGGTAGGGCCGGCCGCAACGGGGGACGCTTCGGCGGACGACGTGGGGGAAGTGCTCATGGGTACCAGTGTAGTGGGCGTGGGCGCTATACTTCGCGCGGCACGCAAGCGCGTGCAGCACGCGCGGCTGCGCGCGCGGATGCATTGCCTGTGGCGTGCACGCTCGCGCGCATGATCGGAAGCACGGTTGCATGCCCTAGGGGGTCGTGGATGTCGGTTCCAGCTCGGTTCGTCGTCGCGCGCGCATGGCTTCCGGTCGCGTTGCTGCTCTGCCTCGCGTTCGCCTCCACGGCGCATGCCCAGCGTCCGATGACGCTCCGAGGCACGATCGTCAACCCGACAGGCGCCGAAGGCACCATCGCCGCGTGGGGTGGGTACCTCGACGCCGGCCTGCAGAGCACCGTCGGGTTGGGCACCGTGGCTGCCGACGGTTCGTTCACCCTCGACCTGCCCGGCGCCATCGCCGACGGCGCGCTGGGGTACGTGGACGTGACCGGCCTGTGCCTGCGCGGTGGGCAGGACATGCGGGTCACGCCGGCGCGGTTCGGCCACATGGTGGTGAACTACCTGTTGGCGTTCGAGACCTCCGAGCCGGTGGGTGCGATGCTGGCGTCCTCCGACGAGGCCATCGCGCGGCTCGCCGCCGCCGAGCGGGCGCCGCAAGCCGGCGACTACCTGGTGTACTTCCTCTACGTGCCAGATCCCGTGCGCATCGAAGGCACCTGCGTGGGCAACGACGACACACCGGTGCGTTACGACGTGAACGCCCGCACCGGCTGGAACACCGTCCTGGTGACGTACGAGACGGCCGATGGGGCGCTGCGTGCGGTGCTCACGTCGGTGGACGCGGTGCCGGCGGACGCGGCCTGGCGCTCGCTGGTCGACTGACGCTCGCTGGTCGACGGACTTCGCTCTGCGGGCGTCGCCCGGCCCCTTGCGCCGGACGCCCCGCGCGTGCTTTACTCGGCGGCATCCGTTCGCCCGGCCGATGGGTCCGGCGACGCGGTGCACGGACTGGCCTCCCGCATCCGCGGTGGCCGGCCTTATCCAGAGCGGCCGAGGGACCTGGCCCGACGACGCCGCAGCAACCAGTCTTCATGTAGACGGGTGCTAACTCCAGCCGGGAGCACAGCCACGATGGTGAGCTTCCGGACAGATAGGGGCGGACAGCCTCATCTCTTCCCGCGACGACGCGGGCGCGCCCGACCGAGACGATCTCGAAGGGTCGCCGCCGACGAAGCGGGGGTGCTCGGGAACCCGAGCAGGAGGAGGACCAGCATGCGTAGCACCCCAGCGGAACGCACGGCGCCGGCACGATCGCGGCGCTCTCCGAACCACTCCCTGCAGCACCTCGCACCCCGAATGTCCAGCGCGGCGTAGGGCCGCAGCGCTGCTGAAGCGCTCGCGTCACGGTCCGTTCGATCGGCCGTGCAAGCGAGCACCCGGCGCAGAACGACATCCGCACGCGTCTTGCGCGCGGGCGCGGGTCCGTGCACCGTTGCCGGTCGCATGACCGTTGCTCGCCACCCCCTCAGCGCCGCTCGCCACTACGACGCGGCGCCCCCACCCCGAAGGAGCACCAGCATGCCGTACCGCTTCGAGACCCTCCAGATCCACGCCGGCCAGGAGACCGCCGACCCCACCACCAAGTCGCGCGCCGTGCCGATCTACCAGACCACCGCGTACAACTTCGACGACGCCGACCACGCCGCGCGCCTGTTCGCCCTGCAGGAGTTCGGCAACATCTACTCGCGCATCATGAACCCCACCAACGACGTGCTGGAGAAGCGCATCGCCGCACTCGAGGGGGGCGTGGCCGCCTTGGCCGTGGCTTCCGGGCACGCCGCGGAGTTCCTGACCCTCACCACGCTGGCCGAAGCGGGCGACAGCGTCGTCTCCTCGCCCAACCTCTACGGCGGCAGCCACAACCTGCTGGGCGTGACGCTGCGCCGCCTCGGCATCGACGTGCGCTTCGTCGGCCCCGAGGACGACCCGGCCGAGTACGCCCGCCTCATCGACGACCGCACCAAGGCCGTCTTCCTCGAGACCATCCCCAACCCCAGCCTGCGCATCCCCGACGTGGACGCCATCGCCGCCGTCGCGCACGAGCGCGGCGTGGCGGTGGTGGTGGACAACACCGGCGCCATGGGCGGGTACCTCTACCGCCC
>CAZACZ010000061.1:10892-17456 GCA_964483695.1 uncultured bacterium | reverse complement strand
GCTTCGCCGACATCGTCCTGCCGGCCGTCAGCGACTTCGAACGCAACGACATCGGGCAGTTCGGCAACATCATCCACGCCTCGCCCAAGGCCGTCGACCCGATCTTCGAGTCGCGCTCCGACTACGACATCCTCTCCGACCTCGCCGCGCGCCTCGGTCTGGCCGAAGCGTTCAACGAGGGCAAGGACGAGATGGGCTGGCTGCGCAGCTTCTACGACACCGCTCAGCAGCAAGCCTCCGCCCAGGGCGTCGCGATGCCCGACTTCGACACCTTCTGGAACGAGCAACCGTTGCTCGAGTTCGAGGTCAACCCGGGCACCAACGTGCACATGGCGGACTTCCGCGCCGACCCGGCGCTGAACGCACTCGGCACGCCGTCGGGCCGCATCGAGCTCTACTCCGACACGATCGCCAGCTACGGCTACGACGACTGCCCGCCGCATCCGGCGTGGATGGAGCCGGTGGAGTGGGTGGGGGGCCCGACTGCCGATCGCTTCCCGCTGCACGTCGTGTCGAAGCACAACTTCCACCGCATCCACTCGCAGATGGACAACACCTGGATCCGCGACCTCTACAAGGTGGTGGACCGCGAACCGCTCTTCATCCACCCCGAGGACGCTGCCGCCCGCGGCATCCAGACCGGTGACGTGGTGCGCGTCTTCAACGACCGCGGCCAGACCCTGGCCGGCGCCGTCGTCAGCGCCGACATCGTCAAGGGCGCCGTGTGCCTGCAGGAAGGCAGCTGGTACGACCCGGTCGAGCCCGGCGTCGTCGGCTCGCTCGACAAGCAAGGCTGCGTCAACGTGATCACCCGCGACGAGCCACTCAGCTCGAAGCTCGCCCAGGCCACCATCGCGCACACCGCCGTGGTGCAGGTCGAGAAGTACGAAGGGGCGCTCGAGCCGGTGACGGCGTACGACGAGCCGATGTAACCCACCTTCCGGTGGATCCGGCGCGGCGAACCGATGTCGGTTCGCCGCGCCGTTTTCATGCACCGCGCGTGTATCTTGGGACTGTTCCCCGCAAGACCCCGGCACGGGACAGTTGACACTCGGTCCCGTTCCACCCGGGGCCGTAAGCTCGGAGCGTCGGCGGGGCAACCCGCCCAAGGAGGGAACCATGCGACTCGGACCGTTGGGAACCCCGGAACTCCTGATCCTCTTGCTGGTCGTGATCCTGGTCTTCGGCGCGAAGCGTCTGCCGGAGGTCGCCAAAGGACTTGGGCAGTCGGTGCGGGCGTTCCGCAGTGGCATCAAGGACTTGGACGCCGACGAAGGCTCGTCGGCCAAACCGCAGGCCAAGCCAGGCGACGAAGCACAGCCCAAGGCCTGATCTCGCGAGAAGCGGGGGCGTGAGGTGCTGAAGGGATTGATCTCCCTAGCGGCACGGGAGACGCGTGTCGCACCCGACTACGAGGTCGGCCACTGCATCGCGGCCAAGAAGACCGTCGGCGCGTGCAGCGCCTGCCGTGACGTCTGCCCTCACGAGGCCATCACCATCGGTCAGCGCGTGGTGATCGACGAGATCTCCTGCAGCGGCTGCGGCCTGTGCATCCAAGCATGCCCATCGCAGGCGCTCTCGGTCCCGGAGAAGATCCGCCCCGACGGCACCATCAAGTGCTCCCGCGTGTCGGGCGACGCGCAGACGGTCGAGTGCCTTGCGCGTCTGCAACCCACCGACGTGCTGCAGCTGGCGGGCTCGCATGACAAGGTGACGCTGGCGCGGCGCGACTGCGAGACTTGCCCCATCGGCGACGGCACGGTCGTTCCCGCCATCGAGGCGATGCTCGCCGAGCTCGAGGTGCTGCTACCGTTCCGCGCGCGCCCCCTCGAGGTCGAGGTGATCGAGACGCGCAAGCACGCCGCTCCGCCGCGTGCGCCCACCTCGGTCAGCCGGCGCGAGCTCTTCCAACTCGGGTTCCGCGGTATCCAAGAGGGCGCGTCCGAGGTGCTGGCGCGCGTCGATTTCGGCGGGGGCGACGACGACGTACCCATCGAGCTGCAGCGCACCTACGCCTGGATCGCGCACGCCAAGCCGGCCGACGACGCCCTGGTGCCGTGGGAACTCCCGCGCATCGGCAGCAACTGCATCCTCTGCCCGGTCTGCACCAACGTCTGCCCCACCCACGCCTTCGAGCGCGAACTGGACGGGCCCGAGCACGGCGGCGGCATGCGCCTGCGTCTCGCCCCCGACCACTGCAACGCCTGCGGTGCGTGCGTCGCGTCCTGCCCGGTGCACACCATCACGATGGACGACACGGTCACCTGGGGCGAGTTGCGCCAGAAGAGCGCGGTGGCGTTCGAGCGCCCGCCGATCGGGCGTCGCGCGCCGATGACGAACTCGGCCATGCCCACGGCCACCCACGCCACGGCTACGCCACACCCAACGACGAGGCCCACGGCAGACGCATCGTCCACCGTGGACCTCCCGACCCCGACCGACTAAGCCAGGGCCTGCTTCTCCTTCTCCAGGAACGCTGCCATCAGCTTGGCGGCACCGCGGTAGTAGTCGGTCTGCGCGTGCTTCACCACCAACTCGCACCAGCGCGGCATCCAGTTCAGCACGTGGGTGCGCAGGTACGCGGCTTCGGCGCCCGGCGTGCCTTGCTCGGCGCCCTCGGCCGCAGCTTCGCTGCCCTCTTCGCCCAGCTCACGGTCCACCAGGTAGGCGGCGACGGCCAGCTCGACCGCGACGTGGTCGGCGGGCTCCTTGTACGTCTTGTCGATGCCGATCTGCTCGCGATGAAGCAGGTCGATCAGGTCGGCGTAGGCGTCCCCGAAGAGGCGCCCCTCGGCGCTGGTGTGCACCGACTCGTACGGCGACGCCAGACCCGGGCCGGGGCCGATGAACAGGCGGGCGTAGTCGACCGCAAGGTCGAGCAGCACCGGCGCCGGGTCGACGCCGCGGTGCGCCGCGAGGTACGCCACCAGCGGCGCGGCTTCGTCGTCGAGCCCGAACTCGGCGGCGTACGCCTCGAGCGACCCCAGGAAGTCGTCCTCGG
This sequence comes from uncultured bacterium, assembly GCA_964483695.1. Taxonomy (GTDB): domain Bacteria; phylum Deinococcota; class Deinococci; order Deinococcales; family Trueperaceae; genus CAZACZ01. Next base: position 14,455 of record CAZACZ010000061.1, on the reverse strand, counting down.
TCTGGCTCGTCCAGGTGGCCTGGGTCTGTTCCTTGGCGAACACCGCCGAGAACCAGCGGTACAACTCGGCTCTACCCAGGGTTCGCTCGTCGCGGTCTTGGATCACGCTCATGGTTTCGCTCCGTTCCAGCGACTTGCCGTAGCATGAAGGTCGCTTCACGCTTCCGTCTTCGAGGGTACCGGCGGCCAGGGCGAATCACGAGGGACCAATGGCCCGAATCGTCAAGAGCACGCTCCCTGCGGGGTTCTTCACGCGTGCCTGGGGTCGAATGTCCCCGCCTGCTGCTGGAACAATGTGCGTGACGGACCAGGAGGTCGACCCCGACCGCGAGGTCCATCGGGCCGCTGGGACGGTGCTCCGTCCCGCTCTCCCGAACGAACCAGGCCGGGGCCACCGACGCTAGGTTCGTCGTGTCGCCAAAGGCGAAGCACGGCGGACGCACTTCGGAAGCGCCGCGTGCATGGTGCTCGTCGAGGAGAGGAAGGCCGCCGTGACGAATGCGGAGCGAAGCTCACCGGACCAGACCGTACGGATCGAGGTGTACGTCGACGAGGCGACGTCGCCGCTGACGGTACTCACCAAGCCGCCGTTCCACCTGGACCTCGACACCTCCAGCCTGTCGGACGGACCCCATACGCTGCGGTTCTCGAACGTCCGCCGCGACGGCACGCGCTCCGAGCGACGCGTCCCGTTCGTGGTGCAGAACCACACCGCGGTCGACGTGAAGGGGCTCGAAGCGGGCGACGTCGTGCGCGGCACGGTCGGCATCGACGTGGCCACCGCGGCCAAGTGGGACCTCGTGGGCGAGGCGCCGCAGGCGCCGGTGCGCGCCGCCGGCCCGTCGCCGTGGTGGTACGTGCTGGCCACCGCCGTGATCTTCGGCGGCGTCTGGCTGTTCTTCCTGCTGGTGCCCACCTACGACTTGCTGGCCAAGCGGGTCGAGACGGCGTCGTCCCCGGGCGGCGTCGACCCCGCCGTCCTGGCAGCCGGCGAGACGCTCTACAACGCCAACTGCCTGATGTGCCACCAAGCTACCGGCGCCGCCATGGGCACCGCGATCCCGGCGCTCGCCGGCAACGCGGATCTGGCCGACACCACCCTCGTGCTGTCGACGATCTCTCACGGCACGGCCGCGATGCTGGGGTTCCCGCAGTTCGACGCCGAGCAGCTCGCCAACGTGGCCACCTACGTGCGCGTGATGTGGGACAACGGCTTCAGCCAAGTGACGCAGGAGGAAGCCGCCGCCGTCATCGCGGCCGGTCCGCCTGCGGCCGAAGCGGCGCCTGCGCCTGCCGCTGAAGAAGCGGCCGCGGCCGAAGAGCCGGCCCCAGCGGCCGAAGCAGCCGCCGCTCCGGCGCAGCCCGCCGCAACGCCAGCGGCAGAGCCAGCTGCAGAGCCCGCGGCCGAAGCGGCTGAGGAAGCGCCGGCCGAGCAAGCAGCAGCCGAAGAAGCAGCCCCCGCGGCGGCCGCCGAAGAGCCGGCAGCAGCCGAGGAACCCGCGGCAGAAGAGGCGGCCCCCGCCGAGCCCGCCGCGGCTCCTGCCGCCGTCGCGGCCGGCGGCGAGACCGTCTACGTCGTGGCGCCGACCCCGCTCGCAGCGGCCGACGGCACGCAGCTGGCGACCGTCACCCTCGGCGCGCCCATCACGCAGAGCGCCGCCAGCGGCGACGCGGTCGACGTGGTGGTCGAAGGCTGGTCGATGGAGACCTCGCCGTCCGCCATCTTCTACACCGACGCGCAGCGGATCCCGCTCGCCTCCTTGAGCGACGCCGGCCAAGCCGCGCGCGAAGTGCTCGAGTCCAAGACCGACGACTACGGCACCACCTGGCAGAAGGTCCGTTTGTCGGGGCAACTCGCTCAAGCGAGCGTCACCAGCGATCCCGACGCGGGGCTGTGGCCAAGCGCCGCCGAACTCTACGCGGCGACGTGCGGTGGCTGCCACGCCGTCCACTCGACCACCGACTACACCGCCAACCAGTGGCCCGGGACGATCCAGGGGATGCTGCAGTACGTGACGCTGTCGAACCAAGAGCTCGACCTCATCACCAAGTACGTCCAGTACCACGCGAACGACATGCAATGAGGCCGATCGAGCCATCGACACGCTCCGGAAGGAGGACTCGCGCATGAAGAAGACGCATCGCTTCCTCTTGCTGCTGTTGCCTTCGTTCGGCCTCGCCCTGGCCCTCGCGGCGGCGGCGCATGCGAACGACGCGTCGCCCCCTGCGTCGGCGGCACCCTCGCTGCAACTCCTCGCCCAGGCGGAAGGCGCCACCGCGACCGTGACGGCCAAGGCCGCCCTGACCGACGCCGGCGGCGCGGACCTCGCGACGCTGGAGGTCGGGGCCCCGGTGCAGCGCGGGCAGTCGGGCGGAGACGGCGGCAACGTCACCGTCGAAGGTTGGTCGATGGAGTCGTCTCCGTCGGCGATCTTCCTCAACGACCTCCAGCGCATCCCGCTCGCTTCGCTCACCGAGGCGGGGGTGGCGGCCCGCGAGGTCGTCGAGTCGAAGACCGACGACTACGGCACCGCGTGGCAGAAGGTCCGGCTGACCGGGCACGTCGACGGCGCGCTCCTCACCGAGCACCCGGACGACGACCTGTGGACCGGCGCGGCCGACCTGTACGCGGGCACGTGCGCCGCCTGCCACGCCCTGCACCCCACCACCGACTTCACCGCGACGCAGTGGCCGGGCGCCATCCAGGGGATGCTCCAGTACGTCACCCTCTCCGACGCAGAGCTCGACCTCGTCACCAAGTACGTCCAGTACCACGCGAGTGACATGCCATGAGCCTCTTCCCGTCGGTCTCACGCTCCCAAGGGGGGAGTTCGAGCTATGTATCGTAACGATCGCGTCGTCCCCTTCTTCGCGTTGGTGCTGTCGGGCGCGCTGTTCCTGATCACGTATCTGGACGGCCGCCACATCGCCGCGCTCGGGCACCACCCGGAAGGGAAGCTCTCCGTCGGCCAGATCGGCCTCGTGGTGCTGGGTTTCGTCTTGCTGGTGTACGCCATCATCGGGTTCGTCTCGGTGTGGCTCGAAGGCACCGAGTTGCGGCTCGGCGCACACCTGGCTCGGCCCGGCAAGACCTTCCCGCTGATGATCGGCCTGATGGGCGTCACCGTGGCGCTGTCGGGCATCTTCGTGCAAGCGGTCCGGTACTCGCAGCGCACCGAGCAAGCACACCCACTGATGGAGGGGATGCTGTTCGGCGTCATCTCGCTGCTCGTCGCCGCCATCATGGCGCTCTACAAGCGCCACTACCAGGACGAGGACGTACGAGCCGAGTCCGAGGAATCGGAGGTGCCGTGGTGAGCAGCGACGACGTCCTGCACGCGGCTTCGGTGGTGACCACGCCAACCGGCGAAGGCGCGGGCCAGGCACCCATGACGCCGGAGGAGTACGAGCGCCTGCGCCTGCGCCGCAAGATCGTGGCTGCCGGTGTCGGCCTCGGGGTGGTGTTGACGGTGGGTGGCCTCTCGGCCCTCAGCGTGACCAGCGGCCTGCGCCCCATCGCGAAGGTAACGCCCGACCGCGAACCGCCCGCCGACGGCGACGAC
>CAZACZ010000061.1:0-10792 GCA_964483695.1 uncultured bacterium | reverse complement strand
TGCCACCACGCCTACTTCGACCCGCGCAGCGACGCGCGGCTCGTGGAAGGCCCGTCTCCGCGGGCGCTGCCCGCCCTGCCGCTGAAGCTGGTCGACGGGGCGGTCACGATCGCCGGCGGCTTCCTCAGCCCGGTGGGCCCGGGATAGGAGGGCTGCCATGGTCAAGTGGCTCGACGAACGCCTGGCGCTCGGACGCTTCTACAACAAGTTCCTGCGCAAGGCTTTCCCAGTACATCACTCGTTCTTCCTCGGCGAGATCACGCTCTTCGCCTTCGCAACCCTGGCGCTGACGGGCATCTTCCTGTCGATCAACTACGAGCCGTCCAGCCGATTGGTGGAGGTGTCCGGTCAGCAGTTGCCGGCCGCCTACGCCTCGGTGCAGTACATCGACTCGCTGCCATTCGGCATGGTGATCCGCAGCATCCACCACTGGGCCGCGAACATCATGATCGCGGCGGCGTTCCTCCACCTGATCCGGATCCTGGTCACGGGCGCGTACAAGAAGCCGCGCGAGATCAACTGGATCATCGGCATCGCCCTGCTCGGGCTGTCGATCTTCGCCGCCTTCACCGGCTACTCGCTGCCGTACGACGCCTTCTCGGCCACCGCCACCAAGATCGGTCACGGCATCGCCGCGTCGCTGCCGCTGATCGGGCCGTGGTTCGCCGACGTCTTCTTCGGCGGGAACTTCCCCACCGAGCACTCGCTGCCGCGGCTGAACGCCATCCACATCCTCTGGCTGCCCTTGATCCTGGCCGTGCTGATCGTCGGGCACGTGCTGATCATGTACCTCCAGAAGCACACCCAGCCGAAGTACGCCGAGAAGATCGCGCCCAAGCAGATCCTCGGGGTGCCGTTCTGGCCGCAACAGGCGCTCATCATGGGCATCTTGTTCGCCGTCTTCGTCGGGGTGCTCGGCATCCTCGCCGGCGTGCTGGTGGCCAACCCGGTGGAAGCGTACGGCCCTCCTGGCGTGGCGACCCCCGAGGTCAAGCCCGAGTGGTACTTCCTGTGGATCTACGGCTTCCTGCAGATCATCCCGGCCGACTGGCACGTGAACATCTTCGGCTTGGTGATCGGTCCCCAGTTCATCGGCTTGATCGTGCCCATCCTGGTGGTCATCTACGCCTTCGCCTTCCCGCTCATCGACGCCAGCCGCAGCAAGTTCCGCTACCTCGAGCTGCCCAGCCGGCACCCGTGGCGCACCGGCGCTGCGATGGGGATGATCGGCTTCTTCCTGGCTAGCACCCTGGCCGCCTACAAGAGCGACCTGGGCCTCGGCAACGGCTTCCTGTGGATGCTGATCCTCGTCACCCCGATCGTCTTCACCGTGCTCACGGCGCTCTTCATCCGCCTGGTGTACGGGCCGAAGAACCGGCCGCTGGAAGGGCACCCCGCGCCGGCCACCACGCGCGGCGCAGGCGACGACTAGCCGTCCGTAGCACGACCGCACCTCACGGCCATGCTCCAAGCGCGGGCCCAGGACCGAACCTGGGCCCGCGCTCTCGTTCGTGTCGGCACGGGCCCAGTAGGGCGTCCTCCGCACCCCGGCGAGCGTCGTACACTCCCTCCGTGCCCCCCTCGTTCGACACCCGCGTGGGCGCCTACGGCGTCGTGGTGGAAGGTGGCAAGGTGCTGCTGGCGCACTGGAACGAAGGCGGGATGCGCGGCTGGACGCTGCCCGGCGGCGGCCTCGAGGCCGGCGAGGACCCTGCCACCGCGGCCGTGCGCGAGATCCTCGAGGAGACCGGGTACCACGTGCGCCTCGGCGCCCTGCTAGGACTCGACAGCTTCCACCTCACGCCGGAGGAGCGCCTCGACCGCATCCCGCGGCGGCTGCATTCGCTGCGCGTCATCTACGCTGCCGACGTGGTGGGCGGGGCCTTGCGCCGCGAAGAATACGGCTCTACCGACGACGTCGCGTGGTTCGACCTGGGCGCCGTGCCCACGCTGCCGCGCGTCGGGCTGGTGGACGTGGCGCTGGAGCTGTGGCGCGCGCGGCATCCGGCACAGCCGGCACGCTAGCCTCCGCACCGCCTCAGCCCGCCAGCAGCGCGTCTTCCACCCAGCGCACGATGCGCGCTAGGTCGAAGACGTCGATCCATTCGTGCACCGAGTGGATATCGTGCATCCCCACGCCCACGTTCACGGTGGCGAGGCCCTTCTGGTTGAACACGTTGGTGTCGGAGCCGCCGATCGACGCGACCTTGCGTGGAACGATGCCGTGCGGCGCGGCGACGGCCGCCAGGCGCCGCATCGGCACGGCGTCCTCGGCCAGGTCGTAACCGTCGTACAGGCGCCGGCGCTCGATCGTGACGCTGGCGCCCAGCGGCTCCACCGCGTTGGCGGCGCGCCGCTCGATGGACGCCACCAGCTCGTCGAGCCGCTCGTTGGAGAAGGCGCGCGCTTCGCCCGTCAGCACCACCTCGTCCGGCACGACGTTGCTGGGCCCGCCGCCCTGCACGCTGCCGAGGTTGGCCACCTGGTCGGGGGCAACGCGCCCCAAGGGGAAGGCGCGCACCACCTCCGCCGCCGCCAGGATGGCGTGCACCCCGCGCTCGGGTTCCAGCGCGGCGTGCGCGCGGCGACCCCGCACCCGCAGTGTCAGCGCTTCCTTGGCGACCGCCGCGGCGACCAGCTCGCCCACCGGTACCTCACCGTCGAACGAGTACGCGAAGTCCGCGCGCAACGACGCCACGTCCAGGTGGTGCGCCCCCAGCAGCCCCAGTTCCTCGCCCACCGTGATCACCGCGATCAGCGTCGGCCGCTGCTCGACCGGCCGCGCCGCGAAGCGCTCCATCAGCGTCAGGACGATGCTCACGCCGGCCTTGTCGTCGGCGCCCAGGATCTGGTTGCCGCTGGCGCGCACGATCGTGCCGTCGACGTTCGCTTCGAGGGGCGCGCCGGGCGTCAGCGGCACCGTGTCCATGTGCGCCGCCAGGACCACGCGCTCGGGGAGCCCGCCGCGCAGCTCCGCGACGAGGTTGCCGGTGTCGCCTCCGGTGCGCGTGGCGGCGTCGTCCTCGCGCACGCTGGCGCCGAGGGCGGTGAAGCGTGCGCGCACCAGGTCGGCCACGCGCCGCTCCTGCCGGCTCGGGCTGGGCACCAGGCACAGGGTCCGCAGCAGCGCGACCAGCTCGGCGGTCAGGGTGGCGTCGGGCGCGGGCGTCACGACGCCACCGTCCGCCCGGCCAGGCGAGCCGGCAGCGCCTCGGCGCGGCCCGCGCTCATGCCGCCACCCACGGCGCCAGCACGCGCCGGCCCTGCACGTCGACGACGCCCTTGTCGCTGACCTTGAAGTCGGGGCTGACGCTGAGCGGCAGCAGCGTCAAGAGCAGCACGGGGTTGCGCGCCCGCATCCCGGCAGCGCGCAGCGCCCCCTCCAGCGCGTCGAAGCGCTGCGCCACCCACGGCACCGGCTCGTCCGACAGCAGCCCCGCCAGCGGCAGCGGCAGCACCAGCGGCGGTTCGTGCGCCGTGGCGGCGAACGCCATCCCGCCCCCCGCCGCCAGCACCGCGCGCGTGGCGCTCAGCATCGCCTCCGGCTCCCGGCCCACCACGAAGACGTTGTGCGAGTCGTGCGCGAAGCTGGTGGCGTACGCACCGTGGCGTACCCCGAGACCCGCCACCAGGCAGACCACCGGCCGTTGGCCCGGGGCGCCGGGGCGCAGCGCAGCGCGCGGCAGGACGCAGGCGAGCGCCAGGTCCTCGTCGAGCGGCACACCGTCCCGCAGCGCGACGTCGCGCTCCTCTAGGGTGGTGAAGCTGTTGACGTCGTTCACCACGACGATGCGGGCGCGCACCGTGTCCGCGCCACCCCCGGTACCGCCGAAACGGAACGACGCGGCCCGCAGCCAACCGCCGTCGAACGCCTGCGCCAGGCCATCCGGCGCGGGCACCTCGCCGGCCGGCACGCTCGGCACCACCGTTCGCCCGCGCTCGGCCACCCGGACGCCGCCCACGAACACCTCCCGCGGCGGGTAGGTGGCCAGCGTCTGGGTGATCACGAAGTCGGCGCGCGAACCGGGCGTCAGCTGCCCGAGGTCGTGTAGGCCCAGGTACGTCGCCGGCCGCACGGTCGCCGACGCGATGGCGTCGATGGGGTCCCACCCGAGCTCGACGGCGCGCTGCACGAGCCGACTCAGGTGCCCTCCCAGCAGCCGGTTCGGCATCACGTCGTCGGTGATCAGCAGCACCCGGCTGCAGTCGGGCAGCGCCCGGATGGAGGCCACCACCTCGGGCGTGAGCGACTTCTCCTGGACCATCACCCACAGCCCCTTGCGCAGCTGCTCGAGCAGCTTCTCGGGCGTCATCAGGGTGTGATCCGAGCGGATGCCGAACGCCACGTAGCGCGAGAGCTCGACCCCGGTGAGCGACGGCACGTGCCCCTCGAGGCTCAAGCCGGACTCGGCGGCGGCTCGGAGCATGGCGACGAGGTGCGCGTCGCCGGCGACGAGTCCCTGGAAGTCCATCATCTCGCCGAGCGCCAGGACGCCTTCCTCGCGCGCCAGCTCGCGGACCTCCGCGGGCGTGATGGCGGCGTTGGGCGTCTCGATGTCGGCCGAGGTAGCAGGAACGCAGCTGGAGATGGCCGAGAAGACGCGCATGGGCAGCCCGCGCGAGGCCCGGACCATCCAGCGGATCCCCGCCGCCCCCAGCACGTTGGCCACCTCGTGCGGGTCCTGCAGGACGGTGGTGGTGCCGTGCGGCAGCGCCGCCTCGGCGAAGCGGCGGGGCGTGACCAGGCTGCTCTCGATGTGCATGTGGACGTCGAGCATGCCGGGCTGCACGAAGGCGCCGCCCGCATCCACCACCTCACGCGCGTGGATGGTGCCGGGCGCGGGGGCGTCGCCTTCCTCCACCTCCACGAACCGCCCGCCGCGCACCGCCAGCCAGCCGCGGTAGGTGCTCTGCGTCACCACGTCGACGATGGAAGCGTTGCTGACCAGCAGGTCGCGTTCGACGCCGGCGCTGGGCGCTGCGTTCGTTGCACCGTCCGCCATCGCCTCCGTCACCGCCCCTGGTGCAGCCGGTCTACCGCGTCGAGCGCGATGGCGATGGTCGAACGCTCCACCTGCCGGTAGAGCGCCTCCTTCTCCTCGCGGCTCGGTTGCGGGTCGAGGTGGATGTTCGAGTCGGTGCCCAGCACCGCCCCCACCTTCACCCCCAGCAGCGCCCCGACCACGAACACGGTGGAGCACTCCTGCTCGGCCGCCACCACGCCCGCTTCGGTGAGGCGCTTGTTGAGGCCATCGTCGCGGCGGTAGAAGGCGTCGCGGGTGTACACCACGCCCTCGATCGCGCGCCGTCCCAAGTGCGCCTCGGCGGCGTGGCGCAGCGCCAGCGTCACGTCGAGGTCGGCCGCGGCCGGGTAGCCGAGGGGGATGTAGTCGAGCGAGGTGCCTTCGCCGCGGAAGGCGGCCGTCACGACTACCACCGACCCGATGGGGATGTGCGGCTGGCGCCCACCGGCGGAGCCGACGCGGAGGAAGTGCGTGGCGCCGATGCGCACCAGCTCCTCCACCGCGATCGACGCCGACGGCCCCCCGATGCCGGTCGAGCAGACGCTGATCGGCGTGCCGGCCGCGGTGGTGCCGGTGAAGATCACGTACTCGCGGTTGCGGGCGATCTCGCGGGCATTCTCGAACGTCGCGGCGATGCGCTCGGCGCGTCCGGGATCGCCGGGGATGAGCACGTACGGCGCCACGTCGCCGCGCCGGGCGCGCAGGTGCCGCTGTACGTCGTTTCCGTCGGTCATGGTCTCTCCTTCGCCGGAGCGGGCGCGCGGGAGGGGCGCCGCCCCGGGCGTCAACGCAGTTGCATGCGTGGGTCGTACGCCTCGGTGAGGCCGTCGCCCAGCAGGTTGAACCCGAGCACCGCCAGCGAGATCCCCAAGCCGGGGAAGACGCTCATCCACCAGGCGCGCTGCACGTAGCTCTGCGCCGTGTTCAGCATGCCACCCCAGCTGGTGAGGTTGGGGTCACCCAGGCCGAAGAAGCCGAGGCTGGCCTCGAGCAGGATCGCCTGGGCCACGTCGAGCGACGTCACCACCAGCACCGGCGCCATCACGTTGGGCAGGATCTCGGCGAAGATGAGGCGCAACGAGCGCATCCCCAGCGCGCGGCCGGCGTCGACGTAGGGAAGCGTCTTGTGGCTCAGGTACTGGCTGCGCACCAGGCGGGCGGTCTGCGGCCAGCTGAGCAGGCCGATCACCAGGATGAGGTTCAGCAGCCCGGAGCCGAAGAACGCCACCACGATCAGCGCAAGCACGAAGCGCGGGATCACCTGGAAGAACTCGGTGATGCGCATCAGGAGCTCGTCCAGCCAGCCGCCCGCGAAGCCGCTGAAGGCGCCCACCAGCACCCCGATGAGAGTGGCGGTAGACGCCGCAGCCACCCCCACCAGCAGCGAGACGCGCGCGCCCCAGATGAGGTTGGAGAGGATGTCGCGCCCCAAGTGGTCGGTGCCGAGCCAGTGTCCTTCGCTCGCGAACGGCGCCCGCAGCGCGTCGCGCGAGGTGGTGAAGGGGTCGTGCGGTGCGAGCCACGGCGCCAGCAGCGCCAGCAGCACCAGCGCCACCACCACCACCAGGCCGAACACGCCGCTGCGGTTGCGGCGGAAGCGGCGCCACGCGGCGGCAGCGGTGGCCGAGCCCGCGGCGGCCCCGCTGGAGGGGGTTGGTCGATCGCCGGCCATCAGTACCTCACCCGCGGGTCGAGCACCGCGTACAGCACGTCGGTGACGAGGTTCACCACGATGACGGTGACGGACACCATCAGCAGGATGCCCAGCAGCACGGGGTAATCGCGCGTGTAGATGGAGTCGTACATCAACCGCCCGATGCCGGGCCAACCGAACACCGTCTCGACCAGCGCCGAGCCCGCCACGATGAAGGCGAAGTTGTAGCCGATCACGGTCACCACCGGGAGCGCCGCGGCGCGAAGCGCATGGCGCCACAACAGGGTGCGCTCCGAGAGCCCGCGCGCCCGAGCTGCCACGATGTACTGCGTGTTCATCACCTCGAGCAGGCTGGCGCGCGTCAGTCGTGTGGTGATGGCGAGGTACCGGAACGACAGCGCCGCCATCGGCAGGATCATGTGCCGGGCATGGTCGAGCACGGCCGCGAACCCTTGGTAGTCGATGCGCACGCTGCGGAAGCCGCCGGCGGGCAGCCAGCCGAGCCACACCGCGAACACCAGGATCAGGAGTTGCCCGAGCCAGAACTCGGGGATGGCGTACCCGGCCAGGGCGAAGCCGGTGGCGGCCCGGTCCGAGAGCGAGTGGGGTTTCCTGGCGGCCCACACCCCCAGCGCCACGCCCAGCGTCGTGGCCAGCACTACCGTCGTGAGCATCAACAGCAGCGTGCGCGCCAGACGCTCGAGCAGCAGCGTAGTGACCGGTTGGCGGTTGGCGAAGGAGAAGCCGAGGTCCCCTTGCACCACGTTGCCCAGGTACAGCACCAGCCGCTCCGGCAGCGAGCGGTCGAGCCCGTAGTCGCGCCGCACCCGTTCGACGTAATCGGCGGGCGCCGGGTACTCGCCGATCAGCGACGTCACCGGGTCCCCCGGTGCCAGCGACACCAGCAGGAAGTTCACCACGATGACGCCGAGCACGAGCGGCACGGCGTTCACCAGCCGGCCGAGGACGAAGCGCCCCAGCCCCTGACCGTCTTCGCGGCCGGCGCTCACGGCGCTCCTGGCCCTACGGCGCGGGGGGGGGGGGGGAGCGGTGGGGGCCGGCCCCCCCGCCGCGCCGGCCCCCCGGGCGGGGGTGGGTGCCCCCCGCGCCCCCCCCCCCCCCCCCGCCACGTCATGGTTGGTCCGGCGGAAGCCCCGTGGCCCCTTACTGGGCGAACCAGAGGAACTCGAGGCCGTCACGCTGATCCAGGAAGGTACGCATGCCACGCAAGGTCCCCGCGGCGACCTCCGTCGCCAACTCGTCGAACATGACCATCGTCGGGACGTCGCGCGCCAGGATGGCGAGCGCCTGGTCGTACAGCGCCGCGCGCGCGTCCTGGTCGGCCAGGCCGGCCGCCTGCCCGAGCAGCGCATCGACCTCGGGGTTGGCGTAGCCGGTGGCGTTGACGAACGGCGTGCCGGGGGCAGCGCTGAGGTAGATGCGGTGGTAGCCGATGGCGGGATCGCCGCCCGAGGTGAACGACTGCATGCTGAGGTCGTAGTCGCCGTTGTAGACGCGCTCGACCATCACCGAGCGCTCTACCGGCTGCAGGTCGAGGGTGATCCCCACCTGGCGCAGCTGGTCGCGCATGATCTCGGCGGCGGCGGCGAAGGCGCCGCGCGCGGAGTCGTAGACGAAGCGCAGGGTCAGGTCGGAGACGCCCGCCTCGGCCAGCAGCGCCCGCGCGCGTTCCGGGTCGTACGGGTAGAGCGTGCGGTAGTCGGTGCTCTCGTCGTAGGCGTACTGGAAGCCGGCGCCGAACGGACCCGACGCCGCCTGCCCAAGGCCGCCCTGGGCCTGCTCCACGATCTGGTCGCGGTCGACGGCATACATCAACGCCTGGCGCACGCGGGCGTCGTCGAGCCCCGGCGTGCCGTTGTTGACGAACACGAAGTAGAGCGCGGGGATGGTGATGCCCTTCCAGACTTGCAGGTCGGGGTTCGCCTCGAGCCGCGGCAGGTCGGCGGGCGGGAGGTAGAAGCCCCACAGCAGGTCGGCTTCCCCGACCTCGAGCGCGGTGCTGCGGCCGACGTCCTGCGGCACGACGCGGAAGACGATGCGGTCGAGCAGCGCAGGGTCGAGGAAGTAGTCGTCGTTGCGGACGATCTCGATGCGCTCGCCGCGCACCCACTGCGAGAAGCGGAACGGGCCGGAGCCGATGGGCTCGTTGTTGGCCGGGTTGGTGAGGGGGTCGGTGCCTTCGAAGACGTGCTTCGGCAGCACCGGGGCGTCGAACACCGTGAGCAGACCGATCAGCGGCGCGTACGGTTGCTTGAGGGTGATCACCACGGTGCGCTCGTCCGGCGTCTCGATCGACGCCATCTGGTTGTAGGCGTTGACGAAGCGCCCGTGGTTCGGCGCCAGGATCGCCTCCATGCTGTACGCCACGTCGGCACTCGTGACCGGCGTGCCGTCGTGGAAGCGCGCCTCGCGCAGCGTGAAGGTGTAGACGAGGTTGTCGTCGGACACCGTCCACGACTCGGCCAGGTCCCCTTCGGGCCGGCCGTCGGGCAGCAACCGCACCAGACCGCTGTAGACGTTGGCGCCGACGGCGCCGACGGGGTAGCTGGTGCTGATGCCAGGGTTGAGGTGCTCCGGGTCGGAGCCCAGCACGACGATGGCGGTCCCGCCGGGGACGGGCGTCTCCTGGGCGAGCCCGTGGCCGAACGTCGCGACCAACCCCAGGACCACCAACAACCGCTTCAGAATCCGGGAACGCATGTGGCACCACCCTCCGTGACTCGGTGAACCAGCGCATTCTACCGCGGCGTCCCGTACCCGGTTCTCGCCGCTCCCCGACCGATCCGAGCCGTGCGAGAACATTCGGCGACGACCTCCGGACGTACGGTAGAGGGACCGTGGCGCACTCCCCCGACCTCCCCTCCACACCCGACGTGCCGCCTCCCGAGCGCTCCGGCGCCCTGGTGTTCTACGGCGCCACCGGCGACCTCGCCGCCAAGCAGATCTTCCCCGCACTGCAGCGGATGGTGAAGGCCGGGACGCTCGAGGTGCCGGTGGTGGCCATCGCGCGCGGCGACTGGACGCTCGAGAAGCTGCGCCAGCGGGCCCGCGAGAGCGTCGAGCGGCACGGTGGCGGCGTCGACCCGCAAGCGTTCCCGCGGCTGATGGAGCTCCTGAAGATCGTGGTGGGCTCGTACACCGACGACGCCACCTTCGACGCCCTGAGCGAGGTGCTGGCCGGCGCCGCCAGCCCCGTGCACTACCTGGCGATCCCCCCATCGCTGTTCGAGACGGTGGTGCACCAGCTCGCGCGCAGCGGTTGCGCGCGGCACGCGCGTCTGGTGCTGGAGAAACCGTTCGGCCACGACCTGGCCTCGGCCCGCGCGCTCAACGACGTGCTGCGCGGTTGCGTGGACGAGCGCTCGGTCTACCGCATCGACCACTACCTCGGCAAGGACGCGGTGCAGAACCTGGTGTTCTTCCGCTTCGCCAACGCCTTCCTCGAGCCGATCTGGAACCGCAGGTACGTCGAGAGCGTGCAGATCACCATGGCCGAATCGATCGGTCTCGAGGGGCGCGGAGCGTTCTACGACCAGACCGGCGCCATCCGCGACGTGGTGCAGAACCACCTGATGCAGGTGCTGTCGAACGTGGCGATGGAGCCGCCCCCCGCGAACGCCGACGCCGAGTCGTTGCGCGACGAGAAGGTCAAGGTGCTCAAGGCCATCGCCCCGGTCGATCCGCGCCGCCTGGTGCGCGGCCAGTACCGCGGCTACCGCGACGAGCCGAACGTAGCAGAGGCCTCCACCACCGAGACGTTCGCGGCGATGGAGCTGAAGGTGGCGTCGTGGCGCTGGGACGGCGTTCCGTTCTACCTGCGCACCGGCAAGCGCATGGCCGAGAAACGCACCGAGGTGATGGTCAAGCTGCGCCGCCCACCGCCCCTAACGGACGTGCGCACCAACGCCAACTACGTGCGGTTCCAACTCGGGCCGGCGGTCCAGATCGGCCTCGGCGCCAACGTGCGCGATCCCAGCGCGGGGCGAGGCCGACCGCTCGAGCTGCTCGCCAGCCACGACCGCGACGCCAACGGCACCGACCCGTACGCGGCCCTCCTGGGCGACGCCCTGCGCGGCGAGACGTTCCGCTTCGC
>CAZACZ010000060.1:0-17477 GCA_964483695.1 uncultured bacterium | reverse complement strand
CCAGCTCCCGCGCGTCCGCCACGCCCAGCTCGATCCCTTCCACCCCCGCGTTCCGCACGTTCCACGCCGCCGCCTCGATGGCCTTCGGGTCGATGTCGAAGCCGTACAACCGCGCGCCGGGCTCGCTCCGCGCGCTGGCTTCGGCCTCCTGCCGCATCCTGCGCCACTGCGCTTCGCGGTGCCACGCGGCGTGCTCGAACGCGAAGCTGCGTTTGATGCCGGGCGCCCGTCCGGTCAGCACGTGGTGCATCTCGATCAGCATGGTGCCGCTGCCGCAGAACGGGTCCACCACCACGTCGGGGCGCGTCGGGCCTTCGGTCCGCGCTGCCATCGCTTGCATGGCCAGCAGCGCGGCGGCCGCGGCCAGCGTCTCGCGGATGGGCGCCACGCCCACGTGCAGGCGCTCCCCGCGGCGGTGCAGGTGCTGGCCGCTGGTGTTGAGGCTTACTTGGGCGCGGTCCTTGTCGAGCCGCAGGTGGAACTCGAGTGGCGCCTGCGGGCCGGGTGTGGCGTGCAGTCCCAGGCTCTCCAGGCGCCGGCGGATGGCGTCGTGTACCACGCCTTCCAGCTCGCCGCCGCTCTTCAGCACGCTGCGCCGGGCGCTGGCGCGCAGCGCGTAGCTGGGCGCGCGGCCGATGTGCACCTCCCACGGCAGCTTGCGCAGGTGGTCGAACAGCATCGGCTTGGATGCCGCCGCGAACTCCGGCCCGATGCGCAGCAGCACGCGCGATGCAGTGCGTAGCCACAGGTTGGCTTGCATGATCTGCTGCACGCTCATCGTCGCGTGCACGCCGCCGCGCTCTTCGCGCGCATCGGGGGTGATGCCCAGCGCCTCCATCTCGGTGCGCAGTACGTCTTCGATGCCGGGCGCCACCTGCACGTAGCAGGGGTGCGGAGCTTCGCGCAGGAAGCGCTTCACGCGGCGCTCTAGTGCGTGCTCGGAGATCGGCGCAACCGCCGTTGCCTGCGCCGGCGCACGGGGTGGGGCGTGCTTCGCGGCGGGCGCCGGTGCGGGCGCGCGCTCCTGTGCCGGTTCCCGCGCCGACTCCTTCGGTTGCGTCGGGCCCGAAAAAGGACGCTTCCGCCGCACACCGTGCGGCTCGGCGCGTTGCTGGCCCTTCATGCGCGGTTCGCGTTTCGGTGGCTTGGGAGTGCGCGCCATCGCGTCAGGGTAGCCGCCGGCGGGCCGCGGCTCAAGCGCGTGCGGCTTGACGCGGGTTTGACGCCGTGCGGGTAGGGTGACGCATCGAGCGATCGCCGGCACGGGCGCGTACGGCGCGCACCGCGCTCGGTCCGGAGGTGAACAGGTGGAGGCACGGAACCAGGTACCGAACCAGCTGGGCAGGTGGCTCGTGATGCTGGTGGCGCTCTTCGTGGCCGGCGCCGCGGGGGCGCAGTCGTGCGGCATCGAGGTGCTGGGTGCAGCGCAACGCGAGCAAGCGCACGAGGACGACCGGGACCTGCTGGTCGATCCGGGCACGTACCAACGGCGTCTGGTGGAGCGCGCCACGCAGTACATGACGCCGCTGCTGTGCGCCGGGGTGGAGGGCGTGGCGTTCATCGAGAAGGAGCCGGAGGACGCGGGCGCCACTGGGTGGGTGTACGTGTCGGATCGGAACGACCTGGTGAACCTCGACGCTCGCCCGCTGAGCCTCTCCGAGACGGCGCTGAACCCCGCCACCAACCGCGGCTCGCCCGGCGACGTCTGGGCCGGCGGCATCGACGCCATCTTGCACGAGGGCACGCACGCGACCGTGAACCTGCTGCACAGCCAGTCCACGTTCGAGCGCTGCGTGCTGTTCGGCGCCTCGTGCTCGCGCGTGGACGCGTCCCAGTGGGCGCCCGAGGCGCTGGTGCTGGCGCGCCAGACGGTGCAGCACGCGCGTCTGGGGGCCGGCTTCGCCGAGGAGTGGATCCGGCTGCACGAAGCGTTCGTGCACCAGGGCATGGCCATCGCCTTCGGCGAGTACGAAGGCAGCCAGCACGACGCCGGCGCCCTCACGCGCGCCGGCTTCACCTCGCTTTACGGCTCCACCAAGCCGGGCGAGGACATCGCCGAGTGGGTGGCGAAGGTGCAAACGGGGGACCTGCAAGGCGCGACGTTCGAAGGCGCCACCGTCGGGAACGCCGGGGAAGACCTCGGCTGCCTCGTGATGCGCGGCGACGGGACCAGCGTGACACCCAGGAACGTCGCGGCGTTCACCAAGGTGGCGTTCCTGCGCGACGTGGGGTTGGTGTCGCAGGAGGCGTACGCGCGGTGCATCGGGGACCTGCGCATCGAGACGTTCGGTGCCGACGGCGTGCACCTCACGAACTCGAGCGGCGGCGTCGGCACGCTCGACGCCGCCATGCGCGCCGTGATCGGCCAGGACGCCGAGGGCGCCTGGACCTTCCAGCTCACCGCCGAGGGCTCCGCGCACTTCGGCGATACCCCCTCGCCCGCGAAGGCCACGCTCGCGATCGTGCTGGCGCCCCAAAGCGCGACGCTCGAGGAAGTGTCGTGGCCGCGCGGCATCTACGTCATCGGCCAGGACGCCAGCTTCCGCGTGGACATCGAGGACGCCCCAGCCGGATCGTTCGTGGGCACGCGCGGCTTCGTGCTGGTAACGCGCGCCAACGGCGACCTCCTCGAGGGCTCCATCGTGCTGCAGCAGGCCGTTCGCCCCGGCGCGTTCGGCGTGCCCGAGAGCGGATCGTGGCTGCCGGAAGCCATCACCTTCCGGATGGAAGGCGGGAGGGGCACGGCGCCCTGAGCGGCCGCGCCGACTTGCGACGTGCTCGTCGCGTGGCTTGGTGCGCGGGGCGGCTGCGCCGGTCCGATCACGTGCGGGGAGCAAGGCGAGGCGCCGGGTGGGTACCCGGCGCCTTCGCCTTCTCGCGGCGCGTACCCGCCGCGAGGCTCGTTCGGTACGTACCTCAGTGCGCCACCGCCAGGTACGTCACCAGGCCGTTGGCGTCGTAGGCCACCTGCAGCGGCAGGCCTTCGGCTTGCGCCTGGGCGATCGTGCTGACGACTTGCTCCAGCGTCCAGGTCTGGCCGAACTGCAGCTTCGCCGTGATGGTGTTCTTGCTGCCCACGCCGCTGGTGTCGAAGGTCAGGGTCACGTCGCCTACCGTGAGCGTCACGTAGGTCTCGCCGTCGATGCCCGCGATGCGCTGGCCAACGGGGCTGGTGTTCAGCACCACACCGTCCAGCAGCACGTCGTTGCTGGAGTCCAGGAACGTCGCCACGATCGGCGTGCCTGCGATGGGCAGCGCCACCGACGAGGGTGCTGCGGCCGCCTGGGCGGAGGCGCCGATGCCGAGGGTGAGGAGCGCGGCGAGGGCGATGCGAAGGGCGTTCGTGCGGGTGGTGGTCCGGATCGTGCTGCGGATCATGGTGCGGATCATGGTGCCGATCATGGCGGTCTCCCTGTCCGATGGGCGTGGTCTTGGGTGTCCTGCGTCCATCTGCCCGACAGGGTGACGCCGCGGCATGAACGTGCCGCGAAGCGTTCGTGCAGGTTCGGTGGAGTGCCGTGGACCTTGGGTGGCGAGCGCGTGCCTATGGCGAGAGGCGACCGGACACGCGGTCAGCCGCCCCGCGTCCGCGGGTCCCACAGGTCCCGCAGCCCGTCCCCCAGCAGGCTCCAGCCCAGCACCGTCCACACGATCGCCAGCCCCGGCACCAGGGCGGGGTAGGGGCTGAGGGCCAGGAAGCTCTGCGCCTCGCGCAGCATGTTCCCCCAGCTGGGCACGTCGGGCGGGCTGCCGAGGCCCAGGAAGCTGAGGGCCGCCTCGGCCAGCACCGCCACCGCCAGGCTGAGGCTGGCTTGCACCACCAGCGGGCCGACGGCGCCGGGCATGACGTGCCGCAGCAGCAACCTGCCCTCGCCGACGCCGAGGGCGCGGCCCGCCTCCACGTAATCGCGCTCCTTGAGGCTGAGCACGCTGGCGCGCGCGATGCGCGCGAAGATCGGCACGGTGGCGATGCCGATGGCGGTCATGGCGGTGAGCGTGCCGGGTTCGTACACGGCGGCCAGCAGCAGCGCCATGAGGATGGCGGGGAAGGCGTACGCCACGTCGACCAGGCGCATGATCACCTCGTCGAGGACGCCGCCTAAGAACCCGCCGAGCGCGCCCAGCGTCGCGCCCACGCTCAGCGCCAAGCCCACCGCGATGAAGCCGACGTAGAGCGAACTGCGCGCACCCACCAGCACGCGGGCCAGCAGGTCCCGTCCGAAGTGGTCGGTGCCGAACGGGTGCGCCGGGGTGGGAGGCTTGAGTTGCGCGGCGAAATCGAGCCGGAGCGGGTCGTAGGGCAGCCACACGAAGCTCACCAGCGCGGCCGCCACCACGGTGCCGATGAGGAACGCGCCCAGCCACAGGTTCGCGCGCACGTGCCGGCGCGCAGGCGCCCGGGCCACCAGCCGCACCGCCATCAGGCGTACCGGATGCGCGGGTCGAGGAGCCCGTACGACACGTCCACCAGGAAGCCGAGCAGCACGATGGTGGCGGCGTACACCAGGATCAAGCCTTGCAGCAGCGGGAAGTCGCGCGTGCCGATGGCGGTGAGCGCCAGGCGCCCCATGCCGGGGAGCGCGAACACCTGCTCGATGACGATGGAGCCGATGAACAGGTTGGTGAGCGAGAGGCCGAAGATGGTCACGATGGTGACCATGGCGTTGCGCAGCGCGTGCTTCCACACCACCGCGCGCTGCCCAACGCCCTTCGCCCGCGCGGTGCGCACGTAGTCCTGGCTCAGCACGTCGAGCATGGCGGCGCGCGTCATGCGCGTCATCACCGCCGCTTGCCCGAGGCCCAGCGCCAGCACCGGAAGCAGCATGCTCTTGGCCCAGCGCAGCGGGTCCTCGCCGAAGGCGGTGAACCCGCCGGCGGGCAGCACGCGCCACTGCACCGCGAACCAGAGGATGAACATCAGCCCCAGCCAGAAGCTGGGGATGGCCGCGCCGAGTTGGCTGAGCGACGTCAGCAGCGGGTCCCACAGCGTGCCGCGCCGGAGCGCCGCCACGATGCCGAGCGGGATGGCGATGCAGGTGGCCACCAACGCCGCGGCGATCGACAACGGCACGCTCACGCGCAGGCGGTCCTGGATCATCGGTCCGACCGGGCGCTGGTAGTTGATCGACTCGCCGAAGTTCCCGCGCACCACGCCGCCGAACCACTGCACGTAGCGCGTGACGGGCGGTTGGTCGAGCCCCAGCTTGGCGCGCAACGCCGCCGCCGTGGCCGGGTTGGCGTTGAGGCCGAGGATGATCTCGGCGGGGTCCCCCGGCACCGCCAGCAACGCGGAGAACACCACCATGCTGGCCAGCACGATGCTGACCAGCGCGGTGAGGAAGCGGCGAACGAAGAACCCGAGCATCGCGGATGCGGATCAGATAGGAGGCGCGCCGGCGGGCGCATGAGGCTGCTCCCGCCGGCGCGCGTCACGCGCTACGCCTCACGGCGCGCGGTACACCCCCGTCATGTCGATGGCGGGCGTCGGCTGGTCGGTCCAGAAGCCGTAGACGTCGTCCTTGGCGGCCATCAGGAACGGTGGGCTGAAGACCCACACGTTCACCGCGTCGTTGGCGATGATGCGCGCGATCTCCTGGTAGGCGGCCGTCTCGGCCTCGGCGGTGGGTGCCGCCTCGGCTTCGGCCAGCAACTCGCCGATGCGCGGGTTGTCGTAGTGGTAGTAGTAGCCGGGGTTGCCGTAGACGTTGATGTCGCGCGGCTCGGAGTGGCCGATGATGGTCATGTCGTAGTCGCCACCCAGGAAGATCCGCTGGATCCAGGTGCCCCACTCGACCACGCTCAACTCCACGTCGATGCCCACCTCGCGCAGTTGCTGCGCGATGACCTCGCCGCTGCGGCGCTCGATGTTGTACGGCTCGGGCAGCTCGAACTTCACCGTGAAGCCGTCGGGGTACCCCGCTTCCGCCAGCAGTTCGCGGGCGCGCTGCGGATCGTACGGGTAGGTGTCGGTCAGGTCGATGTAGTACGACTCGGCCGGCGTCATGTGCGTGCCGATGACGGTGCCGAGGCCGAACATGGCGCCCTGCACGATGGCCTGCTTGTCGATGGCGAGGGTGATCGCCTGGCGCACGCGCAGGTCGTCGAACGGCGCGCGGGTGTTGTTCATCGCCAAGGTGATCTCCGCCGTGGCGGTGCCCTCGGTGACCTTGATGCCGGGCATGGTCGTGACCTGCACGTACTGCTCGGGGATCAGGCCCACCAAGTCGAGGTCGCCCGCTTGGAAGGCGGCGAAGCGCGTGTTGGCGTCGGAGATGATGCGGAACACCACGCGGTCGAGGTACGGCACGCCGTCTAAGTAGTAGTCATCGAAACGCTCGAGCACCACCTGGCTGCCGGGGTCGTAGCTCACGAAGCGGAACGGGCCGGTGCCGATCGGCTCCGAGCGCTGCGTCTCGGCCTTGGCGGCGGGGTAGATGACCGAGTCGGGGCGCGCGAGGTTGTAGAGCAGGCTGCGGCTCGCCTGGCTGAGCTGGAACACCACCGTGTTCGCGTCGGGTGCGGTGATGCTCTCGATGGCGGCGTAGTACTCGGGGTGGGTGTGGCCCGAGTCGGGGTTGCGAGCGCGCTCGAACTTCGCCACCACGTCGTCGACCGTCAGCGTCGAGCCGTCGTGGAACTTCACGCCCTGACGCAGGGTGAAGGTCCAGGTGAGGCCGTCGTCGGAGGTGGTCCAGCTCTCGGCCAGCGCAGGCACGATGCTGCCGTCGGCGTCGAAGCGCACCAGCCCCTCGAAGACGTTGTGGTACACCACCCGCGGGATCTCCTGCGAGGTGCTGGCCGACGGGTCCCAGCCGGGCGGATCGGCGGCGATGCCCACCGTCACGGTGCCCCCGACCTGCGGGGCGGGGTCTTGCGCGGCCGCGACGCCCACCAGCATGGCGAGCGCGAGCGCCCACGCGAGCGTCGCCGCGAACCTCCCAGTGCCGCTACGAGTACGCCTGAGCCTTCGCATCGATCGTTCCTCCTCTTCCCGACCGCTCCGCGGTCCTGGAGGACCGGGGGGTGGACCCTGAAGGGGTGAAGCGCCTTCTGGTTACGACGAGAGATAGGCTACCGCAGCCGCGGCGTACAGGCGTGCGGACGTCACCGTGTCGGAGAGGCGCACGAACTCGTTCACCTGATGCGGGATGGTGCGGTCCCCCGGGCCGACGGTCACGATGGGGATGTCCTTCCACGCCCACAGGAAGGTGCCGTCGGTGGCGCCTGGCACGCCGCCGTACCGAGGCGCGGTGCCCAGCACGGCCGGGTAGACGGCCTCCACGGCGCGCACCAGCGGGTCCGACGGGTCGGTCTCGGTCCATGGGCGCGATTCGAAGCAGTCGATGTCGAAGCGCAGCCGCGCCGTGCCGGCCTCGAGCTCGGCGGCGATGCGGCGGATCTCGGCCAGGATGGCGTCGTGGTCCTGCCCCGGCACGGTGCGCACGTCGAGCGCCACGTACGCCTCGTCGGGCATGACGTTCAGCTGCGCCTCGCCGCGCGCCGGCGCCTGCACCACGGTGGGGGTGATCCACGGCAAGCCCAGGAAGCGGTGCTCGCCCAGGCGCCGCTGCTCGCGCTGCTCGTAGTCGCGCAGCGCCACCACCAGGTCGGCCACGCCGCGCACCGGGTTCACCCCGGCGTACGGCATGGCGCCGTGGCTCATCACGCCGTGCACCCGCACGCGTACGCGCATGGCGCCCTTCTGGAACAGGCAGATCTCGTTCTCCTCCGGCTCGCACACGATGGCGCCGGTCACGTCGTCGGCCCAGCCCTGGCGGATGAAGTGCTTGATGCCGAGCATCATGCCTTCCTCGTCCGCCACGATGCCCAACCGGATGCGCCCAGTCAGGTCGGGCGCCACGCGCCGCACCGCCTCCAGCGCGGCGATGGCGGCCGCCACCCCGGCCTTCATGTCGGCGCTGCCGCGGCCGTGCAGCACGTCACGCTCGATGCGCCCCTCGAACGGCGGCACCCGCCAGGTGGCGGGGTCCCCTTCGGTCACGACGTCGGTGTGCCCTTCGAACATCAGCGTGCGGTGGCGCGACGCGTCGAACGTGCTGCCTGCCCAGTCGCAGATCACGTTGGGGCGGCCCGGCGCGGCTTCCTCCACCACGGGGTCGAGGCCCACGCCGCGCAGCTCGGCGGCCACCAACTCGGCCGCGGCGCGTTCGGTGGTGCCGCGCGCCTCGTCGACCACGCTGCGGGTGCGCACCAGCGCCTGCGCCAGGTCCTGCACGCGCCGCGGGTCCACGGCGTCGGCGGCAGCTGCGGCGAGGCGGGCGAGCTCCGGGGGAAGGGAGGGCGCGTCCGTCACAGCGGCGGGGTGAACCTGCCGTCGATCGCGGTCCAGCCGCCGTCGACCACCAGCAGCGAGCCGGTCACGAAGCTGGCGGCGTCGGACGCCAAGAACACCACGGCGCCCACCAGTTCACTCGGTTGCGCCCAGCGTTTCAGGGCGCTCTTCTCGGCGTACGCCCGGTACCACTCTGGTTGGTTCTTGATCTGCTGCGTCAGCGGCGTCTCCACCACCCCCGGGGCGACGGCGTTGGCGCGCACCCCCTTGGGGCCGAGCTCGGCCGCCATGGCGCGGATCATCTGCAGCGTGCCCGCCTTGGTGGCGGCGTACACCCCCTGGCCCGGCTCGACCACCTGCGAGCGGATGCTGGAGAAGAAGATCATGCTGCCCTTGCCGGCCTCGGCCATGCGACGGCCGGCCTCGCGCATGGCGAAGAAGTTCCCCTTGAGGTTCAGGTTCACCACGCGGTCGAACTCGTCGCCGGAGACGTCGAGCAGCGGCTTGCGCACGTTGATGGCGGGGGTGCACACCAGCACGTCGATCTTCGGCATGTCGGCGATGACGCCCCGCACCTGCGCCTCGTCGACGATGTTCACGGCGGCGTGCGAGGCTTCGTAGCCGCGGTTGCGCAGGTCGTCGGCGACCGACAAGGCGGCCGCCTCGTCCACATCGGCGCAGGTTACGGCAGCGCCGAAGTCGGCCAGGCCCTGGGCGGTGGCGCGGCCGATGCCGGAGCCGGCGCCGATGACGAGCGCGTGGCGCCCGCCGAGGTCGAACAGATCGCGGTAGTTCATGCGGTGACCCTCTCCGTGAGTTCCTGGAACATCGTCACCCGGCGCTCGACCACGTCGAGGCTGGCGCGCCAGAAGGCGACGTCTTCGATGTCGATGCCGAAGCGTTCGGCGAGGCTGGCGGCGTCGTCCATGCCGGTGGACGCGAGCAGCTCGTCGTAGCGTTCCACGAACGCCGCCGGGTCGGCCCGGTACCGGGCGTAGAGCCCGAGCCCGAACAGGAACCCGAAGGTGTAGGGGTAGTTGTAGAACGACAGCGTGCTCCGGTAGTAGTGCGGTTTGTGCGCCCACATGTACGGGTTGCGCGCGTCCTCGGCGATGGCGTCGCCGTAGGTGCGGTCCTGCGCCTCGAGCATGATGGCGTTGAGCTCCTCGACGCTGAGCTCGCGCTCGCGACGGCGCTCGAACACGGTGGCCTCGAACAGGTAACGGGAGTGGATGTCGAGGATGAGCTGCGCGGCGTTCTGGCACTGCTGCTCCAGCACCGCCAGCTTGGTGGCGTCGTCGGCCTGCGCCAGCACCCCCTCCAGCACGATCGTCTCGCAGAAGATGCTGGCCGT
Organism: uncultured bacterium; assembly: GCA_964483695.1. Taxonomy (GTDB): domain Bacteria; phylum Deinococcota; class Deinococci; order Deinococcales; family Trueperaceae; genus CAZACZ01. Next base: position 7,830 of record CAZACZ010000060.1, on the reverse strand, counting down.
CTCGGCGAGCGTCATGGGCGTGAAGGTCTGCAGGAAGGTGCGGCCGAAGCGCACCTTGCAGTCGTTGTGGTATGCGTGCCCGAGCTCGTGGGCCAAGGTGAAGACGTCGGTGAGCGAGCCGCTGAAGTTCAGCATCACGCGCGATTCGCCGCGGGCGTGCAGCCCCATGCAGAACGCGCCGTTGCGCTTGCCCTTGCGCGGCGGGACGTCGAGCCACTCCTCCTCGAAGGCGCGTTTGGCGAAGCCCGCCATGCCGGCGGTGTACGAGTCGAAGCGTTCGACGATGAACGCCTTCGCGCGCTCCCAGGTGAAGCGCTCGCCGTCGCGGTGCGGCAGCGGGGCGAAGAGGTCGTACCAGGCGAGCTTCGGCTTGCCGAGCTGCCACGCCTTGGCGCGCAGGTAGTCGCGCATGGTGCCGAAGCGTTCCTCGCAGGCGTCGTGCATCGCCTTCAAGCTGGCCTTGGTGATGCCGTGCTGGAACAGGCTCTCGTCGAACGCGCTGTCCCAGCCGCGGCGCCGGGCGAGCTCCTCGACCTGACCCTTGATGCCGTTCATGGCCGCGGCGTAGGCGGTGTCGTTGCGGCGAAGCAGCTCGAGCTCCGCTTCGTACGCGCGGCGCCGGACCGACTCCTGCTCGTGCTCTTGCAGCGTGCGCAGCTCGGCCAGGCCGTACTCGCCCTCGCTGCCGCCTTCCTCGAGGACGGCCGCGCGGATGGTGGCTTTCGACACCAGGTCGGTGTGCAGCCGGCCCCAGGCCGAGCCGCCGGTCTCGTCGAGGGTGGCCGCGACCTCCTCGGCCTCCTCGCTCATCTGCATCCGCCCCTCCACCTGTTCGCGCGTCAGCAGGTAGCGGTGAGCGGCCACCAGTTCGGACGCTTCGATCAGCGGCGCCAGCTCGAGCGCCGCCAACCACGCCGTGTAGCGCGCGTCGAGGGTGGTGATGCGCGTGCCGTACGGCCGCAGGCTGGACGCCTCGGCTTTGGCGGCCTCGTCGAAGGCGTCAACCGACACGCGCAGGCTGAGGTAGGAGCGCAGCGTGGTGAAGACCTGGTACGCCCGTTCGCGCCGCTGCAGCACGCCTTCGAGCGCCGCCAGCGGTTCGTCGACGCGGCCGCCCTCGGTGGGCGAGCGCACGCCGTGCTCGTCCATGAAGCGCTCGAGGTCGAGGAGCTCTTCGCGCAGGCGACGCTTGTCCTCGACGAAGTCGGGGGCGTCGAGCCCGGCGTAGATGCTGGTGAGGTTCCAGTGCGGCAGGCCGCCGTTCATGTTCCGACCACCTCTCGTGACACGGCGCAGCAGCGCGGCATGGCCCGCGCGTCAGGGAGTACCTCAGTCTACTCGCGTGGGGGGCGCAACCCGCCCGTGAGGGACGCGGCGCTACAGGTCCGGCGCGTGCTCCGGCGGCCAGCTGCCGCCCAGCTTGAGCCACGCTGCCACCATGTCCGGCGGAACGTGCGCCACGAACGTCACCGCCTGGTTGTCGCGCGGATGCGGCAGCGTCAGGCGGTACGCGTGCAGCGCTTGCCGCGCGATGGCGGCCGAGGGGCGGCCGTACACCAGGTCGCCCAGGATCGGCGCGCCCAAGTGCGCCAGATGCACGCGGATCTGGTGCGTGCGGCCCGAGTGCGGCTTGCACCGCACCAGGGTGTGGCCGGGAGCGCGCCCCAGCACCCGGAAGTGGGTGGTGGCGGGCTTCGGGTGCTCGCCGCCGACCGTCATCTGCTGCCGCTTGACCGGATGCCGCCCGATGGGGGCGTCGAGCGTGAGGCCGTCCTCGACCTCGCCCACGGCGATGGCCACGTACTCCTTCTCGGTGAAGCGCTTCTTGAACGACAACGCAAGGTGGCGGTGCGCCGCGTCGTTCTTCGCCACCACCATCACGCCGGAGGTGTCCTTGTCGAGGCGGTGCACGATGCCAGGCCGGTAGGCGTCGTCGGAGGGGTCCTGCAGCTTCTCCTTCGAGAGCGGCATGCGCCCCAGCAGCGCGTTCACCACCGTGCCGCTGCGGACGGTGGCGGTGGGGTGCGCCACCAGGTCGGGCGGTTTGTCGATGGCGGCCATGTCCTGGTCTTCGTAGATGATGCCGAGCTCGATGTCCTCCGCCTCGACCGCCATCGGCCGCGGCGGCGGCAGCAGCACCGACACGACCTCCGAGCCCGTCAGCTTGGTGGCGGGCTTGCCGACGGGCCGGCCGTCGAGCGTGACGTACCCCTCGTTCACCAGTTCCTTGGCGTAGGTGCGCGACAGCGTGAGCGCCATCGCGATGGCCACGTCGAGGCGTTCCCCGGCGGGGGCGTCGAAGGTGCGGAACTCCACGTGGGGCAGTGTATCGCCGCGCGCGCCTCGGCGGCGCGTCGTGGACGGCGCTATACTGCTAGGTCGTGAACTCGCACGGCGCTTCCGATCCCGCGTCCGCCGCTGCGTCGGCCGCGCTTGCTGCCGGCGCCCCGCACCTGCCGATCGCCCTCGACGCCATGGGCGGCGACCGGATGCCCGGCGCCGCCGTCGACGGCGCGTTGGCCGCCAAGGCGGCGGGCATCGACGTGGTGCTGGTGGGCGACGAGGGCACGCTGCAGGCGGAGCTGGCCCAGCGAGGCGGGGCGCTGCCGATCGTGCACGCCGCCGACGTCATCTCGATGGACGACCACGCCGCCGACGTGCGCCGCCGCCAGGACAGCAGCGTGGTGGTGGCCACGCGCCTGGCGAAGGAGGGGCGCGCCTCCGCGGTGGTGTCGATGGGGCACTCGGGCGCCACCATGGCGTCCGCGCTGCTGACCCTGGGCAGGGTCAAGGGCGTCGAGCGCCCCGCCATCCTCGCGGCCATCCCCAGCAAGACCGGCTTCACCGCGCTCCTCGACGTCGGCGCCAACGCCGACTGCAAGCCTTCGTACCTGCAGCAGTTCGCCGTGATGGGCAGTGCCTACGTCCGCAGCGTGTGGGGCGTGGCCGAGCCGCGGGTGGGCTTGATGTCGATCGGCGAGGAGCCGCACAAGGGCAACGAGCTGACGCGCGCCGCCCACGAACTGCTGGCCGCCACGCCGGGCCTGCGCTTCCACGGCAACGTCGAGGGCCGCGACCTCCTCGCCGGCGTCGTCGACGTCGTCGTCACCGACGGCTTCACCGGCAACGTGATGCTGAAGCTGGCCGAGGGCGAGGCCAAGGTGCTGTTCGGTTGGATCAAGGAAGCGCTGTCCAGCACGTTACGCGCCAAGCTCGGCGGGGCGCTGGCGCGGCCCGCGTTGCGGGCGTTGGCTGCCCGCATGGACCCGGCGGAGGTCGGGGCGCAACCGCTGCTCGGCGTCGATGGCTATGCCTTCATCGGGCACGGCAGTTCCGACGCGCGCGCCGTCACCAGCGCGCTGCGTACGGCCCGAGCCACGCTCGCCGCGCGCGCGGTCGAGCGCGTGGCGGAAGCGTTGCGCTGAGCGCGGGGTCGCTGGGCGGCGTGTAGGGGTCGCGCCGTTCGCGAGAGGGTTGCGGTGCAAGTGCCGCGCCGTTCGCGAGGGGGTCGCGCGGAGCAGGGGTCCGCGCCGTTCGTCAGGGGGTCGCGGTGCAGGGGCCGCGCCCGGGCTCAGGGCGCCGCCGGTGGCGGCAACGCACGTACCCAAGCGATCACCGTCAGGACCTCGCCGTCCTGCTCCGGCAACGTCAGGTCGGCCAGGGCCACGGGGTAGACGCGCAGCGGGTCGCCGCTGGCGCCGCCGGTCAGCAGGTCGACGATGACGATGCGCCCTTCGGCGACGGCGTAGGCGAAGCGCGTGCCCGGGTCGATGGTGGCGGCCACGGCGCCGTAGCTGGCCACGTCCGGAGGTTCGTCGCTGCGATCCTCGTGCACCGCCATACCGAGCGCGTCCAGCACCAGCACCTGCGGCGCGACGCCGCTGGGGTCGGTGACGAGGCGCGCGGCGTTGCGGCTGCCGTCGTTGCTGCGGGTGTCGGTGAGCACCTCGTCGGCCGCCGCGTCGGCGAGATCGACGCTGCGCAGTTGCGTTCGGCTCAGACCGATGAGCAGGGTAGCGGCACCGGCGACGTCGACCAGGTCGTCGGTGCCGAGCTGCATGTCCTGGTAGCGCGCGGACGCTCCGTCGAAGCCGTCGGCGTAGACGTGCGCCGTGCCGATGCCGGCCACCAGGAAGTACACGCGCTCGTCGGGCGTGCTCTGGTCGGCGTAGGGCGGCAGCGGGAGGACGTCGTTGGTGCCCTCCAGCGCCTGCGCCGCGCCGGAGGCGGTGTCGATCAGCCACAGCTCGGGATGGTCGGCCGCACCGCAGGCGGCCGGGTCGTCCAGCACGACCGCGAACGCGCCCGTGCGGCTCACCTGCAGCGCCGTCGGGCAGGTCACCGGCGAGGAGTCGGAGACGCCGTCCAGCACGCCCGTGCCTCCTGGTTGCTCGGTGAGCACGATACGGGCAGGCACGTCCTCGGCGAACGCGGTGGGCGCCGCCGGGTCGACGTCGGCCATCTCGAAGCGCTGCAGGTAGGAGCGCACCTCGGGCGTCGGACCGCTGACGGGCACGTCGCGCGTCAGCACCCAGGCGGCGGCGCGCGCTCCGTCGCGCTCCTCGAAGTCGATCGCTACCGCCGGCGCTTGCAGCGCACGGCGGCTGCCTGGCACGACGCGCAGGCGCGGATCGCCCACCGGCGCGGTGGCGGTGACGTCCTCCACCAGCAGCAGGTTCGGCGAGGCGGGCGACACCGCGGTGTCTTCCACCCCCACCACCAGCAGCGTCGGCGGCTGCGGTTCCTTGGTGCCCGTGCAACCGGCGAGCGTGACGGCCAGCGCCAGCGCCGCGGCTTGCCAGGCGGTGCGTCTGCGCGCGCTCACGGTTCCCTCCCGGGGATGATCCAGCCGGTGTCGAACACCTGACGAAGCCCCTGGTCGGCGCCGGGGGTGGTGAGGGCAACGACCACCTGGCCGGTGGCCGAGTTCCACGAGCCGCGCACCGCCCAGCAGCAGCGGTTCCACACCACCACGAAGGTCGGTTGCAGCTCGAACGGCGGCTGCGTCGGGTCGGTGCCGGTGAGGTCCCACACGTCGCTCACCACCGCGCCGAGGTAGAGGTCGTCGCGGGGGCGCACCACCAACGCCACCTCGTTCAAGCTCAGCCGGCCGTTGCGCACCGCCTCCGCCGCCATGTCGTAGGTGGCAGCGTAGCCCAGCGTGCCCTGCAGCCCCACGCGCTCGGCGACGTCGACGCCGAAGGTGAGGTTGGCGCGGCGCAGGTAGGTGGTGGGCTGACGCGCGTCCTTCCACGGCACCTCGACGAAGCCGTCGACGCTGAAGCGCGCCGGACCGACGGTGCGGTCTTCCAGCAGCACGCGGCCGGTGAGGGTCGAGTTGCGGTAGCCGTGGGCGGCGGTGCCGGTGGCCAGCGCCGGGTCGAGGGTGGTGGTGAAGCGGACCTGCCAGGCGGCGTCGCCCACTTCCGGCGCTTGCTCGACGGTGAACGACAGGTTCCGGGCGTACGGATCGGGCGTCGGCAGCCCCAGCCAGGACGGCGGCAACCACAAGAGCCCCTCGGCGCGCGCCTCGGCGAACCCGGGGTACGCCAGCCGGACGATGCTCGATTGCAGCCGCCCGGTGGGCAGCGAGAGGCGCTCGGCGACCCGCACGCGCAGCGGCCCAACGGGTGCGCCCGCCTCGACGGCGAACGCGCTGGTGCGCCCGAGGTCGAGGTCGCGCGCGTAGGTGAGGGAGAACCCGGCGGTGTCGCCGCTGGTCTGCAGGTTCCCGATCGTCAAGCGGACCTCGAGGTCGTCGTAGTGGTCGGCCGGTTCGCCGGCGGGCGGCGTCGGCGGGGCGTAGCGGTAGGCGGTGGAGGCGCTCAGCTCGAGCCAGTCGCGCACCCGCACGCTGGCGTCGACCGAGGTCTGGGAAGCGTCCACCAGCTCCTGCGTGACGCGGTCGGGGAGGAGCGCTAAGTCCTCGACGTGGTTCACCTCGAGCTGGGCCGTCACCGCGCCGCGCGAGCGCAGCGTCAGGGTGGCGTCGAGCGTGCCGGGGTCGGGCGTCTCCAGGTCGTAGCGGTTGCGCAGCGTGAGGGTGACCCAATCGAGGTTGCCGAGCAGCGTCAGGGTGCTGGTGAGCGGCGCCCACCCCAGCTCGTCGGGGTTGCGGTCGTCGACGAAGACGTACCCGCCTTGCTGCTGGAAGCGGATCCATGGCGCCGGCGCGAGCAGCAGGTCGGCGCGCAGGTCGGTGCGGTTGCGGTACGGGATGACGTCGAAGCGGAACGGCGTCTCGCCCTCGCGCACGTCGCGCGTGAAGGTGAGCGACAACGAGTGATCGGCGCCGAAGCGCTGCTCGGCGGTGAGGCGCGTGAGCCACTCCACCTGGCGCTCGGCGGTGCCGTAGTAGTGCCCGGTGAAGGCGGTGCTTCCCTGGATCGTGGCGCCCGACCAGGGCGAGACGGGATCGAGCCGCAGCGTGTGCCCTTCGCGCACCCGGCCCGAGGTGACGATGGGCGCGAGCGCGGCGGAACGGTTCAGCGCGTTGCTGCGGTCCTCGAACGCGCCGAGGTCGAACAGCAGACGCTCGACCCGCAACGCGCCGACGGAGAGCTGGTCGAGCGAGACCGGCTCGAGCTCGATGCGCGCCATCGTCCTGCGCGGCACCGAGCGCGCTGCGTAGCTCGGGGTGCTCACGTCGTCGCCGGGCTCCAGGTCGAGGAACGTCTGGCTCGAGAAGGTGCCGCGTATGCCGGACGTCTCGGCGGTGCTACGCAGCGTCGCTTCCCAGAGGCGGTAGCGGCGCTCGTCGAGGCGCTCCACCAGCACCTCCACCTGCGGCGGACCGAGCACCTCCTCGTCGGCGTAGGCGAAGCGCACCGCGAAGAGATGCGGGGTGCGCGTCACGCCGCCGGGCGCGGCGGCGTCCGGCTCGAGGAAGCCGGGGGTGTAGTCGACGGAGAAGGTGCCTTTGCCGCGGTCGGTGTAGAAGCGGTGCTCCAAGGTGGCGCCCAGGTACGCGGTGTCGATGCCGCCGCCGAGCAGGGCGTCGCCCACCGCCGAGGTACCGGGGGTGACGTCGGCGTAGAAGCGCACGCCGACGTCGCCGTAGGCGTCGGGACCGGCGACGTACGGCCAGTCCAGGGTGACGCGGGCGCGCTCGGTCGCGGTGCCGGTGACGATCTCGAAGCGTGGCCGGCGCTCCGGCGGCGCCAACGGCAGCACCATGATCGGCAGGGTAGCGACCTCGGCGCCGCGGATCAGCACGGTGACGTCGTAGGCCACCAGGCGGTCGCCGGGGTAGAGCTCCAAGCGCACCGCCTCGAAGCCGTAGTCCTCGAGGTCCTGCCCGCAGCGGGTGCACGGGCTGAACGACCCCATCGCCACGCGGATCAGGCCGGGCACGCGGCTGGCGCGGTCGCCCCGCACGTCGATCGCCTTGGTGACGATCAGCACGTCGTCCCCGGCGAAGCTCTCGGCGCGCAAGTCGATCACGAGGTCGTCCCCTTCTACCGTCTCGCCGCCGGTGGTGAAGCGCCCGGGGCCGACGACGCGCACGACGCGGCGCGTCAAGTCGAACTCGACGTGATCCGCCTCGAGCACGTCGTCGTCGATGGTGACCGTGAGGCCGTCGCCCTCCAGCACGTAGAGCTGGACCTCGTCGCCGTTCGGCAGCGTGACGGTGCGGATCTCGAGGCGGCTCTCCGGGTCCGCGGCGGCGTCGATGACGATGCGCGCGGCGTGCGCGGCGCCGGCCATCGCCAGCGCGAGGAGCAGCATCAGGGTGGCCCGCAGCCGCGGGGCGGCGCGCAGCCGAAGGGTGCCGCGCCCTCTAGCGGCGGCGCGCGGCCGAAGGGCTCCGCGCCGTCGAGCGGCCGCGCG
>CAZACZ010000059.1:11024-18393 GCA_964483695.1 uncultured bacterium | reverse complement strand
TGATCGTCGACAACCACGGTCTCTACGGCCGCGGCGAGACCCAGACCACCCTCCAGGCGCCCTTGGGGCCGGGGATGATCGTCCTGGCCGACTTCGGCGAGAACGTCACCCTCGCCGACATGAGCATCGAGAGCGACGCCACCGGCTTCTTCCACGGGACCGTGGCCGACGTCATCGACATGCTGGGCACCAGCGCCGTCGCCACGCTGCCCGCCACGTTGTCCGCCACGCGCAGCATCACGTTGCCGTCGTGGAGCACGACGATCGAGGTGCCTTCGGCAGCCTCGGCGGGCGGCCCCATGCTGGAGGCGGCCGGCTCGACGGGCCAACAGACCCTCGCGCTCGCGTCGTCCCCGACGCTCACCCTGAAGACCCTCGCCACCGACCTGCAACCCGCCATCGTGCCCGCCGATGCCACGCCGCCGCAGGTGACCCTGCGCAACGTGGCGTACAGCGACGTGGCCGGCGGCTACATCGGGATCCCGCTCGTGCTCCTCCCGTACCTCGACCTCACCGTGGTCGACACGACCATCGACGCGCCCGACAGCATGGTCGCGCTCTTCTCCAGCCAGGACGTCACCGTCGAGCGGGCCGAGGTCACCGGCGGCGCGGTGCAGCTGCTGTCGTTCTCGGGATCGGTGAGCGTCATCGACTCGACGGTGGAATCGACCACCGACCTCATGGTGGGCGCCGAGTCCGGCATCCTCGTGGACGGCTCGACCTTGCGGGCGCTCGACGGCAGCATGCAGATCGTCGGCGCCGTGACGGCCCTCATGGGTGGCAGCACGGTGCCGACCGGCGGGCCGATCGAGATCGTCGGCAGCACCGTCGAGGCGCTCGACGACAACCTCGCCGACGCCACCGTGAACGGCGATCTCCAGATCCTGACGCAGTTCGCCCCCATCGTCCTGACCGACAACGTGCTCGTCCGGTCGCACGACAGCATGACGTTCATCACACAAGAGAGCGCCATCGGCGAAGGCGACATCACCCTGTCGGGGAACCTGAACGTGCAGGCGGGCGTGTTCAAGGCCGAGGACGCGGTCAACTTCCGACCGGCCGCGCTCACCCTGGTCAGCACGGGCGGTGGAACGCTGCCCGACACGATCACGCTCGACGGGTCCACCATCGCGGCCACCGCGGTGATCCAGGTCGTGGCGGGCAGTGGGGCTACGCCGGGCGTCGTGATGGCCCACGGCAGCGCCGTGAGCGCGGGTGACGGCGAGAACAACGGCGTCATCCAGATGGTCACCGGCACGCCGGGTTGGGTGGAACTGGACGGCAACACCTTCGAGGCCGATGCTGTCGTCGCGCTCGTGGCGCCCGACCTGATGGGCAAGACGGCGGTGCTGACCGACAACGTCTTCTCCGTCGTCGGCACCGCGGCGCCCCAGTTCGTCGCGCAAGTCGTGGGCGGGTCTTGCGAGGCGTCCGGTAACACCATCACGGTGCAAGACGCCGATGCGAACAACGCTACGGTCGCCTACCTGTTCTGCATCGGTGCGGACCCGTCGACGGACACCTTCACCGTGACCAGCAACACGCTCTCCGCGACGGGCGGCGGCACCTCGATCGCGGCGGTGCAAGCCACTAACGGCACGGTGGCCATGTCGTCGAACCAGATCGCGACGGAAGCTGCGTTCCAGTTGGCGGCGAACGCCGTGACCGGCGTCGTGTCCGACAACACCCTCCAGTTGCAGAGCGGCTACTGGCTCGTCAGCGGGGACGCAACCAGCGACCTGACGCTCGACGCGAACATCGTCACGCACGAGGACGTCACCGCCTACGGGCTCGCCCTCTCCGGCGTCGGAAGCACCACCGTCACGAACAACAGCTTCACCGACACCGGCACGCCGGCGGCCACGTCCGTCGCCTTCGTGTTCGCCGCCAACGCCGCGCCGATCACGCTCGACGCCAGCGGCAACACCTTCACCAACTTCGGTCGCGCCCTCTACGTCCTCGACCAGAACGGCGCCGCTTGGGGCATCGACGCCACCCTCGAGAACAACGTCTTCGACTTCGCCATCGACGCGGCGCCGGAAGTCGCCGAGCTCGAGAACGTCGCCAGCGAGATCGACGCCCGCAACAACCAGTGGGGCGCCAACACCGACGCCACCACCGTCGAGAGCTACGTCACCCTCAGCGGCGACACCGCCGTGCAGGGCGGCAGCATCCTGTTGGATCCGATCACGTTGCCCTGAACCTCGTCCAACGCCAGACCGTTCCAGCGCGCGCGGGCCCCCGGTGGGTCCGCGCGCGCTGCCGTGGACGGGGCTGCCATGGACGGCGCGACCGGGTGCGGCGGTCGTACGGAAGGCGCGCGCGGCCGGCGTACCCGCAGGCTCACGCGGCAGTCGTACGGAAGGCGTGCGGCAGGCGTACGTGCGTGACGCCAAGGCGCGTCATAGACTCGGGGGAACCGGACGCAAGGTGGGTCCACGCGTGGACTGGGGACGAGGGTCCAACGGGTTTCGCGTAGGATGACGCCGCGCGTGCGTCGAGGCGGGGCCGCCACGTTCCAAGGTCGGCCTCGCTTGTCGGTGTGCTCGGGCGCCCTCGAGCACTGCCTCGAGAGGGAGTCTGCATGCTCCGATACCCACGGTTCGCCATCCTGATCCTGGTCGGCCTGGCCGCCTGCGCCTCGCCCAACTCCGGCGGCAACCCCAACCTCCCTCCGCTCGAGGTGACGGCCGTGACGGCCACCAGTTCCACCTCGCTGGTGGTCGAGTTCGACCAAGCAATCACGACCGGCGCCGAGACGGCGTCGAACTACGTCATCGCCGGTGGGAACGGCGCGTCCTTGCCGGTCCTCGCTGCCTACCAGCTCGCCGAGGGGCATCGCGTGGCCTTGGCGACGGACGTCCAAGGCACGGGGCCGTACACCCTGCGCGTGCGCAACGTCGCGCGGGCCGCGGACGGCTGGGCGTCGCCCGATCCGACGCCGCCAGCCTCGTTCGACGGCGCCGGTGGGCCGGCCCCGGCGATCGGCCGCATGGTGGCGCTCTCGAGCGGCGAGGTCCTGGTCACCTTCGCCGATGCGGCAGGCAACCCCGTCGCGATGAGCGACGAGGCGCTGCGCACCGAGCGCTACGGCTTCGGCGGCACCGGCATCGGTGCCGTCGACGTGCGCTTCGACGACGGCGGCAGCAACCGCGCTCAGGTCCTGGTGCGGACGACGGCCCTGCCCGCCGGGCGCCAGCGGCTGGCCCTCCCCGGCGTCACCAGCCTCGTCGGCGGCGCGCTCCTCGACCCCACCCGCGCCGCCGCCGACTTCTACGGCATCACCAACCCCGACCAGGCCGCGCCGTTCGTGACCGAAGCCTACGCGCCCAACGCGAACACCATCGTGGTGGCGTTCAGCGAGCCGGTGGATGCCGGTGGCTCCGCCCCGGGGCCGGCCAACTTCGCCCTTCAGGGTCCCTCCGGAGCGCCGGTGACGGTCTACGCCGCCGCGCTCGAGCAGCACGGCACGCTGGCGCGGGTCTCCGTCGGGGCACTGGCCCCGGGCGCGACGTACGCGCTCGACATCGTCGGACTGATGGACGCCGCCGGCTTGCCGCTCGCCGGCCTCGCGCAAGCGACCGTCACCGTCGTCGGCCCACCGTCGGGTAGCGGCCCGGACGACGTCGCCCCGCGCGTGACCGGCGCGATCTCCACCGGACCGACCAGCGTCGTCGTGACGTTCAGCGAACCCGTGCTCGGCGGCGTCGACAGCGCGGAGAACCCGAACCACTACGCCATCGCGTCGGTGGGCGCGGCGGCGGGCATGGCACCGGGCACGACCGCAGGCGAGACGGCCGACGGCGTCGCGTCCGCCGGCAACGCCGCCCCGGACACCGAGCACACCAAGAACGGCGAGGACGCCGCCGCGGGCCTCGACCCGTCGGCGATCGTCACCGTCACCGCCGCGCAGTTGGCGCCCAACGGACGCTCCGTGACCCTCACCACGCTGGCGCAGAGCGCCATCGAGTACCAGCTCACCGCCGTGGCGGTGGCCGACCTGGCCGGCAACCTGCTGGTGCCGCCCGACCGCGACAACCCGTACCCCGTCACGTTCTTCGGCACCGCCGGCACCGGCAGCGGGGACGACGCCGACGGCGACGGCCTGAACGACGCCGAGGAGCAACGCGGCTGGACCGTGGTCGTGCGCCGCGCGGACGGCACCACCACCACGCGCGTCGTCACCAGCGACCCCACCCTGGCCGACACCGACGACGACGGCGTACGCGACGGCGACGAACGCGCCTACCTCACCGACCCGCGCGTCGCCGACACCGACGGCGACCAACTCAGCGACTTCTGGGAACTGACCTACGTCTACAGCGATCCCACCCACCAGGACGGCGACGAGGACGGTCTCATCGACGGCCTCGAGTGGTGGTTCTTCCGCACCTCGCCCAACCTGGCCGATACCGACGGCGACCAGATCAAGGACGGCGACGAGATCAACCTCGGCAACCGCAACCCGCGTCTGGCCGATCTCCCCCGACCCGGCATCGAGGTCGGTGCCGTCGACCTGCAGCTCGACGTCCGCTTCAGCGCCAGCAGCCAACGCGGCACGCGCGAACTCGAGACGCGCTCGGTCTCCTCCACCCTCACCCAGAGCGAGCGCCAAGCCACCAGCAACGTCGACAGCAACACGCAGGAGTTCACGGTGAAGGTCGGGGTGGAGGCGCAGTGGAAGGTGGGTTCGGACTTCGGCTACCGTGGCAAGTTCACGGCCGAGACCGGCTACACCGGCCAGTGGACCTCCAGCTTCACGCAGGAGTCGTCGCGCGAGACGCAGAACGCCTACGCGCGCTCGAACGAGACGCAAGCCGAGCTGCAACTCGGCGAGACGCTCAGCCGCGAGGTCCAGGGCGCGTCGATCCGCCTGACCGTGAGCCTGCGCAGCTTGGGAGACATCGCCTTCAGCATCTCCAACCTGCAGGTCACCGCCTTCCTGCAGGACGCGCGCGTTCCGGGCCGGTTGGTGCCCATCGCCACCCTAGTACCCGAGAACGAACCGGCCAGCGGCTACAACCTCGGCCCCATCACCCCCGAGCGCGGGCCGCTGGTGTTCGTCGCCACCCAGGTCTTCCCCTCGCTGGTCGAGCAACTGATGCGCGATCCCAGTGGCCTGGTGTTCAAGATCGCCAACTTCGACGTCACCGACGAGTTCGGCCGCAACTTCGCCTTCACCTCGCAGGACGTCAACGACCGCACCGCCACCGTCGTGCTCGACTACGGCGCCGCCGACAGCGACGGCGACGGCGAAGGCGACCTCACCGAGCGGCTCAAGGTCAGTACCTCCGCCGGGCGGCCCATCGCCGACATCGACGGCGACGGTGACGTCGACGAGGACGACCGCATCCTCTTCGACGCGACCGGCCACCAGGTCGGCATCCTCCTGACCGACGCGCTGGAGACCGTCCTCGGGCTCACCCACTACGACGAGGCCACCACCCCGGCTACGTCGCTCGACGCCGTCCAGCTCCAGAACAGCTACTCCACCCGCGTGATCAACGGCGTGCGCGTACTGTGGCGGGTGCGCAGCGTGTCCCGCGAGCTCGGCAACCCGCTCAAGACCTGGGTGGTGCTCACCCCCGAGGGCCTGGTGGCGGCCGATCAGGACCTCCGCGACCGCGTGCTGCGAGCCGGCCAGGGCGTGACCCTGGCGTTCATCCAAGACCTCGACGACGACGGCGTGCCAGCGCGCATGGAGTACACCCTCGGCTGCTCCGACAGCGACCTCGACCAGCTCCCCAGCGGCAACCCCGATGGCATCGCGGACGGGGTCGACACCGATCTCGACGGCCTCGACGACCGCTTCGAGGCGTACGAGGGCTGGCTCGTGAGCGTGCGCGGACGCGGCGACTACCGCGGGTTCGCCAGCTGCGCCCGCACCGACTCGGACCGCGACGGCCTCGACGACCCGGCCGAGTTCGCGGCCGGCACCGACGCCAAGCTGCGCGACACCGACGGCGATGGCCTGACCGACTACGAGGAGCTGAACGGCTTCGCCATCGACATGCGCTTCGGACCGGACCTCCCGGGCGTCACGACCGACCCGCTCAACCCCGACAGCGACGGCGACACCCTCCCCGACGGCGCCGAGCGTGACCTCGGCACCAACCCCAACGTCAACGATGGCGACATGGTGTTCGACGACGACGGCGACGGGCTGGTGAACTTCCAGGAGACCACCGGCTGGAGCGTCACGCGCTACGCCGTGAGCACCACGCCGCTCGACCAAGGCGCCTCCACCACCACCGATGTGACCTCCGACCCCGACGTGGCGGACACCGACGGCGACGGGCTGAACGACCGGATCGAGAGCGAGCTCGGCACCGACCCGAGGTCGGCGGACACCGACGGCGACGGGCTGAGCGACCTGGCCGAGGTCGATGGCGGCACCAACCCGCTCGACGCCGACACCGACGACGACCTCCGCAGCGACGCCGCCGAGACGAACACGCCGCTCACCATCCAGGTGGTCGGCCAGGCCGCCTACCAGGTGACTACCGATCCGCTGGTGGCCGACGTCGACTTCGACGATCTGGTCGACGGTCAGGAGCAGGCGCGCGGCACCGACCCCACCAAGGCCGACACCGACGAGGACGGCGGCGGGCTCAACGACGGCCAGGAAGTCACCGTGTGCGCCGGCATCATCTGCCGTGACCCGCTCACGCCCGACCAGATGCTGACCGTCACCTTCACGCTCAACGTCGACCTCGACGGCGACCTCGACCCTGCCGGCGGCGCGGGCGACTTCACGCACACCCTGCAACTGCAACGAGGCGCGGCACCCACGCTGTCGCGGAGCAGCCAGGCGTTCGTCAACAACAACTCCTCGTCGACGCTGTGGACGGTGTCCTTCATCCGCCCGCTGGCGCAGTCGCTGACGGTCGACATAGCGGTGTACGAGAGCGACAGCGTGGCCGGTGAAGGTGTCTCGTGCCGCCTCGATCACAACCAGAGCATCGGCGGCCTGCCGCGCGTCATCAACTCCTCGAACAACTACAACACGCCGCAGGAGCACGACTACGTGGGCGACCCCCTCTCCGAGTGCTTGTTCAGCGTGGGGGTGAGCTTCGAGGCCCAGTGAGGCTCGACGAGCGTGGCCGCGGGTAGGTGCACCGCGGCCACGTGACCCCCATGCGACGCGCCGGACGGTAGGTTCCGCCCGGCGCGTCGCCGTTGGCCGTGCCGGCGCTGGCCGACTGGTGTGCGCTTGGGCGCGGGCGCTCCGCCCGCCGACCGCAGGCTTGGATCCGGCGGGGCCGCTCCGCCCGCCGACCGCAAGCTCGGATCCGGCGCGGGCGCTCCGCCCGTCGACCGCAAGCTCGGATCCGGCGCGGCCGCCTCGCCCGCCGACCGCGGCCTCCGC
>CAZACZ010000059.1:0-10924 GCA_964483695.1 uncultured bacterium | reverse complement strand
CGACCGCAAGCTCGGATCCGGCGCGGCCGCCTCGCCCGCCGACCGCGGCCTCCGCTCCGGCGCGCGCCGCTACTTGCCCGTGCGCGAGATGTCGCCTAGGTTCCGCGTCAACCAGGTCGACAGCAGGATCGGCACCAGCGTCACCGTCAGGATGAACACCGCCACCACGTTGGTGACGGGCCGGTCACGCGGCCGGGTGAGCTGGTTCAGCATCCAGATCGGCACCGTCTGCTGCTGCCCGGCGGTGAAGGTGGTGACGATCACCTCGTCGAACGACAGCGCGAACGCCAGCATGCCGCCCGCCACCAGGGCGGTGGCGAGGTTCGGCAGGACGATGTGACGGAAGGTCTGGAAGGTGGTGGCGCCCAAGTCGAGCGACGCCTCGAAGAGCGACGGCGAGGTGCGCCGCAACCGCGCCACGGCGTTGTTGTAGACCAGCACCACGGTGAAGGTGGCGTGCCCCAGCACGATGGTCCAGAAGCCGAACGGCAGCTCCATCAGGTTCATGGCGCTGCGCAGCGCGATGCCGGTGATGATGCCCGGCAGCGCGATCGGTAGGATGATCAACAACGAGATCGTCTCGCGCCCGAAGAAACGGCTGCGCGACAGCCCCATCGCCGCCAGCGTGCCCAGCACCATGGCGATCAGGGTGGCGGCACTAGCGGCCCGCGCCGACAGCGAGATCGCCTGCCACAGGTCGGCGCGCTGCCACGCCTCGGCGAACCACTGCGTGGTCAGGCCCGGAGGCGGGAACGTGAACGCGGCTTCCTCGACGTTGAAGGCGTACAGCACGATGAGCGCGAACGGCACGTGCAGGAACGCCAGCACCAGGATGGTGGCGTACCACGAGCCGCGCGGCACACCGCGCCCGGTGCGCGCAGCGGCGTCGGCGCGCGCCATCACATCGCCTCGAACGCGCCCAGGCGGCGCGCGAGCGTGAGGTAGATGCCCATGATCACGATCGGCACCACCGTGAAGGCGGCCGCCAGCGGGATGTTGCCGGCCGTGCCTTGCTGGATCAGCACCACCTGGCCGATGAACGGCTTCGAGTTCCCCACCACCCCGGGGATGATGTAGTCGCCCAGCGTGAGCGCGAAGGTGAAGATCGACCCCGCCACGATGCCAGGGAACACCAGCGGCATGGTGACGCGCCAGAAGGTGGCGCGCGGGCGGGCGCCCAAGTCGCTCGAGGCTTCCAGCAGGTTGCTCGGTACCCGCTCCACCGCGGCGGCCACCGGGAGGATCATGTACGGCAACCAGATGTAGACGAACACCAGGAACGTCCCCGCGGCCGAGATCGACAGCGACGGGCCGCCGATGACCGGCAGCGACAAGATCCAGTCCATCAGCCACTGGAGCTTGAGTTGCCCAACGCTCCAGCTCAGCACCCCCTCGCGGGCCAGGATCAGTTTCCAGGCGTAGACGCGCACCACGTAGCTCGACCAGAGCGGCGTGAGCACCAGCAGGTAGAGCAGCGTGCGCACCGCGCGCGACGGGGCGCGCGCCATGCTGAACGCCACCGGCAGCGCGATGACGGCGCTGGCCAGCGTGACGCTGGCGGCCATCACCACGGTGCGGACGATGACGTCGAGGTTGGCGGGGGTGAAGATCTGGCGGTAGGTGTCGAGCGTGACCTCGCGCACCACCCGACCGGTGAAGTAGTCGAGGCGGTAGAAGCTCTGCAGCAGCAGCGCCAGCAACGAGCCGAGGTACACCACGCCCAGCCACGCCAGCGGCAGCGCCAGCAGCAGCACGGTGGCGAGCCACGGCTTGCGGTGCAGGAAGCTCGACAGCGCGCGCATCCGACGTCAGCCCTTCACCGGGTGCATGTGCTGCGGCGCCCACGCCAGCACCACGGCGTCGTCGCGCGCCGCCACCGGCGCCGAGCCGGACGCCTCGACGTTCTGCACGTCCACGATCATCAGCGACCCGTCGTCGACGCGCACGTGGTACCGCGTGTGCATCCCGAGGTACACGACGTCATGGACGCGCCCCGGCAAGGTGACGAAGGCGCCCTCCGTGGCGCGATCGGCGCGCTGCAGTACGATCCGCTCCGGCCGCACCATGAAGGTCCCGTCGCGCCCGGCGGTGCGGCGCGCCAACTCTCCCTCGATCAGGTTCGACGCGCCCACGAAGCCGGCCACGAACGCCGTGGCGGGGTGGTCGTAGATGGCGGTGGGCGTGCCGAGCTGGTCGATCTTGCCTTGGTGGAACACGGCGATGCGGTCGCTCATCGACAGCGCCTCTTGCTGGTCGTGCGTGACGTAGATGAAGGTGATCCCCACCTGCGCCTGCAGCGCCTTGAGCTCGACCTGCATCTGCTCGCGCAGCTTGAGGTCGAGCGCGCCGAGCGGCTCGTCGAGCAACAGCACCTTGGGGCGGCCCACCAGCGCCCGTGCCAACGCCACCCGTTGGCGCTGCCCGCCCGAGAGCTGCGCTGGCCTGCGCTGCGCCATGGCATCGAGGCGCACCATCTCGAGCGCCTCCTGCGCCTGGTGATGGCGCTGCGCCTTGGCCACGCCGCGCACCATCAGGCCGTACGCCACGTTGTCGAGCACGCTCATGTGCGGGAACAAGGCGTAGTCCTGGAACACCGTGTGCACGTCGCGCTCGAACGGCGCGCGATCGTTGGCGTTCGCGCCGGAGAGCGCCACCACGCCGCGGTCGGGCCGCTCGAAGCCGGCGATGAGCCGCAGGCAGGTGGTCTTGCCCGAGCCGGAAGGACCGAGGAAGGTGAAGAACTCGCCGTCCCCGACCGAGAAGCTCACGTCGTCCACCGCACGGACGCTGCCGAAGTAGCGGCTGACGTTGGTGAAGGTGACGGCGTCCATGCTGCTGCCCCTTCCGGTCATCGTTCGGCCGGCCGGACGGGGCGGACCGGGCGGCGAGGGGTCGGCAAGCTCATGTCAGTGCCGGATCATCACATGCTTGGTGACCTGGTAGTCCTTCATCGACTCGGCCGAGAGGTCCTTGCCGAAGCCCGACTGCTTGAAGCCGCCGTGCGGGCCCTCCGACGCCAGCGGGGTGTGGTCGTTGATCCACACGGTGCCGAACTCCAGCGCCGCGGCGACGCGCATGGCCCGGCCCACGTCGCGCGTGAACACCGACGCGGCCAAGCCGTAGACGACGTCGTTCGCGAGGCGCACCGCCTCCGCTTCGTCGTCGTAGGTCGACAGCACCAGTACCGGTCCGAACACCTCCTGCTGGACGATCTCCGAGTCCTGCGCCGCCCCCTTGAGCAGCGTCGGCTCGTAGTAGTACCCGGGGCCGTCGCGCATCTTCCCGCCCACCACCACCTGGGCGCCCTCCTTGACGGCACGCTCCACGAACCCGTGGGCGCGGTCGCGTTGGCGGGCGGAGATGAACGGGCCCATGGCGGTGTCGGCGGCGAACGGGTCGCCCACCTTCACCCGGCGCAGCGATTCGGCCAGCGCCTCCTCTACCCGTCCCGCGAGCGACCGCGGAGCGTAGACCCTGGTCGCGGCGGTGCAGTCCTGGCCCGTGTTCATGGTGGTCGCGCCGGCGGCCTTCTCGGCCAGGAGGTCGAGGTCGACGTCGTCGAACACCAGCACCGGCGCCTTGCCGCCCAGCTCGAGGTGTACGCGCTTCAGGGTGGACGCGGCCGAGCGCATGATGGTCTTGCCCGTCTCGGTGGATCCCGTCAGGCTGACCATCCGCACCAACGGGTGATCGACCAGCGCCTGGCCGGTGGCGTTCCCGCCGGAGACGACGTTCACCACGCCGTCGGGGATGCCGGCCTGCTTCACCAGCTCGCCCAGCAGCAGCGAGGTGAGCGGCGTGCCGGGCGCCGGCTTGAGCACCACCGTGCACCCCGCCGCCAACGCCGGCCCGAGCTTCCAGACCGCCATCATCAGCGGGTAGTTCCACGGCGTGATCTGCCCCACCACGCCGACCGGCTCGTGGCGGAACATCGAGGTGTAGCCGGGGGCGTACTCGCCGGCCGCCATGCCGTCGGTGGCGCGAGCGGCGGCGGCGAAGAAGTGCAGGTTGTCGATCGCGAACGGTAGGTCGCCGCCGAGCGAGAGGCTCCTGTACGGCTTGCCGGTGTTCTCCGACTCGATGCGCGCGAGCTCCTCGGCGCGCGACGCCAACGCTCGCGCCAGCCGGTACAGCGCTTCCGAGCGCTGGCCGGGCGCCAGGCGCGACCAACGCCCGTCGGCGAACGCCTGGTGCGCCGCCCGCACCGCGCGGTCGACGTCGTTCGCGTCGGCGTCCGCCACCTGCGCGATGATCGCGCCGGTGGCGGGGTTCTCGATGTCCATGACGGCGCCGGACCGGCTCTTGGTCCAGGCGCCATCGATCCACAGGTCGTACGACGTCATGCGGTCTCCATCCACGAGCGTTCCTTCCGGCGACGCTCTCGGCTCGAACTTCCCTCGCGCGGCCGCCTACCTACCGCCGAGGATGGCGATGTAGTTCGTCACCCACTCGTAGTACGGCACGCACTCGCGTCCGCCACCGCAATCGGCGACCGGCGTTGTCCAGAACGAGATGTTCTCGAACTCGTCGAAGCCGTTGGTGGCGCAGCCTTCCTCGCCCAGCAGCTCGTTGCCGCTGCACGCCGCCGGCACCGCCGGCACCGAACCGAACCACGCCGCCAAGTCGCCTTGGACCTTCGGGTCGATGGAGTGCTCGAGCCACGCGTAGGCGCAGTTCGGGTTCTTCGAGTTCACATGCATCATGGTGGTGTCGGCCCATCCGGTGGCGCCTTCGACCGGGACGACGCTGTCGATGGGGGCGCCCTGCGCCTGCAGGATGTTGACCTGGAACGGCCACGAGCTCGAGGCGGCTACGCCCTCGTTGGTGAAGTCGTCGATCTGCACGAAGGCGTCGTGCCAGTAGCGGCCCACCAGCTCGCGCTGCTGGCGCAGCAGCGCCACCGCCGCGTCGAACTGGGCGCGATCGAGTTCGTACGGGTCCTCGATGCCCAACTCGGGGTTGTGGTACTTGAGGAAGAGCGCGGCGTCGGCGATGTAGATGGGGCCGTCGAACGCTTGCACGCGTCCGCGGTTGCTCTTGCCGTCCGGCAGGATCTGCTCCTCGAACACCACGCTCCAGCTGGTCGGCGCCTCGGGGAACACCTCGGTGTTGTAGGCCAGCACGTTGCCGCCCCACTGGTACGGAACGCCGTAGTGCACGCCCTCCACGGTGTGCCACGGGGCGTCTTGCAGGCGCGCGTCGACGGTGTTCCAACTGGGGATGCGGCTGATGTCGATCGCTTGCACGCGCCCGCCCATGATCAAGCGCAGGCTGGCGTCGCCCGAGGCGGTGACGAGGTCGAAGCCGCCTTCGTTCATCAACGCCACCATCTCGTCGGAGGTGGCGGCGGTCTTCACCTGCACCTGGCAGCCCGTCTCGGCCTCGAACGACGTCACCCAGTCGAACGCCGGGTCGGTGTCGCCGCGCTCGATGTAGCCGGCCCAGGCGATGATGGTCACCTGGTCCTCGAACTCGCCTTGCGCCCACGCCACCACCGAAAGCAGGGCGTACGCGGCCAGGAACGCTGCGAAGATCCTCGATGCTCTCATACCGGTCCCTTCCGAACATGCTGGACGCCTGGCCGCCGACAAGGCGGTACGGTCCCGTTCCAGCGCTAGAGGCACGTTGGGCGCGTCCGGCCCCATGGCGGATCGCACGCGTCGGCGAAGCGAAGACCTCCTGGCGTCGGCGGCACGGAAGCTACGAGGAAGACGGAGGCACGACCCCGGCCACGACTCGAGACGATTGGACTCTACGAAGCCGGTATACCGGTTCCCACGGGGGAAATCAATGGGGGCGGGCGAGGTTCGGTGCAGACTGGGCGGCATGGCTACCACGCCTACGCTCCAGCCGATGCACGAACGGCATTGGCCCCACGTCCGGGCGATCTACCTCGAGGGGATCGCGACGCATCAAGCCACCTTCGAGACCACCGCACCCGAGACGTGGGAAGCGTGGTCGGCGTCGAAGCTCGAGGTGGGCCGCACGGTGGCGTTGGACGACGCGGGCGTGTGCGGCTGGACCACGCTATCGCGCGTGTCGGCGCGCCCGGTGTACGCCGGCGTGGCGGAGGTGACGATCTACGTGGCGTCCCGCGTGCGCGGCCAGGGCATCGGTCGCACGTTGCTGGCGAAGCTCGTCGCCGACAGCGAGGCGGCCGGCTTCTGGACGCTGCAGTCCTCGATCTTCCCGGAGAACCATGCCTCGTACGCGTTGCATCTGGGGGCGGGCTTCCGCGAGGTCGGGCGCCGCGAACGGATCGCGCAGCAGCACGGCGTGTGGCGCGACACGCTGCTGCTGGAGCGGCGCAGCCGGGTGGTGGGGGTCTAGGGCGTAGGTGCGTGGCGCCTCAGCCGCGCCGTCGCGTGCGGTAGTGGTAGCGGTAGGCCTCGTCGAAGCCCAAACCGCGGTAGAGCGCCAGGGCGGGGGCGTTCTCCGAGTGCACCTGCAGGTACGCACCGTTCGCCCCCTCGGCCGCGCCCCAGGCCAGCATCGCGGCGGTGAGCGCGCGCGCCAGGCCCGACCGACGCCGCTCCGGGGCGACGGCGATGTCGAAGAGCCCCACCCACTCGCCGTCGACCACCGCCAGCCCGACCGCCGCCGCCTCCCGTCGGAACGCCGCGTGAGGAAGCCGCAGGCGTGCGAGGCCCGCGCCGATCTCCGCTGCCCGAACCTCGTCGTAGCCGCCGAAGCGCCGTAGGCCGTCGAGCCAGGCGGCGTCGGGTGCGCCCCGGACGAAGGCCTCGGAGGTGCCTCGGGCGAAGGCTTCGGGGTCCGCCCGGTCGTGGGCCGCCGGACCGCCCGGCTGTTGCGGGAACGCCGCGGCCGCGCCTCGGTCGTCGCGCTGGAGCGGGCGCGTCATCACCAGGACGTCGGCCGAGCGTTCGTACCCGCGCCGGCGCAGCAACGCCTCGAGGTCGGCGTCGAGCCGCGTGAGGCGGAACCGACGCGACGCAGCACGTTCGTCGGCCAGCGCCTCCACCCTGTCCACGGCCTCCTCGAGCGCGTCCGGGGCGGTCCCGAAGGTCGTGACGGCGTTCATGCGCTGCACGGCGCCGCGCCCGAACGCGACCAGCCACTCGTGCACCCGCAACTCCTCGAGCGCCGGCACGGCGCGCACCGCGGCACGTTCGATGGCAAGGAGCTCCACGGGTCAGGGGCGTGCGGCCTGGGCGGCACGGGTCGTGGCGGACGCGGCGCGGCGCGCGACCTGGGCGGCACAGCGCACCGCATGGGCAGCACGTCGCAACGAAGGCGTGTAGGGCCGCGACGGCAGCGCCGAAGGCGGCACCGAAGGTGGGCGACGAAGCGCGACCGGCATGTACGACAGTAGCCCAGCGCGCGGGCGGACACGGCCAAGCCGCCGCACCGATCCTCTCCCGGCGCGGCCGCTTCGCTGCGCTACGCTGAGAGCACCCACCGGCCGTCGCCGGGCGAGCGCGGCACGTTCGAGTCCGCGACGCCCTGCGCCCGTGCCGCACGTCACGCCGTTCCCGCCATCGCCGAGGTCGAGATGCCCACCGCGATCGTCCTACGAGCCCCGTTCGACCTCGAGCTCGCCTCGTACCCCGCCGCGCCACTCGGTCGGCGCGAGGTCCGCATCGCCACGCTGCACAGCGGCATCAGCGCCGGCACCGAGCTCACCGCCTACCGCGGCACCAACCCGCACCTGCGTAGGCGCTGGGACGCCGAGCGGCGGCTGTTCGTGCCGCGAACCGGCGATACGCCCGCCTATCCCGTGCGCGACCTCGGGTACGAGGAGGTCGGGCGGGTCGTCGAGGTCGGGCCCGACGTAGAGGGCGTGGCCGTCGGCGACCTGCTGTTCGGCACCTGGGGGCATCGCTCGGAGCACGTGACCGACGAGGCCACGGCGCGCGAACGGCGCTTGCCGCGCGGCCTGGACCCCATCGCCGGCATCTTCTCGCACATCGGGTCGACCGCCTTGAACGGCGTCCACGACGGTGCGCTGCACATCGGCGAGACGGTGGTGGTGTTCGGGCTCGGGGTACTGGGGCAGATCGTGGCGCAACTCGCGAAGCACTCCGGCACGCGCGTGATCGGCGTCGAGCGCCTTCCGCACCGCCTCGAGGTGGCGCTCGGGCTGGGCGCCATCGACGAGGCGATGGTGCCGGACGAGGTAGGCGACGTCGCGGTCGCGATCCGTGAGCGCACCTCCGGCCGCGGCGCCGACGTCGCGTTCGAGGTGACCGGGAACGCGGCGGCGCTCCATCAGGCGGTGCGGAGCGTGGCGTACGCGGCCCGGGTCGTGGCGATGGGCTTCTTCCAGGGCGGCGCCGACGCCTTGGCGCTCGGCGAGGAGTTCCACCACAACCGCGTCACGCTGGTGAGCTCGCAGATCTCCGGGGTGGCGCCCGAACGCAGCTACCGCTGGACCCGCTTGCGCCTGGCGCACGAGGTCGTGCGCCTGCAGGCCGAGGGAACCCTGCGGTTGGCTCCCTTGGTCACGCACCGCTTCCCGTTGGCGGCGGCGGCCGAAGCGTTCGCCCTGCTCGACCGCGACCCCGGCGCGGCGCTGCAGGTCGTGCTGGACGTGGCGCCGGAGGAGGGATCGGCATGAGCACGACTACGCCCACCCGGACCCCGCGTACGCTGCGCGTCGCGATGATCGGCGCAGGCGGCATCGCCGCACGGCATCTCGGCGCGCTGCGGGCCATGGACGGTGTCGAGGTGGTGGCGCACGTCGCCAGGACGCAGCCCAGCAGCGCGCGGGCGGCGGCGCGCTGGGGAGGGCGCGCCTACCCCTCGGTGCAGGCGCTGCTTGCTACCGAGGAACTCGACGCCGCCTTCGTCACCGTGCCGCCGGACGCTCACGACGGCGTCGACGAGGCGCTGGTGGCCGCCGGCGTCCCGTTCCTGGTCGAGAAGCCGCTGGCCGTTGACCGTAGGACCGCCGACCGGATCGCGGAGGCCGTGGCCGACCGCCGCCTGGTGGTCGGCGTCGGCTACCAGTGGCGCGCCTTCGACACGCTACCGCTCGTGCGCGAGGTGCTCGCCGACCACCGGGTGCGCTTCGTCGAGGGCGCCTGGCATGGCAACCTCCCCACCCCGAGCTGGTGGCGGCGCGCGTCGGGCAGCGGCGGGCAGATGGTCGAGCAGGCCACCCACCACTTCGACCTGGCACGGCACCTGCTGGGCGAGGCGCAGGTGCTCTTCGCCGTCGACGGCCTGCTGGACCGGCCCGCAGCGCCCGACGTGGCTGGGGTCGCGGCCGCCACGCTGCGGTTCGACGGCGGCGCGCTGGGGGTGTTCGCTGCCTCCAACGTCCTGCCGGCGAACCAGCTGGTGCACTTACGGCTGGTGTGCGACGGTGTCGTGCTCACCGTCACGCGCACCGCGCTCGTCATCGACGACGCCCGTGAGCGACGCGAGGTGCAGCTGCAGGAGGACCCCTTCGCCGTGCAGGCCCGGGTGTTCCTCGACGCCGTGCGCCGCGGCGATCCCGAGGGGCCGCTGTGCACCTACGCCGACGCGCTGCGCACCCACCACCTGACCTGCGACGTGCGCGACGCCGCCGTGCGCGCTCGCGCGGCCAGCGCAGGGGGGTGAGCAGCGGCATGCCCCGCATCGCGTTCCTCGGAGCCGGCAGCACGGTGTTCGCCAAGACGCTGGTGACCGACCTCCTCAGCTACCCGGAACTGGCCGACAGCGAGATCCGCCTGTTCGACATCGACGAGCGCCGCTTGCGCCTGTCGGAACGCGTGGCGCGGCGCGTGGCCGAGCGCCTCGGGGTGCGGCCGAACCTCGTCGCGACCACCGACCGCGAGCGCGCCCTGGATGGCGCGGACTACGCCTTGAGCATGATCCAGGTGGGCGGGTACCGGCCGGCCACCGTGACCGACTTCGAGATCCCCAAGCGCTACGGCCTGCGCCAGACCATCGGCGACACGCTCGGCATCGGCGGGATCTTCCGGGCGCTGCGCACGATCCCGGTGCTGCTGGAGTTCCAGGCCGACATGGAGCGCCTCTGCCCCGACGTGCTGCACCTGAACTACGCCAACCCGATGGCGATGAACTGCCGCGCCCTCACCCGCAGCGGCACCATCGCCACGCTCGGGTTGTGCCACAGCGTGCAGCACACCGCCTGGCAGCTGTCGCGCGACGTCGGCGTGCCGCCCGACGAGGTCGACTACCTGGTGGCCGGCATCAACCACCTGGCGTTCTTCCTGCGCTTCGAGCACCGGGGGCGCGACCTCACCTCCGAGCTGCAACGCGTCATCGCCGAGGGCCGCGTACCCGACGAGAACCGCGTGCGCTACGACCTCTTCCGCCGCTTCGGGTACTTCGTCACCGAGTCGAGCGAGCACCTCGCCGAGTACGTGCCGTGGTACCTCAAGCGCGACCGGCCCGACCTGATCGAGCGCTTCGCCATCCCGCTCGACGAGTACCCGGGGCGCTGCGAGTTGTACGAGATCGCTTGGGAAGCGATCGAGCAGGAGTTGGAGGAACCGGGCAGGCACGATCCCGCCGCGCTGCGCGAACGGCTGGCCGCCAGCGGGATCCAGGTGATGCGGAGCCAGCGCGAGGCGGTGGCGGGGCACCTGGCCGAACTGCGCCAGGTGCGCCGCAGCGACGAGTACGCCGCCGGCATCGTCCATGCCATCGAGACCGGACGACCGCGCGTGGTCTACGGCAACGTGCCCAACGACGGCCTCATCGACGACCTGCCCGACGGCTGCTGCGTCGAGGTGCCGTGCCTGGTCGACGGCAACGGCGTGCAACCGACGCGCGTCGGCGCGTTGCCGCCGCAGCTCGCGGCGCTCATCCGCACCAACGTCAACGTCCAGGAACTCACCGTGGAGGCGGTCCTGAGCGGGAAGAAGGAGCACGTGGTGCACGCCGCCATGCTCGACCCCCGCACCGGAGCCGAACTCGACCCGGATCAGATCGCGGCGTTGGTGGACGA